>NC_017278.1:1895848-2243772 GCF_000236585.1 Thermus sp. CCB_US3_UF1
CCCGCTTCAGGTGGGCCACCATCTTGTCCAGCTCCCCCCTGCGCTTGTAAAGGGCGGCCAGGTTCTCGTGAAGGAGGGGGTCTTCCGGGGCCAGCTTCAGGGCCCTTTGGTAGAAGTCCCAAGCCGCCTCCAGCTCCCCCCGCTCCAGGTGGAGGGTACCCAGGTTGGTGAGGGCCCGGTGGTGCTCGGGGTCCAAGTCCAAGGCCTTGCGGAAGCGGGCTTCCGCCTCCTCTCGCCGCCCCTCCCCCACCGCCTTCACCCCCAAGACCACCTCCCGCTCGGCGGCGAAAAGGGGGTCTTCCAGGCGTTCGGGGTCCTCCTGCAAAAGGGAAAGCCCAGCCAGGAGCCGCTCCCGGAGGCCCCCAGGGAAGCCTTCGGCGTAGGCCTGGGCCTCGAGGTAGGCCTTGGCCCGAAGGAAGCCAAGAAAGCGGAGGAGGGCCACCGCCTCCCCATCCCCCCCCAGGGCGCGGGTTTTGAGGTCGGCCAGCACGCCTTCCATCCTAGCCCAAGGCCTGGCGGTAGACCTCTAGATAAGCCCGGGCGGAAGCGGCCCAGGAGAAGTCCCGGGCCATGCCCCGAAGGCCCAGGTCCTCCGCACCCAGGCGGAAAAGGCGCAGGACCCCGTAGAGGAGGCCCTCGGGGTGGTAGCTCTGGAAGAGCACCCCGGTCCCGCCGTCCTCCACCGTGTCCTTCAGCCCCCCCACCGCCCGGGCCACGGGCGGGGTGCCGTAGCGCTGGGCGATCATCTGCACCAGGCCGCAGGGCTCAAAGCGGCTCGGCACCAGGAGCGCCTCCGCCCCGGCGTAGGCCAGGTGGGCCATGGCCTCCTCGTAGGCCTCCAGGAAGCGGACCCGGCCCGGATGGGCGGCCTCCGCCTCGCGGAAGGCCCGGGCCAGACCTTCCTCCCCCACCCCTTGGACGTAGAGGCTGAAGCCCAGCTCCAGGAGGCGGGGCAGGGCGCTTAGGACCAGGTCCAGCCCCTTCTGGGGGTCCAGCCGGCCCACGTAGGCCAGGATGGGTCCCCTAAGCCCCGTCCGCCGCCGGAAGGCCAGCCGGGCCCGGCGCTTGCCCTTCAGGTCCTCCGCGGTGTAGGGGGCGGGGAGGTAGGGGTCGCGGGCCGGGTCAAAGATCTCGGTGTCCAGCCCGTTCAGGATGCCGCGGAGCTTGTGGGCGTGGCGGCGCAGGACCCCATCCAGGCCCATGCCGAACTCCGGGGTCTGGATCTCCGCGGCATAGGAGGGGCTCACCGTGGTCACCGCCCGGGCGAAGACGATCCCCGCCTTGAGGAGGTTCACCCGGCCAAAGAACTCCAGGGCCTCCATATGGAAAAGGCTCCAGGGAAGACCGGTCCAGGCGAAGAAGGGGGCCGGGTCCACCAGGCCCTGGTGGGCCAGGTTGTGCAGGGTGAGGACGGCGGGCACCGGGGTGAGGAGGGGAAGGAGGGCCGCGGTCCAGTCGTGGGCATGGACCAGGTGGAACCCCCGGGCCACCTCCGCCGCCGCCAGGGCGAAGCGCAGGTAACGCTCGGCGTCGTCGGGGTAGCCGTAGACCCGTTCCCGGTCAAACCCCTCCACCCCCAGGAGGAGGAAGCGCACCCGCCCCTCCACCCGCTCCCCCAAGGGGGCCCGGGCCTCCGCCCCGGCGAAGCGGTAGGCCACCTCCCCCACCCCTTGGGCCTCGAGGCCCCGGTGCCAGGGGAGGAGGACGGCGGCCTCCACCCCCAAGGGCCCCAGGGCCTTGGGCAAGGCCCCCACCACATCCGCCAGCCCCCCCACCTTGACCAGGGGGTAGGCCTCCGGGGCCACGTGGAGCACCCGCATGGCCCCATGCTACCCGGGCCAGGTCAGAGGTCGGTGGGGGGCCAGACCCCCCCAGGCAGGGGGAGGGCGCCTTCCAGGTCCTCCAGGTACACGTAGGCCCAGGCCTCCAGGGGCCCCTCCTCCGTCCGCACCACCACCCGGACCCGGCGGTACTCCTCGCCCTCGTCCTCCAGGGCGTCCAGGAGGGGAAGGGCCTCCTGGGGCAGAAAGAGCACCTCCCCGTAGACCCGCCCCTCCCCCGGGACCATGGCGGGGTAGGCGTAGGGACGGGCCCCCCCGGGGGGCAGGTGGTAAAGGGCGAACCCCTCCACGTACCCGGGCAGGACCCTCTTCACCCCTTCCGCCACCAGGGGGTGGTTCCGCTCCCCCCGCTTCAGGGTGCCGTAGACGAAGACCCGCTCCACTACTCCCCCAGGAAGCGGTACCCCACCCCCACCACGGTCTCAATGAAGCGGGGGGCTTGGGGGTCGTCCTTTAGCTTTTTGCGCAGGAGGCGGATGTAGGCGTCCACCACCCGCTCCGAGCCCTCAAACTCCGGGCCCCAGACCCTCTCTAAAAGCTCCCCCCGGGTGTAGACCCGGCCCGGGGCCTGGGCCAGGGCCAGGAGGAGGTTCATCTCCGTGGCGGAAAGCCTGAGGGGCTCCCCCTCCCAATAGGCCTTCCTGGCCTCCAGGTCCAGCTCCAAGGGGCCGAAGCGCCGCCTCCCCTCCTTGCCCGCCCGGCGCAGGAGGGCCTTGATGCGGGCCAGAAGCTCCTTGAGGGAGAAGGGCTTGCCCAGGTAGTCGTCCGCCCCCTCCAGAAGCCCCTCCACCCGGCTCTCCTCGTCGGCCCGGCCCGTGAGGAGGAGGACCGGCAGGAGGGGGTCCAGCTCCCGCAGGGACTTTAGGACCTCGAGGCCCTCCAGGTCGGGAAGCCCCCGGTCCAGGACCACCAGGTCGGGCTTGGGGGCTTTCCAGGCCTGCGCCAGGGCCTCTCGCCCCGTGCGCACCCAGGCCACGGAAAACCCCTCCCGCTCCAGGAAACGCTTGACCAGCTCCCCCACTTGCGGATCGTCCTCTACGCAGAGAATACGCGCCATAAATCCCGAATATCCCTTTCCTAACGTCCCAAGATCAGAACCACCCCTGGGTATTCCCCTTCGGGCAAACCCAGCAACCGGGCCACCCCTTCGTCGTAGAAGGTTTCCGCCGGATAGGCCGCCAGGCTTTGGGCGATGGCGGAAAGGAAGACCAGGCTTGCCGCATAACCGGCCTCGAGGAGAGCATACCGGTAGCCGCGCAGGCCAAACAAGGCCTCGCTGCGCTCGGGCACCAGGGTAAGCACCAGCCAAGCCGCCACCCGCTCCAGGGAAAGGCCCAGAAGGGCCTCGGACCAGGCCCCCTCGTCCAGCCGGGCGGCGATCTGGAAGAGCTGGTGCTCCTTGGGGAAGTAGTGGTAGACCCCGGGGAAGACCCCCTCCACCCGGCGCACCACCAGGTAGGCCTCCAAGGGGTAGGCCTCCCCCGCCGAGGGGAAGCCCCGCCCCCCCTCCCGCTCCGCCAAGGGAAAGAGGATCTGGGAAAGGTCCTTGAGGGTCAGGGCCGCCCCCACCTGGGGCAGGGCCGGCCGGAGGTGGGCCAGGGCCCGGAACACGGGGGCTCCCCCCTCCAGCCTGGGGGCGGGCAGGGCCTGGGTTTCCAGGGGGTTGGCGTAGACCTTGGCCCGGGGCCTGCGCCTTAGGGGAAGCTCGTCCCCGGGGCCCAGCCGGGAAAGGCGGTAGAAGAGCTTGCCCGGGTGCTTCTCCATGGCTAGAAGCGGTACCCCTTGGGCACCACCACCACCCCTTCCGGGGTCACGGTGAAGCCCCGGGCCCGGTCGGCCTCGAGGTCGTAGCCGATCTCGGTATGGGGCGGGATCCTCACGTTCTTGTCGATGATGGCGTTTCGGATGCGGCAGTAGCGCCCCACCTCCACGTCGTCAAAGAGCACGGAGCGCTCCACCAGGCTGTAGGAGTTCACCCGCACCCGGCGGAAAAGGACCGACTCCCGCACCGTCCCCCCGCTCACGATCACCCCCCCGGCCAGGAGGCTGTTGAGGGCCCGGCCCACCCGCTCCCCGGTCTCATGGACGAACTTGGCGGGGGGGCTGAAGAGGTTGGCCGTGCGCAGGGGCCAGTCGGGGTTGAAGAGGTCAAACTCGGGGATGACCTTGACCAGGTCCATGCTGGCCTCAAAGTAGGCGTCCAGGGTGCCCACGTCCCGCCAGTAGAGGTTGGGACCCTCCTGGCCGGGGATGGGGTTGCGGTGGAAATCGTAGGCGTAGACCCTATACCCCTCCTTGAGGGCCCGGGGGATCACGTCCTTGCCGAAATCGTGGCTGCTGGCCTCGTCCCGGGCGTCGGCCTCCAGGAGCTCAAAGAGGGCCTCGGTGCGGAAGATGTAGTTGCCCATGGAGGCCAGGGCCAGGTGGGGCTTGCCGGGGATGGGCCTAGGGGTCTTGGGCTTTTCCTGGAACTCGGTAATGCGCCACTCCTCGTCCACCTGCAAGACGCCGAAGCGGCTAGCCTCCTCCACGGGCACGGGGTAGGCGGCGAGGGTGATGTCCGCCCGCTTCTCGTAGTGGTAGTCCACCATGTGGCGGACGTTCATCTTGAAGATGTGGTCCCCCCCGAAGATGGCCACGGCCTGGGGGGCGTGGTTGTGCACCAGGTGGAGGTTCTGGTAGATGGCGTCCGCGGTACCCCGGTACCAGACGGGCCCCAGCTCCTCGTAGCGGTACATCTGGGCGGGCACGAGGAGGATGAAGTGGTCCTGCAGGAAGGCGCCGAAGCGCCAGTAGCGCTGGATGTGCTCCGTGAGGGACTGGGCCTTGTACTGGGTGAGGACGTAGATGGCGTAGATGCCCGAGTTGACGAAGTTGTTGAGGACGAAATCGATGATGCGGTACTTGGCCCCAAAGGGCACCGCGGGCTTGGCCCGTTTGGCGGTAAGGGGGTAGAGGCGGCTTCCCTGCCCCCCCGCCAGGATCATGCCCAGCACCTCCACCTTGACCATGAAATCCCTCCTTTGCCGGTAGTTTACCCCAACTCCTCCTGGGCCCAGGTCCAGGTATAGTGGGGCCGATGCGGGTTCACGCCCTCGCCTGGTTCACCCCCCCCACCCTGCCCCAGCCCGCCCCGCCCTTCTTTGGCCAGGAGCGGGCCCTGAAGGCCCTCGAGGCCGCCTTCCGCCAGGGGGGGCACGGCTACCTGGTGGGGCCAAGCGGCCTGGGCAAGAGGAAACGCCTCCTGGCCTACCTGCAGGACCGCACCTTCCCCAAGGAGGAACTGGTCTACCTCCCCCTGGGGGAGGAGGCCTTCCCCCTCCTCCTGGGGGCGGGCCAGGGCCGGGCCCTGGTGGAGGGGGTGGAGTCCCTCCTGGCCGACTTCACCCCCGCCCTTTTCCGGGAAAAGGGCTTCCTCTACGCCAAAAGCCTGGTGGAGGCCCGGCACGAGAAGGAGGCGGAAGCCCTCCTCAAGGGCCTGGCCGCGGAGGCCGAGGGGTACGGGTTCGCCCTCACCGAAGGGGAGGAAGGCCTGAGGCTTTCCGGCAAGGGGCCCTTGCCGCCGGAGCTTTCCGCCAGGCTGGAGGAGACGGTCTTGGCCTACGTGGACGTGCGGCAGAGGGCCGAGGCCGAGGTGGCGGCCCTCAGGCGAGGCTTTGCCGAGCGCTTCCTCCTGCCCAAGGCCCAGGAGCTGAAGGGGCGCTTCCCTGAGGCCGGGCGGTACCTGGACTGGGTTTTGGAAACCCTCCTGCGGGCCGCCGCCCTGGAGGAAGAGCCCGAGGTGGAACGCCTCCTGCCCAGGCTCTTGGTGGAAGGGGGGGAGCGGGTGGTCTACGAGCCCAACCCCACCCCGGAAAGGCTTTTTGGCCACCTGGAGTACGAGGTGCAAGAAGGGGTCCTTTCCACCCACCTGGGCCTCCTCCGCCCCGGGGCCCTGCACCGGGCCAGCGGGGGGGTTTTGGTGCTGGAGGCCCACCGGGTATGGGAGCTGGGCAGCTACGCCCCCCTGAAGCGGGCCCTGGCCACGGGGGAGGTGGAGCCCTTGGCCCCCCGCCCCGAGGTCAAGGGGCCTAGGCTCAAACCCGCCCCTCTCCGGGCCCAGGTCTTCCTGGTGGGGCCGCCCGAGGTGGTGGCCTTCCTGGAGGAGGACGAGGAGTTTTTGGAACTTTTCCCTTTCCGGGTGGAGTTCAGCCCGGAAATCCCCTACACCTCGGAGAACGTGGCCTATCTGGGGGGGTTCCTGGAAGCGGAGGGCATCGCCCTGACCCCCGAGGGCCTGGCCGCCCTGGCCGACGAGGCCCGGCGGCTTGCCGGGCACAAGGAGCGGCTGGATGCCCGGATCTACCGCCTTTTGGACCTGGCCCGGGAGGCCCAGGCCCTGAAGCGGCCCCTGGACGGCCCCGCGGTGCGGGAAGCGGTCCGGGGCCGGGAGGAACGGTTCGCCCTGGAGGAGGAACTCTACCTTCAGGACCTCCGGGAGGGCGTGGTGGCCCTGGAGGTGGCGGGGGAGCGGGTAGGGGAGGTGAACGGCTTGGTGGTGCTGGAGGGCCCGGTGCCCCTGGGGCGCCCGGTGCGCATCACCGCCCAGGCCGGCCCCGGGCGGGAGGGGATCCTCTCCATCGACCGGGAGGTGGGCCTGGGGGGGCAGGTCTTCCACAAGGCCGTCCTCACCCTGGCCGGGTACCTGCGGGGGGCGTACGCCCAGGTGGGGGCCCTTTCCGCCACCGTAAGCCTGGTGTTTGAGCAAAGCTACGGGGGGATTGAGGGGGACTCGGCGGGCCTGGCCGAGCTTCTGGCCGTCCTTTCGGCCCTCTCCGGCCTCCCCCTAAGGCAGGACCTGGCGGTCACGGGGGCCATCGACCAGACGGGGCGGGTGCTGGCGGTGGGCCGGGTGGCGGAGAAGGTGGAGGGGTTTTACCGGGTCTGCAAGACCCTAGGCCTCACGGGAAGCCAGGGGGTGGTCCTCCCCAGGGCGAACCTACCCCACCTCACCCTGAGGCCCGAGGTGGTGCGGGCGGTGGAGGAGGGGCGCTTCCACGTGTACGCGGTGGCGGAGGTGGACGAGGCCATGGAGCTCCTCTTTGGCCGCAAGGCCTACTGGGTGCACGAGAAGGTGCGGGAGGCCCTGGCCCACTTCCAGACCCTGGAAAACGGCGAGGGGGAGAAGGGCTAGCTACCGCCCGGGCTCCAGGAGGAGGGTCCTTCCCCCTGGCCCCAAGCCCATGGCCAGGTAGGCGCCCCTGGCCCAAAGGGGGAGGAGGTCAGCGTAGTGGGGGGAGAGGAAATGGCCCGACTGGCCCATGGGGTGGATGAACCAGGAGGCCTCGAGGTTGGCCAGGTCCAGGATCTGGCGGTAGCTGGGGCCGTGGTCCATGCGCAGGGAAACGGGGTCAAAGGGCCCCACGTTGACCGTGTAGCGGTCGCCGCCGAAGGGGACCGCCCGGTCGCTGAGCCGCCGCAAGGGGGTGTGGGTGAGGACCGCGTGGGGGAAGGTGGCCCGGTGGACCTCCCCCCAGGTCCTGGCCCCCAAGGAGGCCTTGCGGTCCAGGGCCCGCTCCAGGGCCAAGGCGGCAAAGTCCAGGCAGGTTTCCTTTGGCTCGGTTTCCGGCTGGTCGCAGTTGGGGTCCCCCTCCTTGAGGGCCTTCAGGAGGTAGCGGGGCTCATCCCAGTAGGCCTCCCCCACCTCCCGCTCGGGCAGGCGGGTGAGCTCGGTGTACCAGAGGGCGAAGACCAGGGCCTCCTCCGAACCCGCGGCCATGGTGCCGTCCCAGGCCAGTAGCCTCTCCCGCCAGGCCCGGCCCCCCTCGGAAAGGGGGGACAAAAGCTCCAGCACCGGGCGGAAGTCCCGGTACAGGAGGCTTTTTTGGTCCTGCTGGATGGCCTTCATATCCTCCAGGGAAAGCTTCTCCTTGGCCAAGAGCATCTCCCTGATCCGCTCCGCCCGGTAGGGCTCCGCCCAGTCGTAGGTGAGGGCGTAGGGGAAGCCGGGCGGGGTGACCTTGTGGTTGGCCGTCACCAGGAAGCCCTCCGGGGGGTTCAGGACCTGGGGCCACGCCTCCGGGGGGCGGTAGCCCAGCCAGTCCCACTCCCCGTTCCCGGGCACGGGCACCATGCCGGTGTGCCCCTCCTTGCGGATGGGGAACTTCCCCGGGGCGATGTAGCCGATATTCCCATCCACGTCGGCGTAGACGAAGTTTTGGCTGGGGGCGGAGTAGGGGCGGAGGGCCTCCTTGAACTCTTCCCAGTTCCCCGCCCGGTTGATGCCCAAATAGGCCATGAGGAGGTGGTCCTCGGGATCCAGGCTCACCCAGCGCAGGGCCATGGGGGTCTGGGGGGGGTCCTGCAGGGCGTCGGTGATCACCGGGCCGTAGAGGGTTTCCCGCACCTTAAGGACCTCCTCCTTTCCCCCCTTGATCCGGATCCGCTCCTCCCGCACCCGGTAGGGGACCACCTGGCCCCTATACCGGTACCCCTTCCCCCCCACCTCCTCCAGGAGGTAGAGGTCCTGCACGTCCGCCCCCACGTTGGTCACCCCCCAGGCGATGCGCCCGTTGTGGCCGATCACGACCCCCGGCACCCCTGGCAGCGTGGCCCCGATGGCGCGGTAACCGGGGCCCTCGAGGGCCATGAGGAACCAGAGGCTGGGAGCCCCCAGGCCCAGGTGGGGGTCGTCGGCCAGGAAGGGCTTTCCCGTGACGGTGCGGCTTCCCGCCACCACCCAGTTGTTGCTGGCCTCCAAGGCCCGGGGCGGGGCCAGGCGCAAAAGGGCGCTTGCGGCCTCCTCCCGCTTCAGCCCGAGGCGGAGGTCCTCGGCCCGCAGGATGGTGGGGGCGTCCTCGGGATAGGGGGGGAGGAGTTCCAGAAGCCGCTCGGGGCTTATCCCCCGGGCCAGGAGGCGGTGGCGCTTAAGCTCCTCCTCCCAGTTCCCCGAGAGGTCAAAGCTCATCATCTTGGCCCAGACCAGGACATCGGGCCCCGTCCAGGGCTCGGGGCGGAAGCCGAGGAGGCGGAACTCCGGGGGCAAGGGGGCCCCGCTCGCCAAAAAGGCGTTTACCCCCGCCACATAGGCCTCCACCACCCGCTTTTCCTCAGGGTAAAGCCTGGCGTAAGCCGCCTGGGCCGCCCGGTAAAAGCCCCAGGTGCGCAGGAAGCGGTCCTGGGCCAAGGTGGCCTCCCCCAAGACCTCGGAAAGCCGCCCCTGGCCCACCCGGCGCTGGAACTCCATCTGCCAAAGCCGCTCCTGGGCGTGGACGAAACCTTGGGCGAAGAAGAGGTCCTCCAGGGTAGCGGCCCTGACCCGCACCACCCCCCGCCCATCCCGCACCACCTCCACCGGGGCGGAAAGGCCCTTTAAGCTCAGGCGCCCTTCCCCCTGGGGCAAGGAGGCCCGCAACAGGAAGTAGAGGCCCAAGCCCGCAAGGAGCGAAAGCCCTGCCCCAATGCCCACAAGCCAGGCCAACGCCTTGAGGAAGCGTTTCATAGTTGGACGGAGCATACCATAGGTCCATGGACCTCCTGCGCGCTTCCCTTAGCGGCCTCCTCCTGGGCCTCCTCTTCCACCGCCTGGGCCTTCCCGGGGGGGCGGTGGTGGGGGCCATGCTGGGCACCGGGCTCCATCAGCTCCTCCTCCCCCCTGCCCCCACCCCCAGGGGGCTGGACCTTTTGGTCCAACTCCTGGCGGGGATCCTGGTGGGGCTTGCCTTCCGCAAGGATCTCCTCGCCCCCCGCCTCCTCCCCTACGCCGCCCTGGCCGCCTTGGCCTTTCTTTCCCTGGCCCTCCTCCTCTCCTTCCTCTTCGCCCGCCTCCTGGGGCAGGAGCCCCGGACCTGGCTCTTCGCCCTCGCCCCCGGGGGGATCACCGGCATGGGGCCCTTGAGCCAGGCCGAGGGGGGCAACCCTGCCCTGGTGGGGGTGTTCCACACGGTGCGGGTCTTCCTCCTCTTCCTCCTCCTTCCCGTCCTGGCCCGCCTCCTGCGCTAGGCTAGGGACATGCGGCTGGAGTTCGTGGAAAACGGGCCCATACGGGTAGAAGGAAAGCGCTTTGTGGTCCGGGTAGGGGAACGGGAAGAGGTCCTGGAACGGCCCCGCCTCTCCCTTTGCCGCTGCGGGGGTTCGGGGAAGAAGCCCCTTTGCGACGGGACCCACGCCCGCATCGGCTTCCAGGCCCCGGGTGGGGTGGTGGAGGTGGAGGAAGGGGACTGACCCGCTGGTCATGGGCGGGGAAAGGGGGTAGACTCCGGGAGGTATGGGCGGGATGCGCTACCGCAAGCTGGGCCAGTGGGGCCTGAAGGTTTCCGAGATCTCCCTCGGGGCCTGGGTCACCTTCGGCGATGTGGTCAAGGACAAGGAAACCGTCCGGGAGATGGTCAAGATCGCCTACGAGGGCGGGGTGAACTTCTTTGATAACGCCGATGTCTACGCCAAGGGTCTGGCCGAGGAGGTCATGGGGGAGGTCCTGAAGGAGTTCCCTCGGCACACCCTGGTCCTTTCCACCAAGGCCTACTGGCCCATGTCGGAGGACCCCAACGACCGGGGCCTAAGCCGCAAGCACCTCCTGGAGAGCATCACCAAGAGCCTCAAGCGGCTAAAGACCGATTACGTGGACCTCTTCTTCGCCCACCGCTACGACCCCGAGGTGCCCATGGAGGAGATCGTCTACGCCATGCACACCATCGTGGAGAAGGGGTACGCCCTCTACTGGGGCACCTCGGAATGGCCCGCGGCCCGCATCGCCGAGGCGGTGGCCTTCGCCAAGGCCAACGGCCTCCACCCGCCCGTGGTGGAACAGCCCCAGTACTCCATGCTCTACCGGGAGCGGGTGGAGGGAGAGATCCTGCCCGAAGCCGGGCGCTTTGGCCTGGGCCTGGTGGTCTGGAGCCCGTTGGCCATGGGCATGCTCACCGGGCGGTACGACGAGGGCATCCCCGAGGGCAGCCGCTTCGCCCGCTACCCCCAGTTCGCCGAGCGCTTCTTCACCGAGGAAAACCGCAAAAAGGTGCAAAAGCTCAAGGAGGTGGCCGACGCCTTGGGCCTCACCCGCACCCAGTTGGCCCTGGCCTGGGTGTTGCGGCTTCCCGGCATCTCCAGCGCCATCACCGGGGCGACCCGGCCGGAGCAGATCCGGGAAAGCCTGGGGGCTGCCGGCGTAGACCTGCCGGAAGAGGCCCTGCAGCGCATAGAGGCCATCCTGAAGGGCGAAGCCTAATCCGAGGCCGGGGCCAGGCCCAGGTGGAGGAGGTAGCGGGCCTGGCCCTCCTCCTTGCCCAGCGGGGAGAGAAGGGCGTAGCGCTGGTATAGGGCCCAGATCTCCCGCTGGAGGGCCTTGGCCTCCTCCCGCCGCAGGTAAAGCCCGGCGCTCCACAGGTTGAGGAGAGGGGGGAACCCCTCGGCCAAAAGCTCTGGCTCCTCCTCGGCCTCCTCGGGCCCAAAGACCAGGAGGCCTTGGGGGTTGAGGCGGACGCGAAGGGCGGTGCCATAACCGGCATCGCAGGCTTCCAGGGCCTTTTCCCATTCCTCCTGCCAGCTTTGGGCGGCCTCCAGGGCCCGCCAGACCCCGGGGGGGACCAGGGCTTTGGGAACCAGGAAATCCGTGTCCACCGCGCGGTAAAGCTTTATGGGCCTTCCCCGACGGGGCTGGAGGCCCGCAGGGACCAGGAGGCCCGCCTTCCGCAACAACCCCACCCGGTAGTGGGCCCGTTGCAGGGAGAGGCCCCGGGCCAGGGCCAGGTCCTTGACGCTGGCCGGCCCTTTCATGAAGGGCTTGAGGCAGACGGCCATCTCCGGGTCCGCCAGCAGGCGGGCCGCCAGGGGGGTGGTGACCGGGAAGGGCATGGCTCTACTCTAAACATCCCCTTGCATCTGGAGTAGGGAAGGGAGGAAAGTGGAGGCCATGCAGGGCTTCGCCGCCTTCCGCCTCCTTTGGTTGGGCCAGGCCTTGGCCTTGGTGGGCCGGGAGATGACCTGGTTCGCCCTCACCCTCTACGCCTACCAGCAGACGGGCCTGGCCACCACCCTTTCCCTCCTGGGTTTCTTCCACTTCCTCCCCCTCCTCCTCCTCTCCCCCGTGGCCGGGGCCCTGGTGGACCGGTACCCCCGGAAATGGGCCATGCTGGCCGCCGACCTCGGGGGTGGGCTAGCCACGGGCTTCCTCCTCCTCATGCTCCTTCTGGGCCGCCTCGAGGTCTGGCACCTGTACCTGGTTTCCGCCCTCGCCGGGGCCCTGAGTAGCCTCCACTGGCCCGCCCTCTCCGCGGCCTTGAGCGCCCTCCTGGACAAGAAGGACTACGCCCGGGCCAGCGGGATGATGAGCCTGGCCGAGTCCCTGGCCGGGGTGGGGGCCCCGGTCCTGGCCGCAGCCCTCCTCGGCCCCTGGGGCCTAAAGGCCATCTTCGCCCTGGACCTGCTGGGGGCGGGGGCCGCGGCGGTCACCTTGCTCCTGGTCCCCATCCCCAACCCCAAACCCCTGGCCCAGGCAGGGACCTCCCTTCTGGAAGAAGCCCTTTTTGGTTTCCGCTTCATCCTGGCCCGCCCTCCCCTTTTGGGCCTGCAGCTCATGTTCTTCGGGGTGAACTTCCTCACCAGCCTGGCGGTTACCGTGCTGCCCGCCATGGTTCTGGCCAAAACCGCCCTCTCCGAGACCGCCTTGGCCCTGGTGCGCTCGGCCTCGGGCCTGGGAGGGGTGGCCGGGGGGCTTCTCCTTTCCCTCTGGGGCGGGCCAAAGAAGCGGGTGCACGGGGTCTTCCTGGGCATGGCCCTCTCCAGCCTGGCCCTGGCCCTCATGGGGCTTGTGGAGGGCCCCCAGGCCTGGGCGGTCCTGGCCTTTTTGGAAAGCTTCTTCATCCCCCTGCTCAACGGCTCCAACCAGGCCATCTGGCAGGCCAAGGTGCCCCTCGAGGTCCAGGGCAAGGTTTTCGCCGCCCGGCGGATGATCGCCTGGTTCGCCAACCCCCTGGCCATGCTCCTCTCCGGGCTCCTGGCGGACCGGGTCTTCGGGCCCCGCTACGGCCAGGGGGAGGGGATCGCCCTCATGCTCCTCCTCTTCGGCGGGCTGGGGGTGACCCTAGGGCTTGCCGGCTACCTCTTTCCCAGCCTGCGGGAGGCCGAGCGCCTCCTCCCCGACGCCAAAGGGGACTAAACTTTCCCCATGGAAAGGCTTCAGGCCCTGCACACCCTCCTGCCGGGAAAGGTGGACACCTCCCCCTCCGAGCGCCGCCGCCACGGGCGGGACGAGGGCTACCCCCAGGAGGGGGAGGTCCTGGCGGTGGTCTATCCCGAGGGGGTAGAGGACGTACAGAAGGCCTTGGCCTGGGCCCGGGCGGAAGGGGTGGCCGTCATCCCCTTCGGGGCGGGCACCAGCCTGGAGGGGCACCTCCTCCCCCTGGGCGAGGCCATCAGCCTGGACTTTAGCCGCATGAACCGCCTCCTGGAGGTGCGCCCGGAAGACTTCCTCTGCGTGGTGGAGCCCGGCCTCACCCGCAAGGCCCTGAACGAGGCCCTAAAGGGCACGGGCCTTTTCTTCCCCGTGGACCCGGGGGCGGACGCCACCCTGGGAGGGATGGCGGCCACCAACGCCAGCGGCACCACCACGGTGCGCTACGGGGGGATGCGGCCCAACGTCCTGGCCCTGCAGGTGGTCCTGGCCAGCGGGGAGGTCTTGGAGCTGGGCCGGCCCGTGCGCAAAACCAGCGCCGGCTACGACCTGAAGAACCTCTTCATCGGCTCGGAAGGCACCCTGGGCCTCATCACCCGCCTCACCCTGAGGCTCCACCCCCTGCCGGAGCACGTTCACACCCTCAGGGTCTTCTTCCCCGGGGTGGAGGAGGCGGCGGAGGCCAGCTTTAGGGTGATGGCCTCAGGCCTGCCCGTGGCCCGGCTGGAGCTTTTGGACGAGCTGGCCCTAAGGGCCCTCAACCGCCACCTGGGCGCAGCCTTCCCCGAGCGCCCGGCCCTTTTCCTGGAGTTCCACTCCTCCACACGGGAGGCCCTGGAGGCGGAAAGCGCCCTGGCCCTGGGCCTCATGGAGGAAACGGGGGCCCTGGAGGTGGAGGCCGCCAAGACCGAGGAGGAACGCCGGCGGCAGTGGGAGGCCCGCCACCAGGCCTACTGGGCCCTGGTCCACCTCTTCCCCGGCCACCGCTTCATGATCACCGACACCGCCGTCCCCCTCTCCCGCCTGCCGGAGATGGTGCGCTTCGCCCAGGGGCTGCTTCGGGAGATGGACCTGGTGGGCAACATCCTGGGCCACGTGGGGGACGGAAACTTCCACACCCTGGTTCCTGTCCGGCCCGAGGACTACCCTAGGGCCGAGGCCTACGCGGAAAGGCTGGTGGCGAAGGCCCTGGAGCTTGGGGGCACCTGCACCGCCGAGCACGGGGTGGGCCTGAGGAAGAAGAAGTACCTCCCCTTGGAGCACGGGAAAGCCCTGGACTGGATGCGAAAACTAAAGGCCCTCCTGGACCCCGAGGGGCTCCTGAACCCGGGCAAGGTGCTTGACATGGGGGAATCATCCGGCTATAGTTAAGGATGGCGACGCGGGGTGGAGCAGCCTGGTAGCTCGTCGGGCTCATAACCCGAAGGTCGCGGGTTCAAATCCCGCCCCCGCAACCAAAACCTTCCCTCGGGCACCAAAGGCCCGGGGGAGTTCCTTTACCCTTAGGGCATGGACTGGGAGGTACGGCAGGATCCCGAGCGGCTTTACAAGGCCTTCCGCTTCCCCGATTTCCGCGAGGCCCTGGCCTTCGCCAACCGGGTGGGGGAGCTGGCCGAGGCCCACCACCACCACCCTAGGCTCACCGTGGAGTGGGGGCGGGTGGCCGTGGAGTGGTGGACCCATAGCGCAGGGGGGATCACGGAGAAGGACCGGGAGATGGCCCGCCTTACCGACCTCCTGGGGTAGCCTAGGAGGGGTATGGAGGCGCGGACCCTCGAGCTGGTCTTCCCCGAGCACACCAACCCCCTGGGGGCCGCCTTCGGCGGCTTCGTCCTGGGCCTCATGGACAAGGTGGGCTCCTACGCCGCCGCCCGCCGGGCCAGAAAGCCCGTGGTCACGGTGGCCGTGGGGAGCGTGGAGTTCAAGGTCCCCATCCGCACCGGGGACCTCCTGGAGGTGGTGGCCCGGGTGGTGCGGGTGGGGCGGACCTCCCTCACCGTGGAGGTGGAGGTCTACAAGGAGCGCTTCGGCCAGGAGAACGGTCGGGTGCTGGCCACCCGAGGGGAGCTCACCTACGTGGCCGTGGACGCCAAGGGCCAGCCCGTGCCGGTGGACGCGCCCGAGGCGATAAACGGGGATGCGGGTACTGATTGACGGCGCCTGCCCCTACTGCCGGGCCCTGGGCCGAACCCTGAAGGCCCTGGACCTGGAAGGGGGCCTGCGGGTGGAACCCCTGCAGGAGGCCCAGGGCCTGGACCAGGAAGCCCTTCTGGAGGAACTCCACCTCCTGGAGGGGGAAAGGGTCTACCGGGGGTACGGGGCCCTTCTCCGCCTAGCCTGGCGGCTTCCCCTCCTCCGGCCCCTCTATCCCTTTCTCCTCCTGGGCCAGGCCCTAGGCCTGGGGCCTAGGCTTTACCGGGCCCTGGCCCGGAGGAGGCCCCGTGCCTGAGCTCCCCGAGGTGGAGACCACCCGGCGGAGGCTCCTCCCCCTCCTCCGGGGCCGGCGCCTTCTTGGGGTCCAGCACGAAGACCCCACCCGCTACCGCCACACGGAGCGGGCCGAGGGCCGGGAGGTGGAGGCGTTGGACCGCCGGGGGAAGTTCCTCCTCCTCGCCCTCTCGGGGGGCCTGGAGATGGTGATCCACCTGGGCATGACCGGGGGCTTCCGCCTGGAGAAGACCCCTCACACCCGGGTGCGCTTCCGCCTGGAAGGAGGGGAGCTCTTCTTCCACGACCCCCGGCGCTTCGGGCGGATTTGGGTGGTGGACCGGGGGGACTACCGCGAGATCCCCCTTCTGGGGCGCCTTGGCCCCGAGCCCCTTTCCGAGGGGTTCGCCTTCCCCCCCTTCTGGGAAGGCCTGAGGCGGAGCCGAAAGCCCCTCAAGGCCCTCCTCTTGGACCAGACCCTGGCCGCGGGGGTGGGAAACATCTACGCCGACGAGGCCCTCTTCCGCGCGGGCCTCTCCCCCTTCCGCTGGGGAAGGTCCCTGAAGGAGGAGGAGGCCAAGCGGCTTTTCCAAAGCCTCCGCCAGGTCCTGGCCGAGGCCGTGGCCCTAGGGGGGAGCACCCTCTCCGACCGCACCTACCAGCAGCCCGATGGCCTCCCGGGAGGCTACCAGGAGCGGCACGCGGTCTATGGCCGCCAGGGGCTTCCCTGCCCCCGGTGCGGCCACCCCCTGGCCAAGGCGGTGGTGGGGGGCCGGGGCACCCACTTCTGCCCCGCCTGCCAGACCTAGCCCCACCGCCCCCGCCCGCGGTCCAGGAGGAAGAAGAGGAGGCCGGAAAGCAGGGCAAGAAGGGCGGCCATGGCCAGGGCCTCGGCAAAGGGTCCCTCCCCCGGCCTGCCCAGGCGCTCGTAGATGGCCAGGGTCAGGGTGGTCCACTCGGGCCGCCAGAGGACCAGGCTGGCGCCAAACTCCCCCAGGATGGCGGCCAGGGCCAGGGCCAGCCCGGAAAGGAAGGCGGGGAGGACCAGGGGAAGCTCCACCCGGAGAAAGGCCCGCCAAGGGGGGGCCCCCAGGACCCGGGCCGCCTGGAGGAGGCTTGGGGGAAGGCTCCTTAGGGCAGGGAGAAGGGCCCGGGCCAGCAGGGGGTAGGCCAGGAGGGCGTAGGCAAGGAGGAGGAGGGCCAAGGAGCCCCTCCAGGCAGGGTAGGCCAAGAGGTAGCCGAGCCCCACGGCCACGGGGCTCACCATGAGGGGAAAAAGGCCCAGGAGGTCCAAGGCCCGGTTTCGCCGGGCCGCCACCGCGTAGGCCACCCCCAAGGGCAGGGCCAAGAGGAGGGCCAGAAGGCTAAAGCGGAAGGTATTCCCAAGGGCCAGGGAAAGGGGGGTAAATGCCTCCGAACTCCAGGCCCGGACCAGGGCGGCGGGATCGGCCTGGAGGAAGAGGACCCCTAGGGGGGCGTACAGCACGGCGAAAGCAAGGGCTAAAGCCCAGGGCCAGCCCCGGGAAGGGGAAAGCCTCCCGGGAGGCAAGGGGTAGGGCCTGAGGCGCCCGTACAGGAGGACCGCCAGGCCCAGGGTAAGAAGCTGTAGGAGCATGAGGGCCGCGGCCTCGGGGAAGGCCAGGCGGTAGGCCAAAAGGGTGTAGACCTCCACCTCCAGGGTGGCGTACCGGGGCCCGCCCAGGAGAAGGGGCACCCCAAAGGCGGAGAAGGTGTAGAGGAAGACGAGAAGCCCCGCCCCGGCCAAGGCGGGGAGGAGGAGGGGAAGCCCCACCCTCAGGAAAGCCCGCCAGGGGGTGGCCCCCAGGACGCGGGCGGCCTGCAGGGGCCCCTCGAGGGCCACGGCCACGGGTAAGAGGATGCGGAGGGCCAGGCCCAGGTTGTAGAAGACCGCGGCCCAGAGGAGGAGGGCCCGGGTCCCGTAGAGGTCCACCCCCAGGACCCCGCGGGGGCCCAGGAGGGCCAGGAAGCCCAAGGCCACCACCGGGGTGGGCAGGACGAAGGGCAGGGTGGATAGGGCCAAGAAAGCCTCCCGCCCAGGGAAACGCCGGCGGAAGGCGAAGGCCAAAGGAAGGGCCAAGCCCAAGGTCAAAAGGGCGGAAAGGAGGCCGTACTCCAGGCTCCAGGCGTACCGACCCCAGTAGTAGGGGTTGGCCAGGGCCAAGGCCAGCCCCTCCCCCAGCCCCAGGGCCAGGATGCGCCCCAAGGGGTAGAAAAGGGCAAGGCCCAGGAAAAGGAGGAGAAGCCCGGCCACGCCCTAGCGCCGCCCGCGGCGCACCTCCTCGGGGCTACGGCCCTGGAGGACCACCTGGGTCCACTCGGCGATCCAGCGCTCCCGGTGGAGGGCCATGGCCTTGGGGTCCAGGCGGACGCTGCCCAAGGGCTCGGGGGCGAAACGGAAAACCTCGGGAAGCCGGGCCTCCCGGCGGGCGGGGTACATCCACATCTCCGTGGGCAGGTTCTCCTGCACGGGCCGGGAGAGGAGCCAGTCCACCACACGCTTGGCCCCCTCGAGGTTCTTGGTCCCCTTCAGGATGCCCACGAACTCCACCTGGAAGAAGGAAAGCTCGGGGAAGAGGTTGCCCGTGGGGGGTTCCCGGTACTTCCCCTCGGAGTAGTAGACCTCGGCGGCGGGGCTGGTGGTGTAGGAAACCACCAAGGGCCTATCCCCCTTGTACAGGGTGAAGTGGGTGTAGTAGGCCTCGCTCCAGCCCTTGGCCACCCGCACCCCCCCGTCCCGCAGCCGGGCCCAGAAGTCCAGGTACCCGTCCTCGCCGAAGCGGGCCACGGTGGCCATGAGGAAGGCCAGGCCCGGGGAGCTGGTGGCTGGGTTTTGCACCACCAGAAGCCGGGCGTACTCGGGCCGGGCCAGGTCCTGGGGGGTTTGGGGCAGGGGCCGCTCGCGGAAGTAGGCCCGGTCGTAGTTCAGGCTCACCCAGCCGTAGTCCACGGGGAGGGCCCGAAACGTGGGGTCCAGGAGGAGGGTGGCCCTGAGGTTGCGGATCTCCGGGCTGCGGTAGGGGAGGAGGATGTCGGCCTCGAGGGCCCGGGCAAGGAAGGTGTTGTCAAAGCCGTAGAGGACGTCCGCGATGGGAGCTCCCTTGGTCAGGATGGCCCGGTTCAGGGTCTCCCCTGCATCCCCCCCTTTGAGGAAGCGGAGCCTGAGGCCGGTTTCCCGCTCAAACTGGGCGATGAGCCCCTTGTCCAAGGAGAAGCTGGCGTGGGTGAGGACCGTGATCTCCTGGGCCAAGCCAAAGGCCAAAAGGACCAGCAGGGCAAAGGCTCTTTGCATACCACCCCTCCGTGTCACCGGGAGGGGCCTCGGTCACCTTCCCTACGCCGGCATTACCCGGATCAGGTTCCAAGGGTATCTCTCAGCCCCCTAGGGGCACCCCCGGTGACCCCTTTAGTCTAACGCAGGGGCCCCCAATGGGGCCAAGGCCGCCGCCAGGGCCTCGCCGAAGGCCTCGGGCTGGTCAATCCAGGGGTAGTGGCCGGCCCCGGGAACCACGCGGATGGGGGCCTTGAGGCGCTCGGCCACCTCCTCGGCGTAGGGGTAGCTGGTGCCGTCCTTCTCCCCCACCACCACCGAGACCGGCTTCCGGCAAGGGGCGAGGTGGGGGGTGTAGTCCAGGTGCCAAAGCCCGTTGTGCAGGAAGGCCCAAGCGGGGGTGTCGGGCCCCAGGATGCCCGAGCCCTCGGCCACCCACTCGTACGCCAACCGGCCATGGGGGGTGGGGAACATGAGGCGGTCAAACAGGAGCTTGGGCTCGGCCCGGGCCAGGGCTGCCCTCAGGTTGGCCTCGGGGTCGGCCAAGGGGGTGAGGCCCGCCGCCTCCGCCAGGCGGGCGGAAAGCCAGGGGAAGTTGACCCAGGGGGCGAGGAGGACCGCCCCTTGGGCCTCCGGGTGGCGGCGGAGGACCTCCAGGGCCACCAAGGCCCCGAAGCCGTGGGCCAGGAGGGCAAAGCGCTCAATCCCCAAGGCCTCGGCCAGGGCCAGGGTATCCTCCACCAGGGCATCCAGGGTGAAAAGGCGGGGGTCCTGGGGTAGTTCCAGACTGCGCCCCGAGCCCCGCTGGTCAAAGTAGACCACGCGGAAGCCTGAGAGGTACTCCTCCAAGCCCTCCCGCAGGGCGTAGGCGTTGCCCCCAGGCCCTCCGTGGAGGACCAAAAGGGCGGGCGCGCGCACCTCGCCCACGTCCTCCACGTAAAGCTCCGCTTCCCCTACGGGGATGTAGCCGATCTCTTCCCGCATCCCCTATAGACTACCCCATCCCGCAGGGTGAAGGCCCACACCCTGACCCCGGGCAAGGCCTGGGCCAGGGCCTGGGCCTCTTCCGAGGCGCCCCAGACCTGGAGGAGCCAGACCCCCTCCCCTTCCAGGAGGCCATAGGGGTGGGGAAGCCGCTGGGCCAGGGCCAGAAGCCCCTCCTTATCCTTGCCCTCCACGAAGAGCACCCTCATCCTCCCCCCCAAAGCCGATGGTACAGGAGGATTTCCGCGCTCTCCTCCAGGGTGGTCATGAGGCTATAGGCCTCCAGAAGGGCCTCCTCGGGCCTTTCCTTGAAACCGGCGGCGAAGGCCCCGTGGCCCCGAAGGAGGCAGACCCGGTGGTGGGCCAGGGCCTCGGCCACGGCGGAGGCAGCCTCCTCGCTGGCCGAGGTGGTCTTAGGGGCCAGAACGGGCACCTCCCGCAGGTAGTACTGGCCCTCGAGGTCCAGGGGCAGGAGGCGGTCCAGGTGAAGGGAGAGGGCCACGGCCACCCGGGGGTGGGCGTGGACCAGGGCCTGGGCCTGGGTGCGCCGGTAAACCTCCCGGTGGATCACGCTCTCCACGCTGGCCCCGGGGGGAAAGGGGCCCTCCAGGGGCACCTCCACCAGGTCCTCGGGGGTCAGGCGGGCCTTTTGCACCCCGCTTTTGGTGATGAGGAAGCCCTCCTTGCCCCGCACGGAGAAGTTACCCGCGGTGGCGGAGATGAGGCCTTGCCCGAAAAGGTCCTCCCCCACCTGGCGAAAGGCGGTGTAAAGCCGGGCCAGCATGGGCCCATTATGGCCCACGACGGCCCAGGGTGGGGAGGCTCAGGCCTGCTTGCCCGGCTGCTCCCGGCGGGCAGGGCGACGGGGGGCGGGCTCCCGCACCTCCACCGCCTCCTTGCGGGCCTCCTCAATGGCCTTCAGGGTCTTCCGGTCCACCACCTGGGTGAAGCGCACGAAGTCCGAGCCCGTGCCCGCGGGGATGAGGCGGCCCAGGATGACGTTCTCCTTGAGGCCGATGAGCTCGTCCTTCTTCCCGGCGATGGCCGCCTCGGTGAGCACGTGGGTGGTGTTCTGGAAGCTGGCGGCGGAGAGCCAGCTCTTGGTGGAGAGGGCGCTCTTGGTCACCCCCATGAGGAGGGGCTTCCAGGCCACGGGGGTCTTGCCCTCGGCGATCAGCCTCTCGTTCAGGGCCTCCACGTCCCACTTCTCCAGCACCTGGCCTTCCAGGAGGCGGCTGTCCCCGGGGTCGGTGACCTCCACGTACTTGAGCATCTGCCGCACCACGATCTCAATGTGCTTGTCGTGGAGCTTCACCCCCTGGGCGCGGTAGACCTTTTGGATCTCGTCCACCAGGTACCGCTCCACCGCCTCCGGCCCCCGGGCCTCCAGGAGCTGGTGCGGGTCCACGGCCCCGCGGGTCAGGGGCTGGCCGGCCTCCACGTAGTCCCCGTCCTTGACCAGAAGCCGGGCATCCTTGGGGAGCTTGTACTCCTTGGAGAAGCCCTCGGACTCCACGAAGACGGAAAGCTTCTCCTCGGTCTCCTCGATGCGCACCACCCCGTCGATCTCCGAGATCACCGCCTTGGCCTTGGGGCGGCGGGCCTCAAAGAGCTCGATCACGCGGGGCAGACCCTGGGTGATGTCGGTGCCGGTGGCCACGCCCCCGGTGTGGAAGGTGCGCATGGTGAGCTGGGTGCCAGGCTCCCCGATGGACTCCGCCGCCACCACCCCCACGGATTCCCCGATGGAGACGGGCCGGGCCATGGAGAGGTCGTAGCCGTAGCACTTCTGGCAGACCCCGTACCGGGTCTGGCAGGTGAGGGGGCTGCGGACCGGCACCTCCTTGATCTCCCCAGCCTCCGCGGCCTTGACCAGGAGGGCCACGTCCTCCATGGAGAGGTAGCGGCCCTCCTCGAGGCGCTGGCCCAAGACCTCCACCTCCCGGGCCAGGACCCGGCCATAAAGCCCGGACTCGATGTCCGAGCGCTTCCTGAGGCGCAGGGAGCGGGTCACCTCATCGGGCTGGAAGAGGGGGACGGAGATGAAGTTGGTGGTGCCGCAGTCCGCCTCCCGCACCACGATCTCGTGGGCCACATCCACCAGCTTCCGCGTCAGGTACCCCGAGTCCGCGGTGCGCAAGGCGGTGTCCGCCCCGCCCTTCCGGGCCCCGTGGCTGGAGATGAAGTACTCCAAGACCGTAAGCCCCTCGCGGAAGGAGGAGCGCACCGGCACCTCGAAGGTCTCCCCCGAGGGCTTCTGCATCAGGCCGCGCATGCCGCAGAGCTGCCGGATCTGCTGCGGGTTACCCCGGGCCCCGGACTGGGCCATGACGTAGAGGGGGTTGAAGGGGTAGTTCTCCTCAAAGTTCTTGAAGACCGCCTGGGTGACCTTCTCCGTGGTCTCGGTCCAGAGCTGGATGACCTGGTCGTAGCGCTCCCGGTCGGTGAGGAAGCCCATCTCGTAGGCCTGCTCGATCTGCATGAGCTTGCGGTCGGCCTCCTCCAGGTAGCGCCGCTTCTCCTCCGGGATCACGGCGTCGTCAATGCCGATGGTGATGCCGCTGGTGGTGGAGAGGGTGAAGCCGTAGTACTTGAGGGCGTCCAGGAGCCGGGCGGTCTTCTCGATCCCCAGGCGGAGGAAGGACTGGTAAACCAGGTCCTTGAGGGAGTTCTTCTCCTGGGGTACGTCCATTTGCAAGAGTTCCTGGGCCACCCGTTCGTCGCCCACGGCCTCGCCCACGATGCGGGCGAAGAGGACCCGGCCAGGGCTGGTTTCCAGGCGCTTACCTAGGTAGCGGACCGTGACCACATCCTGCAGATCCAAAAGCCCGTGGGCCACCGCCAAAAGGGCCTCGTCGGGGTTGGCGAAGACGAACCTGAGCCGGCCCACGCTGGTTTCCCGGCCCGCCACCCGGATGGGGGCGTTTAGGGCCACCTCGCCCCGCTCGTAGGCGGCCAGGGCCTCCTCCGGGGTGGCGAACTCCCGCCCCGCCCCCTTCTTCTCCCGCCGCACCTGGGTGATGTAGTAAAGCCCCAGGATGATGTCCCGGCTGGGCTTGGCGATGGGCTCCCCCGAGGCGGGGGAGAGGAGGTTGTGGGCCGAGAGCATCTGGATGCGGGCCTCCGCCTGGGCGAAGGAGGAAAGGGGCACGTGCACCGCCATCTGGTCCCCGTCAAAGTCGGCGTTGAAGGCCTCGCAGACCAGGGGGTGGAGCTGGATGGACTGCCCCTCCACCAGCACGGGCTGGAAGGCCTGGATGCCCAGGCGGTGCAGGGTAGGGGCGCGGTTCAGGAGGACCACCTTGCCGTGGATCACCTCCTCTAGGGCATCCCAGACCTCGTCCTTGATGTCCCGCTGGCGCTCCAGCATCCTCCGGGCGGCCTTGACGTTGGGGGCGATGCCCTTCTCCTCCATCTTCTTGAGCAGGAAGGGCTTGAAGAGCTCCAGGGCCATGCGCTTGGGCAGGCCGCACTGGTGGAGCTTGAGCTGGGGGCCCACCACGATCACGCTGCGGCCCGAGTAGTCCACCCGCTTGCCCAGGAGGTTCTGGCGGAAGCGGCCCTGCTTGCCCGAGAGGATGTCGGTGAGGCTGCGCAAGGGGCGTTCGGAGCCAGGGTTGGTCACCGGGGCGCCGCGGCGGCCATTGTCGATCACCGCGTCCACCGCCTCCTGAAGCATGCGCTTCTCGTTGCGGATGATGATCTCCGGGGCGCCCTGGGCCAGGAGCTTCTTCAGGCGGTTGTTGCGGTTGATGAGGCGGCGGTAGAGGTCGTTGAGGTCACTGGTGGCGAAGCGGCCCCCGTCCACCTGCACCATGGGGCGGAGGTCGGGGGGCAGGACGGGGACGGCCTCGAGGATCATCCACTCCGGGCGGTTGCCGGAATCCAGGAAGGCCCGCACCACCTCCAGGCGCTTCCTTGCCTTGGCCCGCCGGGCCCGGGAGGGGTGCTTCATCTCCTCCAAAAGCTCCTTCTCCAGCTCTTCCAGGTCCAGTTCCTTGAGGAGGGCCTGGATGGCCTCCGCCCCCATGCGGGCGTCGATGTCGTAGGACTCCACCACCCGCACCACGTTGCGGACCAGGTCCACCTCCACCCGGCCGTAGATCTCGCTCTTGACCCTGCCCCCGTCGGCCAGGACGTCCCCGGGGGCCACCCGGTCCCCGGTGGTCACCTCCACGTCGTCCTCAAAGGGGTAGAGGCGGGCCTTCATCACCACGATGCTGGCGGGCTCGTGCAGGTGGACCACCCCCTCGGCCTCGGCGATCACCTCCTCCTCGGGGTCAATGGCGGCCACCACCTTGTCCCCGGGGAAGACCTTGCCCCCCTCGGGCACCACCACGTTCATGTGGGGGGCCACCCGGTAGTCCTTGGGCTCGGCCCACTCCAGGAAGAGGGTGAGGTGGACGGTCTCCCCTTCCTCCTCGGCTTCCACCTCCTTGGCGGTCATGTGCCGGGGCAGGCGGAGGAGGCCCTTACCCTCGGCCAGGGGCTGGCCCTTTTCCACGATCTCCCCATGCACCACCAGGGGGGTGAGGCCCACGGGGAGGAAGTAGCGGGCCACCACCTCCTCCCCCTTGCGGAGGACCAGGAAGTGGCCTTCCTGGAGCTCCTGAAGCTCCACCACCCCCTCCTCCTCCGCGCGGAAGAGGTAGGGCTCGGAAAGCTCCGCCAGGATCTCCCCCGGCCTATACCCCTCCTTCTCCACCCAGGCCGCCAGGGGCAGGCGCAGGGCAGCCCGCTCCTTCCTCAGGTACTCCACCCGCACCCGGCGGGGGAAGCGGTAGAGGGCCACCCCGTCCATGCGGCTCACCACGCCCGGGGCCAGCTCCTGGCCCTTCACCACCTCCTCGCCGTCCTTGACCAGGGCGTCCACCCCCGCGGGCAAGGGGTAGGTTTCCTGCTTGCCGAAGCGGAGTTCCCGGTACTCCTCGTCGGTGAGGAGCTGGCGCTTCTCCACCGGCACCCCGTCCAGCACCGCCCCCTTGGGGTCCAAGACGATGTACTTGCTGAAGTAGAGGACCTGCTCCAGCTCGGTGGCGGAAAGGTCCAGAAGGGTGCCGATCTTGGAGGGCACGTCCTTGACGAACCAGATGTGGGCCGCGGGGGTGGCCAGCTCAATGTGGCCCATGCGGTAGCGGCGCACGATGCTCTTGGTGACCTCCACCCCGCAGCGCTCGCAGACCTTGCCCTCAAAGCGCTGGCGCTTGTACTTGCCGCAGGCGCACTCGTAGTCCTTGGTGGGGCCGAAGATGCGCTCGTCAAAGAGCCCGTCCCGTTCGGGCTTCAGGGTGCGGTAGTTGATGGTTTCGGGCTTCTCCACCTCCCCGTAGCTCCAGGAGCGGATCTTCTCCGGGGAAGCCAGGGCGATGCGGACCTTGCGGACTTCTTTTTTCATTCTTCCTCCAGCTATTTCCCTACCGGGAACGCCTCTTCTCTCTACCCCAAGGCCTTAGCGCTTGGAAGCCAGCCCCTCAAAGATGTCCACGGGGTTGTCCCGCTCGTCCAAGGTCTGCACGTCCAGGGCCAGGGCCTGGAGTTCCTTGACCAGCACGCGGAAGGACTCGGGCACGCTGGGCTCGGGGACGTCCTCCCCCTTGATGATGGCCTCGTAGGCGGCGTTGCGGCCCTCAATGTCGTCGGACTTGAGGGTGAGCATCTCCTGCAGGGTGTGGGCCGCCCCGTAGGCCTCGAGGGCCCAGACCTCCATCTCCCCAAAGCGCTGGCCACCGAACTGGGCCTTGCCCCCCAGGGGCTGCTGGGTGATGAGGGAGTAGGGCCCGGTGGAACGGGCGTGCATCTTGTCCTCCACCATGTGGTAAAGCTTCATGATGAACATCTGCCCCACGGCGATGGGCCCCTCGATGGGCTCCCCGGAGCGGCCATCGTAGAGGACCACCTTGCCCTGGGTGAAGAGCTCGCGAAGCTGCTCCTCCGGGCTCTTGCCGGGGCTCACCAGGCCCAGCTTCTCCGCCCGGGCCAGGACCTCCAGCTCCCGCTTGTCCACGCCAAAGCCCTCGGCCCTGCGCTTGCCGAAGTAAAGGTCAAAGGCCTCCGCCAGGAGGGCCTTGATCTCGGGCTCCGTGGCCCCGTCAAAGACCGGGGAGATGTAGCGCTGGCCCAGGAAGAAGCCCGCCAGGCCCAGGTGGGTTTCCAGGATCTGGCCCAGGTTCATCCGGCTGGGCACGCCCAGGGGGTTCAGGATCACGTCCACCGGGGTGCCGTCGGGCAGGTGGGGCATATCCTCCACGGGCAGGATCTTGGCCACCACGCCCTTGTTCCCGTGGCGGTTGGCCAGTTTGTCCCCCACCTGGAGCTTGCGCTTTTGCGCCACGTAAACCCGCACCACCTCCCGGACCCCGGGCTTCAGCTCCACCCCAGGGTCGCCGCGGCGCAGGCGCAGGGTGCCCACCACGATGCCGCCCTCCCCGGGGGGCACGCGCAAGGAGGTGTCCTTCACGTCCTGGGCCTTCTCCCCGAAGATGGAGCGGAGGAGGCGTTCCTCAGGGGAGGGCTCCCGCTCCCCCTTGAAACTGGTGCGGCCCACCAGGATATCCCCAGGCTTCACCTCGGCGCCGATGCGCACCACCCCCTCCTCGTCCAGGTCGCGCAGGGCGGCCTCGGAGAGGTGGGGGATGTCCCGGGTGATGCGCTCCGGCCCCAGCTTGGTGTCCCGGGCCTCGATCTCGTAGCGCTCAATGTGGATGGAGGTGTAGAAGTCCCGCTTGAGGAGCTCCTCGCTGATGACGATGGCGTCCTCAAAGTTATACCCGTCAAAGGGCATGATGGCCACCAGGACGTTCTGCCCCAGGGCCAAAAAGCCCCCCTCGGAGGCGGGCCCGTCCGCCAGGAGGTCCCCTTTCCGCACCCGCTGGCCCACGGTCACCCGGGGGCGCTGGTCCAAGGCGGTGCCCTGGTTGGAGCGCACGTAGCGCCGCAAGGGGTGTTCCACCAGGCGGCCATCCTCGTAGCGCACGGCGATGCGCCGCCCGTCCACCCCCACCACCTCCCCGTCCTCCTCGGCGTAGACCGCGGCCAGGGAGTCCCGGACCACCCGCTCCTCCAGCCCGGTCATCACCACCGGGGCCTGGGCCCGGATGAGGGGCACGGCCTGGGTCTGCATGTTGGAGCCCATCAGGGCCCGGTTGGCGTCGTCATGCTCCAGGAAGGGGATCAGGTTGGTGTTCACGGAGAAGACCTGCTTGGGGGAGACGTCCATGAACTCCACCTCGTCGGGGCTCACGATGACCGGCTCCCCCTTGCGCCGGGCCACCACCCGGTCGGTGGCGATCCGGTCCCCTTCCAGGGGGGTGTTGGCCTGGGCGATGGTGTAGCGGTCCTCCTCCGTGGCCGTCATGTAGACCACTTCCTCCGTGACCACCCCGTTCGCCACCCGGCGGTAGGGGGTGCGGATGAAGCCCAAGGCGTCCACCCGGGCGTAGGCAGCCAGGGAGGTGATGAGGCCGATGTTGGCCCCTTCCGGGGTTTCCACCGGGCAGATGCGGCCGTAGTGGGTGCGGTGGACGTCGCGCACGTCAAACCCCGCCCGCTCCCGGGTAAGGCCCCCGGGGCCCAGGGCGGAGATGCGCCGCTTGTGGCGCAGGGAGGAGAGGGGGTTGGTCTCGTCCTTGAACTGGGAGAGCTGGCTACGGCCGAAGAACTCGCGGATGGCGGCCTCGAGGGGCCGGTTGTTCACCAGCTTGGCGGGGGTCAGGGTGTCGGAGGCCCCCATGACCATCCGCTCCCGCACCCCGCGGGCCAGGCGGGAAAGCCCCACCCGGAACTGGTCGGCCATGAGCTCCCCCACGGTGCGGATGCGGCGGTTGCCCAGGTGGTCGATGTCGTCCACCTCGTGGCCCGGAACCCCGGCCATGAGGGCGAAGAGGTAACGCAGGGTGGGGAGGAAGACCTCGTCCTTGAACTCCCCCTCCTCAAAGCGCACCAGGGTACGGCCAGAAAGGGCGATGCCCAGCTTCTCCTCCGCCTTGTAGCGGCCAGCCTCCCCCAGGTCGTAGCGCTTGGGGTCGGCTAGAAGGCCGAAGAGGTAGGCCAGGGCCTTGTCCTTCTTGGGCGGGTCCCCGGGGCGCAGCAGGGTGAAGAGGCGGACCAGGGCCTCCTCGGGGCGCATGGCCAGCACCGCCTCGTCCAGAAGCCCCCCCACCAGGTCCCCGTAGGCCCCAAGCTCCCGGGAGAGGGTTTCGGCATCGTAGCCCAGGACCCGGAGGAGGAGGATGAGGGGGAACTTCCGCTTGTTGACCTTCATGGAGACGGTGCCGTTGGGCTCCACCTCCAGGTCAATCCAAGGCCCCCGCTTGGGCAGGGGGATGATGCTGGCCACGTAGCGGCCGGCGCGGGCAGGATCGGGGGTGAAGTACACCCCCGGGGAGCGGTGGATCTGGGAGACGATGACCCGGTCAGCCCCGTTGATGATGAAGGAGCCGTCCTCGGTCATCAAGGGGATGTGGCCCAGGAAGACCTCGTCCTCCTTGATGAGGCCGCTATCCTTGTGGATGAGCTGGAGCCGGGCATAAAGGGGCGCTTGGTAGGTGAGGTCCTTTTCCCGGCACTCGTCCTGGGAAAAGGGAGGGTCGCCAATGCGGTACTCCAAGAAGTCCAGCACCAAGCCCCCCTTGCCCTTATCCCCCTCCTCCACGGGGAAGGTCTCCCTGAAAGCCGCCTGGATGCCGATGTTTTCCCGCTTTTCTGGGGGAACATCGGCCTGCAGGGCCTTCTTGTAGGATTCCACCTGGATTTCCGTCAGGGGGGGAAGGGGAATGACCTCTCGGATGCGACCGAACCGCTTAATCTCCATGCGTCACCTCAAACGGGGAAGCGGGCCGCCCGAGGTAAGCTAACAGGGTTCTCCCACAGGGCGCGGACCCTGTGGTGGCTGGCTCTTACCGTGCTCCCTTGGCCCGACCAAAGAGCACAAACCTTATCCTATGGGGTACACCCCTAAGCCGTCAAGCCGGATGGCCCAAGCGCCATGCCCTTACCGCTCCACCTCCACCTTGATTTTATAGTTGCCCCGCCGGGTTTCGCCAAGCACCTCCACAAGCCTCAGGCTGCCCAGGCCCTCGGCCAGGAGGGTATCCCCGGGGGCCATCTCGTCCTTGGGGGAGGCAGGCCTGCCCTTAAGGCGCACCTTACCCGCCTTCACCCCCTGGACGAAGTAGGTACGGGAAACGCCAAAGCCCTTAGCCCCCACGGCGTCCACCCGCAGGGAGGGGACCACCAGGGTGCGCACCCGCTCCCCCGTGGGGCGCAAGGCCCCCTCGGGCGGGGGAAGGAGGGTGTAGCCCATCTCCCCCAAAGCCCGCTGGCCCTGGGGGAGCAAGGCCACCAAGAACCCCCCCTCCACCTCCTCCACATCCCCCATGGCCTCCCCCAGGTCCGGGGGTTCCTTTTCCAGGAGGAAGACCCCCACGGGGTCATGGACGGAGGGGATCTCCGGGGGGTAAAGGACCGCCACCTTCTTCTCCGCCAAGGGGAGGCCGCCGAAGAAGGCCACCTTCAGGCCCTCCGCCCGGGCCTTTTCCTCAAGGAGGGCCTGCTCCTCCAGGCTCAGGAAGCCCGTGGCCACCACCCGGCCGCCTCGAGCCCGCTTGAGGTAGGCCAAGAGGTCCGCCATCTACCCCTCCCGGACGGCGAAGCTTAGGCGGGCGCTGGCCCTCTCCTCCCCCTCCACCAGGGCCTTCACCGCTACCTTGCCCAGGCCCCGGCGGAAGAGGAGGAGCTCCCCCTCCAGGATCAGGGTGTCCCCCGGGACCACGGGCTTCTTGAAGCGGGCCTCCTCCACCCCCGCCAGGAAGACCAGCCCCCCCGGCTTGAACCCCGGCTGCCGGGCGATGCTGCCCACCGCCGCCTGGGCCATGGCCTCCAGGAGGAGGACCCCCGGTAGGATGGGGTAACCGGGAAAGTGGCCCTGGAAGTAGGGCTCATTGAAGGTCACGTTCTTGAGGGCGCGGAAGGTCTTCTCGTCCGCGTGCAGGATGCGGTCAATGAGGAGGAAGGGGTAGCGGTGGGGCAAGAGCCTCAGGATCTCCCCGATCTCCAAGGGCCTCACCTCCGCAGCACGTCGTCGGAGGAAAGGATGGTGTCCTCCAAGACGTGGAGCATCTCTAGGGCCTTGCCCGTGCCCAGGGCCACCGCCTCAATGGGGTTCTCCGCCACCACCACCGGCACCCCCGTGGCCTCCTGCAGGGCCACGTCCAGGTTTTTCAGCAGCGCCCCACCCCCCGAAAGGAGGATGCCCCGCTCGTAGATGTCCGAGGCCAGCTCCGGGGGCGTGGTTTCCAACACCCCCTTCACCCCTTGGAAGATCTTTTCCAGGGGCTCTTTCAGGGCCTCGGCCACGTCCTCGGCGGGGATCTCCGCGGTGCGGGGGAGGCCTGTGATCAGGTCCCGGCCCCGCACCTCGGCCACCTCGCGCTCCTCCCCGGGGAGGAGCTTGGCCCGGCCCAGCTGGATCTTCAGCTCCTCGGCGGTGCGTTCCCCGATGAGGAGGTTGTACTTCTGGCGCACGTAGCGGATGATGGCCTGGTCCATCTCGTTGCCGGCGATCCGCAGGCTTTCCGAGCGCACGATCCCCCCCAAGGAGATCACGGCGATGTCAGTGGAGCCCCCGCCGATGTCCACCACCATGCTCCCCGTGGGCTCGGCCACGTTGATCCCCGCCCCGATGGCCGCGGCCAGGGGTTCTTCGATGAGGTAGACCTTCTGGGCCCAGGCGGAAACCGCCTGCACCACCGCCCGGCGCTCCACGTCCGTGACCCCCGAGGGCACCCCCACCATGACCCGGGGCTTGAGGAAGCGGGAAAGGGGGGAGAGCACCTTCTGCAGGAAGAGGATGAGCATGCGCTCGGTAAGGGCGTAGTCGGCGATCACCCCGTCCTTTAGGGGCCGCACGGCCACGATGTTCCCGGGGGTTCGGCCCAGCATGCGGTAGGCCTCCGCCCCCACCGCCTTCACCTCCCGCCTCCCCTGGACCACGGCGATCACGGAGGGCTCGCGCAGGACAATGCCCTTGCCCCGCACGTAGATGAGGACGCTGGCCGTCCCCAGGTCAATCCCGATGTCGTCGCCCCTCAGCATATCGCCCCATTGTAGCTCACCGGGCGTAGGCCACGGCCCGGGTCTCGCGCAGCACCGTCACCTGGACCTGGCCGGGGTAGTTCATCTCCCGCTCGATGCGCCCGGCGATCTCCCGCGCCAGGAGGGTGGCCTTGGCGTCGGTGATCTTTTCCGGCTTGACGATGACCCGGACCTCCCGGCCCGCCTGGACGGCGAAGGCCGTCTCCACCCCGGGGAAGGAGAGGGCGATGCGCTCCAGGGCCTCGAGGCGCTGCAGGTACTCCTCCAAGGACTCCCGCCTGGCCCCGGGCCGGGCGGCGGAAAGGGCGTCGGCGGCGGCCACCAGCACGGCGTAAACGGTTTCCGCGTTCTCAGGGTCGTGGTGGTGGGCGATCCCGTCCACCACCTCCACGGGCTCCCCAAAGCGCCGGGCCAGGGCGATGCCGATCTCCACATGGCTCCCCTCCACCTCCCGGTCCACGCTCTTGCCGATATCGTGGAGCAGGCCGGTCCTGCGGGCCAGGGCGGCGTCCAGGCCCAGCTCCGCCGCCATGATCCCGGTAAGGTGGGCCACCTGCACCGAGTGCTTGAGGACGTTCTGGCCGTAGCTGGAGCGGAAGTGGAGCCGGCCCAAAAGCTGGATGAGGCCGGGCTTCAGGCCCACCACCCCCGCCTCCAAGGCCGCCTCCTCCCCCCGCTCGTAGATGAAGGTCTTCATCTCCTGCTTGGCCTTCTCCACCACCTCCTCGATGCGGCTCGGGTGGATACGCCCGTCCTTGAGGAGCTCCTCCAGGGCCATGCGGGCGATCTCCCGGCGGATGGGGTTGAAGGAGGAGAGGAGGACGGCCTCCGGGGTGTCGTCAATGATCAGGTCCACCCCGGTGAGGGCCTCAAAGGTGCGGATGTTCCGCCCCTCCCGGCCGATGATCCGCCCCTTCATGGCGTCGGAGGGGATGGGCACCACGGAAACCGCCAGCTGGGCCGCGGTTTCCGAGGCCTGGCGCTGCATGGCCTGGGCCAGGATCTTCTGGGCCTCCCGCCGGGCCTCGAGGCGGACCTTCTCCAGGGCCGCCCGCACCTTTTGCGCCTTCTCCTCCTCCAGCTCCTGGTCCAGCCTTTCCAGGATGAGCCGCCGGGCCTCCTCCGGGGAAAGGCCCGCCACCTGGTGAAGCCGGGCCTCCACCTCCTTTTCCCGCTCCTGCAGCTGGGCTTCCTTGGCCTTCAGGGCCTCCTCCCGCCGGTTCAACCCCTCCTCCAGGGCATCCAGGCGGAGGGCCCGGGCGTCCAGGGCCTCCCCCCGCTTGGAAAGCCGCTCCGCCTCCCGCCTCAGCTCCTCCCGCTCCTCCTTGAGGCGGTCCCGCTCGGCCTTTAACTCTTCCTGCAGGGCCTTAAGGCGCTCCCGCTCGGCCCTTAGCTCCTCCCGCTCGGCCTTGAGGCGCTCCTCCGCCTCGGCCAGGCGCTTTTTGGCCTCGGCCTCCGCCGCCTCCGCCTTGCGGCGAACCTCGGCCTCCAGCTCCTGGCGGAAGGCCTTGGCCCGGGCCTCGGCCTCCTCCCTCAATAGCCTCGCTTCCTGACGGGCGGCTTCCAGGATCTCCCGCGCCTCCTTGCGGGCGGCCTCGAGGGCCGCCCGTCCCTCCTCCCGCGCCGCATCCAGAAGGCGCTTGGCCTCCTCGCCCGCCCGCTCCTCCCCCTTGCGGCGGAAGACGAGGAGGCCAGCCAGGAGGAGGACCAGGAGCAACAGCACCAGGTCCAAAAGGGTCATCTACTCCCCCTCTTCCTCGCTGGCGGCCAAGACCACTTCCCCCGCCCGCTCCAGCACCTTGGCGCGGATCTCCTCCATGAGCTCGGGCCGCTCCCTGAGGTACTCCGCCGCCTTCTCCTTACCCTGGCCCAGCCGGGCCTCCCCGTAGGAGAACCAGCTCCCCGCCTTCTCAATGACCCCCGCGGCCACGGCCACGTTCACCAGGTCCATCACCGGATCCAGGCCCCGGCCAAAGTAGATCTCCAGCTCCGCCTCCCGGAAGGGCGGGGCCAGCTTGTTCTTCACCACCTTCACCTTCACCTTGATGCCCACGGCCTCGTTGCCCACCTTGATGGGCTGGCCGCTTTTGCGCACGTCCAGGCGCACGCTGGCGTAGAACTTGAGGGCCCTCCCCCCGGGGGTGGTCTCGGGGTTGCCGTACATCACGCCCACCTTCTCCCGCACCTGGTTGATGAAGATGGCCGCGGTGTTGCTCTTGGAAAGGACCGCGGTGAGCTTCCGCAGGGCCTGGCTCATGAGCCTAGCCTGGAGACCCACGTGCTGGTCCCCCATCTCCCCCTCGATCTCCGCCTTGGGCACCAAGGCGGCCACGGAGTCCACCACGATCACGTCCACCGCCCCGGAGCGGGCCAGGAGCTCCACGATCTCCAGGGCCTGCTCCCCCGTGTCCGGCTGGGAAACCAGGAGGTCCTCCACCCGTACCCCAAGCTTCTGGGCGTAAAGGGGGTCCAGGGCGTGCTCCGCGTCCACAAAGGCCGCCACCCCCCCTTGCTTCTGGGCCTGGGCGATGATGGTGAGGGCCAGGGTGGTCTTGCCCCCGGACTCCGGGCCGTAGATCTCGATGACCCGCCCCCGGGGAATCCCGCCGATGCCGAGGGCCAGGTCCAGGCCCAGGGAGCCGGTGGGGATCACGTCCACCTGGAGCTTGGGCATCTCCCCCAGGCGCATCACCGCGCCCTTGCCGAACTCCTTCTCAATGGTCTTCAGGGCGCTCTCTAAGGCTTTCCTCTTGTTCTCGTCCATGCTCACCTCGCAAAGGGAATCTTTCTAAAATGGTGTAAACGGACCCCCTGGGCCTCAGTTCTGAACGCACCAGGGCGAACTCCGTAACCGGCCACTCCAGGCCGAAGACTACCGGGGGAACCCGGGGGGCAGGGGCCTTGCGCCGGGCCAGGGTGATGTGGGGCTTGAAGGGCTTATCCCCCCCGGCCTCCAGGGCCTCCGGGCCCAAAAGGCCCAGGACCTCCTGCCTTAGGCCCTCGGCCAGGGCCACCAACCCTTCCCCCTCGGCCTTGGCGAACCAGACCCGGGGGGTACCCTCGTTGGGGAAGTACCCGGTGCCGCGGATGCGGGCGGTAAAGGGGGGTTGAAGCCTCCCCAGGCGGTGGCCCAGGGCGGCGAGGTCCTCCAGCTCCCCCGCGGGCCGCTCCCCTAGAAAGAGCAGGGTGAGGTGGAGCTGGTGGGGGGGTACCTCCTTCCAGCCCCTGTAACGGGCCACCAGGCCCTGGGCCTCCACCAAGGCCTTGCGGACGTCTTCGGGTAAAAAGATGGCGTAAAAGAGCCTCATGTCAGGAGAAGCGCCAAGGCGGCGTAAACGCTCCGAAGCCGGATGGCCTCCCGGTCGCCGGGGAAGCGGTAGCGGCGGGCCTCGGTTCCCCTAGGGCCCGCCAGGGCCACGTACACCGTACCTACCGGCTCGCCCTCTAAGGGGTCCGGTCCGGCCACCCCGGTGGTGGCCAGGGCGTAGGTGGACCCGAAAAGCGCCCGGGCGGCCTCCGCCATGGCCTTGGCCGTCTCGGCGGAAACCGTCTTGGCGAGGAGTTCCTCCGGCACACCGAAGCGGGCCTTGGCCCCTGGGGAATAGGATACCACGCCCCCCAGGTAGAAGCGGCTGGCCCCGGGAACCCGGGTGATCTCCCCCCCCAGAAGCCCCCCGGTGAGGCTTTCCATGGTGGCCAGGGTGGCCCCCTCCAGCTCCAAGCGGCGCTTCACCGCCTCGGCCAGGGTCAGATCCCCCTCCCCCCAGACCTCCTTCAGGAGTTTGTTCCTGATCCTTTCCGCCAGTTCCGCCACCCGGTCCTCCCGGCCCCGGATCACCACCTCCACCCCGTGGAGCTTGGGGTAGGTGCCCACCTCCACCTCCTCCTCCCGGAGGAAAAGCTCCCCCAACCGCTCCACAATCTCCGACTCCCCCACGCCCCAGGTCTTGAGGACCCGCTCCCCGTAGGGCCTTCGCGGGAGGCTAAGCCGGGGGAGGAGTTCCTGCCACATGGGCCGCCACTCCGATGGGGGCCCAGGGAGGAGGACCAGGTCCTTCCCCTCCTTGCGCACCCACCAGCCCGGAGCGGTGCCCCGGGGATTGGGCAGCCAGGTGGCGGAGGGGATCTTGAGGGCCTGCTTGCGGTTGGCCTCGGGCATGACCCGCCCCCGGGCCCGGAAAAGGGCCTCAATCCGGGAAAGCATCCCCTCGTCCAGCCCTAGGGGCTCCCCCAGGGCCTCGGCCACCGCCTCCCGGGTCACATCGTCCGGGGTGGGGCCGAGGCCCCCGGAGAGGACCACCAGCCTGGCCCGCTCCCAGGCCTGGCGCACCTCCCGCACCAGGGGTCCGGGCTCGTCCGCCACCCGGAGGGTGCGCTCCACCTTAAGGGCGTAGGGCTTGAGGGTCTTGGCGATCTCCGCGGTGTTGGTGTCCAGGGTCTCCCCATAGAGGAGTTCCGTCCCCACGCCGATTATCTCTGCCCGCTCCATCCTGCCTCCTTGAAGGGCAAGGGCTCCAGGCGAAACCGCCCCCCACCCCCTTCCACTAAAGCCCCGAAGGGCACTTCCTTGCGCACCACGCCCAGGCCCAGTAGGCCGAAGGGGGTGGGGAGGAACCGCTTGGCCTCCCCTGCCTTCTGCCCCTGCCAGGTGAGGGGGAAAGGCGCTTCCCCACCGGGCTCCAGGGCCCGGAGGCCCACCAGGTGGTGGTGCACCTCCTTCCCCTCCAGCCGGGCCATGATCTCCTGGCCCACGTAGCACCCCTTGCCGTAGTCCACCAGGGGGAGGAGGCCCACGCTTTGGGGAAGCTCCCCCCGGATGTCCGCAAGGAGGGGCAGGCCCCGGAGGAGGGTGTACAAGGGGTAAAGCCCCGGGTCCAAGGCGCCCTCCCCGCTTTCGGCCACCTCCTCCCGCCCGTCCAGGTGGAGGAGGCGGAAAAGGGGGAGTTGGGCGATCTCCACCTGGTCAAAGACGATGTACCGCCTTAGGCGGGCCTTCAGGCCCTCGAGGCTCCCCCAGGGGGAGAGCAAAAAGCCCTCGGGGTGGGGGAAGAGGGTGGCTGCCTCCTCAATCTGCCCTTTGTGGTTGAGGAAAAGCGCTCCCTTGGGCCCCTCCAGCCGCCTCAGGTCCCGGGTGCACTGGCCCTGGAGAAAGGAAAGGGCATCCGGCCCCCGCAGGAGGAGGAGTCCTTGGAAGGCAAAATAGCCGCGGCCCGAGCGTAGGTTTTCCAGGGCATCCTCCATCCCCTCCATTATTGACCAAAGGGTCAGGAAGGGGGAGAATGGCGGGGGTGCGCTTTTTCTGGGGCTCTTTCCTAACGCTTTTCCTGGTAGGGGTGATCGTGGCCCTGCCCGGGGCCGCCCTGCCCCAGTGGCGGGCCCGCTACGGGGTGGGGGAGGAGGTTTCCTGGTTCTTCACCGCCTTGCTCCTGGGCCTGGTCTTAGGGGTGCGCCTGGCCCAAGGGGGAAGGCGCCACCCCCTTTTTCCCGCCGCCCTCCTCCTGGTGGGCCTGGGGCTTTGGGGGGTGGCCCTGGCCCCAGCCTTCCCCTGGGTGGTGGGCCTGGCCTTCCTCCTGGGCCTGGGGGAAGGGGTGATGAACGTGCACGGCAACAGCCTGGTGGGCGAGCTTTACCCGGAAAGGCGGGTGGAGCTCCTCAACCGGGTCAACGTGGCCTTCGGCCTGGGGGCGGTCTTCACCCCCTTGGCCCTTACCTTTTTGCCCTACACCCTTTTGCTCCTCCTGGCGGGGCTTTTGGCCTTCGGGGCTGCCCTTTTGGTCTGGAAGGCCCCGGCCGTGGGGCCCGCCCCCAGGGAAGGGGGCGGGCGGCTTTGGCCCTTTTTGCTGGCGGTGGGCCTTTACACCGGCCTCGAGGGCGCCCTGGCCACCTGGAACCGGGTCTGGCTGGAGGCCCTCGGCCACCCCACGGCCACCGGCGGGATCCTCCTCTCCCTCTACTGGCTGGGCCTGGCCCTGGGGCGGCTTTTCTTGGCCAAACCCGTGGCCGCCAACCCCCTTTGGGCCCTGAAAGGGCTCCTCCTTGGGGTCATGGGGCTCCTCCTCCTGAACCTCCTCCCCCCCACGGCCCTCCTCTTTCCCCTGGCGGGGTTCCTCCTGGGCCCCCTCTTCTCCACCCTCTTCGCCTTGGTCCAGGCCCGCTTCGGCCACCGGGCCCTGGGGGGGCTGATGTACGCGGGAGCCACGGGGAGTACCCTCATCCCGGCCCTCTTCGCCCTGCTGCCCGTGGGGGGAATCCCTTGGGGCCTTTTCACCTTAGCCCTGGGGCTCTTCCTCCTGGTCCAGGCCCTGGAACGGGAAGGGATCCATGCTTAGGGCCCTCCTCTTTGACCTGGACGGTACCCTGGCCGACACCGACCCCCTCCACCTCCTGGCCTGGCGGGAGGTCCTGGCCCCTTACGGCCTAGAGGTGGACCCGGAAACCTACCGCAGGCGCATCTCTGGCCGGCTCAACCCGGAGATCGTGCGGGACCTCCTGGGGCTCAAAGGGGAGGAGGCCAGGAGGCTCATCGAGGCCAAGGAGGCCCGCTTCCGCGAGCTGGCCCAGGACCTCGAGCCCACCCCTGGGCTTTACGGGCTCCTGGAGGAGGCCGGGCGAAGGGGCCTCACCTGGGGCGTGGTGACCAACGCCCCCCGGGCCAACGCCCGCCACGTCCTACAGGCCCTCCGCCTGGCCCCACCCCTCCTGGTCCTGGCCGAGGAGATAGGCCGGGGGAAGCCCGACCCCCTCCCCTACCGGGTGGCCCTGGCGCGCCTAGGCCTCCGGCCCGAGGAGGCCCTGGCCTTTGAGGACTCCCCCTCCGGGGTGAGGAGCGCCGTGGGGGCAGGGATTCCCACCTATGGCCTCCTCACCGGGCACGAAGGAAAAAGCCTCGCAGAGGCTGGAGCCAGGATCTTGATTAGTGAATTTTCAGATTTTCGCTTTCCTGTCTAAGCTTTCATTGCTTGCAAAGTTGTGTTTTTATAGGGTTTTGCCCGCGAGGAAGTTCCGTGAGGACGGCAAAATAACCTTGCAACACCTCATCTGCTTCTAGTATATATATGGGCTTAGCCCCAAGGAGGTGATGAGGCATGAAACGTAGAAAATCCTTGCTTTTAGGCTTTTTCCTCCTTGCTCTTGCTTCCTGTAGTCAACAAAATAGCATGAATACCGGTAGCTGGTCCACGGTCACCCTGACCATTCAGTTTCCCCAGCCCTCGGCACAAAGCACAGGGCTCACCCCTTTGGGCGTCCCCCGAAGCGCCAGCGAAGCTACCGTAAACATCTACAACGCCCAAAACGTTCGTGTAGCAACCCGCACCCTTACTCCCACTCAATCCAGCACTACGATCAACCTCTTGAACGGAAGCTACGCCTTTGAAACTTCCGTTAAGCGTAGCGGGGGCACTGAGATCGCGTGGAGCAAAGAGAACTATACAATCTCAAGCAACACAGTCATATCCCTAAAACCCAAAGCCATCCTTGGGGAGGCTTGGCTGAGCCATAGCCTAAACGGACCACTCCCCCCCAACGAGGAACTCAACATACGCCTCTGGGTCATAGAACCTGGGGGAACCCAGGGAACTTCTGATGGGAGCTTCCCCATAGAGGATTACGAGGTAACTTACGCTGTGGGTACCTGCTCTACCCCCAGCTGTGCAGACTTTACCCCTTCTACTGCGGCCACCATTCTGCGCCAAACCAAAACCGGGGTAGCGGTCAAGGCTAACACCGTTTCCCAAGACACCACCGTTTACGTTAGGGCTCGGGTCACAGGTCTGGGAACCAATCGCCAGCCCACCACCTTAGACCGATACGCCTCCTTCACCGTTCCCGTAAACAGCAATGTAGGAATCAATCTGGATTTTGTCCCTCCCCAAGTTACCCTCAACGCGCCCAGCAGCCTGACTGTGGGGCAGGTCGCCAACTTTAGCGGTACTGCTTCGGATACAGGGGGCAGGGTAAGAGAGCTAAAGGTCTACGTCAACTCGCAAGAAATCACTCCTTCCATAACCCCCTCTCTCCCGGCAGCTTCGGTTAGCTTCACCTTCAACTTCACCCCCAGCCAGCCTGGCCGTTACGACATAGACATCCTGGCCTTTGACGAGGCCGGGAACTCCCAACGCTACTACACCTCACTGAACGCCCAATAAGTGGGGCAATTGGGGCGGCCTGGGATTTCCAGGCCGCCCGTTTCATTGGGCGTAGCGGCGGAAGGCGGCCTCGTCAAAGCGGGCCCGCACCAAGTCATCCCAGTAAAGCCAGCCCTCGCGGAAGGGGGGGAAGTCCAGGAAGCTGCCCTCGGCCTTGAGATGAAAGGCCAGCTCGTTGGGGCCTGCCACCCCCTGCTGGAAGGCCAGAAGGGCGGCGTGGTAGGCCCCAAGGGCGCTTTGCGCCTGGCTTCCCACCATGGCCTTCTTCCCCTTATCCCGGGCCAAGGCCAGCATCTCCAGGCTCCAGGTGATCCCGGTGCGGGCGGGCTTGAGGTTGAGGAGGTCAAAGGTGTCCAGGAGGAGCTCCCGGCGGAGGTCCTTGGGGGTCATGGCCGAGTCGTCGGCGATGAGGGGAAGGATGCCCTGGGTCCTAAGCCTTCGCCGGGCCTCCACCTCCTCTATGGGCAGGGGCTCTTCCACGTAGAGGAGGCCCAGGTCCTTCCAGGCCAAAAGGAAGCGCTCCGCTTCCTTGGGGGAAAGGGCCTCGTTGGCGTCGGCGTAAAGCTCGGCCTCGGGAAAGGCCTCCTTGAGGCGGGCGATCCTCCGGGTGTCCGCCTCGAGGTCCCGCCCCACCTTGACCTTGAAGACCCTTACCCCCTGGGCGTAGGCCATGCGGGCGTCGGCCAACACCTCCTCTTCCTCCCCCAGCCCCAGGATGTAGGCCACCCGCACCCGGTGCTTGGCGGGCTTGAGCACCTGGTGAAGCTCTTCCCCCTCGCTCCTGGCCCAGGCCTCCCAGAGGGCCGTATCCAGGGCCCCCTTGAGGCCCAGGTTGCAGGGGAAAGCCTCCAAGACGGCGCGGATGGCCTCCTGGTCGTCGGCCTCGAGGCCCAGAAGCCTAGGCCTCAGGTACGCGAGCCCCGCCCGCACGCTCCCCAGGGTTTCCCCGTAGATGGTGGGCCGTATGGCCACCTCGGCCCGGCCCAAGACGCCCCCCTCCAGCTCCACCTCCAGAAGGGCGTGCTCGAGGGCAGGAAGCTCCGAGGCCTTACCCCAGCGCAAGGGGGCCTTGAGGGGAATGCGGAAGGGGATGAGGCGAAGGTCCTTGATCCTGGCCATGGGGTCATTGTAAGGGGACCCCTGGGAACCCCGCCCGCTCAAGGAAGGCCCGCACCGCCCGGACCTCCTCCTCCAGGGTCAGGGCCTCGGTGTCCAGGACCAGGGCCCGGGGGTGGCCAAAGAGGAGGCGCAAGGGGCCTAGGGGGTCGTAGTTCCGCTTCTCCTCGGCCACGATCTTGAGCTTGGCCAGAACCTCCTCGAGGGGGGCAAGGGCCAGGGCCTCTTCCAGTTCCCCTGGGCCCAGCACCCCCTGGGCCAGGGCCTGAAGCTCGGCCCGCTCCTCAGGGCGGAGGGCCACCTGGTCAAAGGCATCGCGGCGGGTCAGGAGGCGCTTGAGCCGGGTGATCTCCCGGGCATGGAGGACCAGGAAGAGGGCCTTGGGCAGGCGCTCCAGGGCGTAGGCCACCTCCGTTTCCCCGCGAAGGCCGTCAAAGAGGAGGAGGGGGTGGGGCTCGGTGTACCCCCGGGCCAGGACCTCGGCCACCCCCCCGGGGAACTCCTCGCGGAAGCGCCGGGTGAGGCGGAAGCGCTCCTCCCGAGGGATGGGGGGCCGGGCCCCGTACCGGGGGAGGACGTAGCGGTCCACCAGCTCGCGGCGGTCGGGCAGCCGGGGTAGGCCCAAGGCCGCTACCAGGGTGGTCTTCCCTACCCCGGTGAGGCCCACCAGGACCAGGAGGGGAACCTCTTGCAGGGAAAGGAAACCGGGCTCAGGCTCCAAAGCGAAGGGCGCGGCCATGACGCCATGCTAAGGGAGGCTTTGCTATGATGGCGGGGATATGAAGCGGATCCTGGCCCTTGTGGCTCTCCTGCTGGGCCTGGCCTTGGCCCAGGCCCCGGCTTACCCGGAAAACACCCTCGGCCTCGGTTACGCCCCCGACCGGGGGGTTTACCTCCAGGGCAGCGCCCTCCTCCCCTTCGCCCCCTTGGGGATTGACACGGGCCTGGACGCCCAGGTCCTGCTGCAGCCAACCCCCCAGGTGTACGCCCTCCTCAAGGCCAACCTCTTCCCCGGCCTGGTCCTGGCCGACCTCTACGCCTCGGTGGGCCTGGGGCTGGACCTACGCTACCCCTTGGGCTTCCACCTGGGCCCGGTGGTGAGCGTGGAGGTACCGGGCGGGGCCCTTTCCGGCACCCTGGGCCTGGGGTACCAGGGGGGCTTCCACCTGGCCTGGGGGGCGGGCTTCCGCCTCTACCTGGAACCCTTGGCCCTGGAGGTTACCGCCTCGGACCGCTACCCCTTCCTGCTGAGCCTCCTCTACCTCTGGTAGCCCCGTGCGCCGGCTTCCCCTTTTCCTCTTCTCCCTCCCGGCCCTGCTGACCCTGGGGGTTTTCGTCCTCTACCCCTTTTTGGACGTATTGCGCTTTTCCACCTGGGACTGGTCGGGGCTTTCCGAGCCCAAAGGGGTGGGCCTAGGCAACTACCGGGACCTTCTCCGCGACCCCGCCTTCTGGGGAAGCCTCTGGGTCACCCTGAAGTTCATGCTCTTAGCCCTGCCCCTTTTCGTGGGGCTTTCGGTGGGCCTGGCCGTGGCCCTGGACGGGGCTCCTTACGAGCGCTGGGCCAAGAGCCTCCTTTTCCTGCCCGGCCTGGTCACCCTGGGCGGGGCCACCCTCTCCTGGTACACCCTTTTCACCCCCGAGTACGGGGCCTTGGCCCAGTTCCTCCCCATCCCCCCTTGGGACCGGGAGGGGTTTTGGGCCCTGGCCATGGTGGTCCTCTTCACCCTGTGGCGGCATCTGGGCTATGGGGTCCTGGTGGCCTCGGCCCGGCTCAAGGCCATCCCCAAAACCCTTCTGGAGGCGGCCTACGTGGACGGGGCTGGGCCCTGGGAGGCCTTCCGCCACGTGGTCCTGCCCCTCATGCGCCCGGCGGTGGCCTTTCTGGTCGTGGTGGGCACCATCCTGGCCCTGCAGTCCTACGCGGCGGTCTTCCTCCTCACCCGGGGGGGGCCTTACGGGGCCACCCGGGTCCTGGGGTACTACCTTTACGAGTCGGGGTTTGAGAACTTCCGCTTGGGCTACGCCGCGGCGGTGACCGTGGTCATCCTCCTCCTCACCCTCCTCTTCGCCTACGCCCAGCTTAAGCTTTTGCGTCACGGGGAGGAGTAGCGGTGGCGGCGCAGGTCTTCCAGGTGGGCGGCGAAGTCGGCGTTCAGGAAAAGCCGGCCCTGGGCGTGGAAGAAGTAAAGGTAGGGGCGGCCTTGGGGGTCCTGGCGCTTGGGGTTCAGCACGGCAAGCAGGGCCGCCCGCCCCGGGTTGCCGATGGGCCCTGGGGGCAGGCCGGGGTAGCGGTAGGTGTTGTAGGGGGAGTCAACGGCGAAGTCCCCCGCCTTGCGGGAGAGCTCGGGTAGGCGTTTGCCCAAGGCGTAGGCCACGGTGGGATCGGCCTGCAGGGGCATGCCCCGCTCCAGGCGGTTGAGGAAGACCCCGGCGATGTAGGGCATCTCCTCCGGGCTTCCCGCCTCGGCCTGGACGATGGAGGCCAGGGTCACCCAGGCGTGGACGGAAAGCCCCCGCTCCTCAAGCCACCGCCGCACCGACGGGGTCAGCTCGGCGGCAAAGCGGCGCAGCATGGCCACCACCACCTCCTCCGGCGTGGCCAGGGGGTCCAGGGTGTAGGTGGCGGGGAAGAGGTAGCCCTCGAGGCTCTCCCCCTCGGCGTAAGGGGGCCTGAGGGCCCCGGGTTCCCGCACCAGGCGCAAAAACCCCTCCCCGTCCAGGCCGGCCTGGCTCAGCCTCCGGGCGTAGTCCACCGCCCTTTCCCCCTCGGGGAAGGTCAGGGTCAGGGTGAGGGGTTTCTCCCCCCCGGTGAGGGCCCGGGCTAGGCGGAAAGCCCCTTCCCCCTTGAGGCGGTACACCCCGGGAACCAGGCGCTTGGCCCGGCCCGAGAAGCGCAGGTAGGCGGAGAAGAGGTACCCCGAGCGCAAAAGCCCGGCTTCCTCCAAAATCCGGGCCACCTCCCCCCCGGTGGCCCCCCGGGGGATGCGCACCACGGCCTCCTGGCCCGTGGGGCCAAGGAGCCAAAGGGCGTAGGCCAGGAGAAGGGCGAAGGTGAGGAAGAAGGCCCAAACCCCCCGCCAAAGCCACTTCCTAGAGCCCTCGGGCAAGGTAATCCTCCAGGAGGACGATGGCGCTCATCTCGTCTAGGCGGCCCTTCTCCTGCCGCACCCGCTTGGGCGCATGGCGGAGCCTTTCCTGGGCCACCTTGGTGGTGTAGCGCTCGTCCAGGAGCTCCACCGCCACCCCACGGGCCCGCAGGGCCTCCACCAGGAGGAGGACCTTTTGCGCCTGGAGGCTCTCCTTGAGGTCGGTGCGCAGGGGCAGGCCCACCACCAGCTTGACAAGCCCCTCCCGGCGCACGAAGGCCAGGATGGCCTCCAGGTCCTCCTCCAGGCCCTTCCGCACCAGGTAGCCCCGGCCAAAGGCCAAGGGGCGCCCCTCCTCGCCCACGGCCAGGCCGATCCGGGCCTCGCCCACGTCAAGCGCGCCCACCCGCATACTGCACGCTGCGGTCCGCCAGGACCACCCCCAGGTAAAGGAGGGCCACGCCGAAGGCCCGTCCGGCCTCCTCGAGGCCCACCACCCCCAAGCGGTTCAAGGTGCTGGTGGAGGCCAGGACCAAGGCCGCCAGAAAGATGAGGGCCGTGCCCTGGGCCCTGGAGGGGTTTTTGCGCCAGAAGAGGAAGGTGGTGTACAGGGCCACCCCGGCCATGAGGAGGGTGCCGAGGAGGTTGAAGGGGACCGTCCAGAGCCTGGGCGAGGCCAGGCTGGGCTCGGGGAAGGCCTTGCCCAGGGGGGCGTAGGGGGTGGGAAGCTGGCCAAAGTCCAGGGGGGCGGAGGCCACCAGGTAAAGCCCGTAAAGGGCCAAAGGGGCCAGGGCCAAAAGGAGGCCCCGGGCCGCCTTGGGGTTCAGGAGGGCCAGGCTCCCCAGGCCCAGGAAGGTCACCCCGTGCATGGCCCCGGTGAAGTACCAAAGGCGGTAAAGGAGGGGGGTCCAGGCCCCGAGCAGGCGGGCCAGAAGCTCAGCGGAAACCCCCAGGGCGAAAAAGAGAAGGCCCAGGCTGTAGAGGGCGTTGTGGAGGGAAGGGCGCTTCCGGTAACGCCCCCAGGTGAGGGCGAATAAGGCCCAGGAAAGGGCCACGGCCAAGGCGCTCAGGAGTTCGGCCATGGGCTCATTCTACCCCCTTAGGGGAGGAGTTCGGGCAGGGCTTCCCGGGCCCGTGCGGGGTCCAGGCCCGCCCCCTGGGCCAAAGCCCCCTTGCCCCCGCCCCGGCCCCCCGCCCGCCCCAAGAGGGCGCGGAAGAGGCTCCCGGCCTCCAGGCCCCGGGCTTGCGCCCCCCGGGAAAGCTTGAGCACCGCCTGCCCCCCGGAGAGGACCAGGGCCACGTCCGCCCCCCGCTCCACCAGGTCGTCCGCCGCCTGGCGGAGGGCAGGCACGTCCAGGCCAGAGAGCTCCGTCACCGCATACCGGAGCCCACCCTTCTCGGAAAGGGCCACGGCCTTCCCCAGCTCCGCCTGCACCAGGCGGGCCTTGAGGCTTTCCACCTCCTTCTCCTTGGCCTTGAGCTCGGAAAGCAGGCGCTCCAGGCGTTCCTCCAGGGCCTCCTCCCCCACGGAAAGCCGCCCCGCCAGGGCCTTGAGGCGGTCCAGGCCCTGCCGGGCCAGGCGCACGCCCGGCTCCCCAGCCACGGCCTCAATCCGCCGCACCCCGGCGGAAACCGCCTCCTCGGAGCGGATGAGGAAGGCCCCGATCTCCCCGGTGCGGCGCACGTGGGTCCCCCCGCAAAGCTCCTTGGACTCCACCCCAGGCAGGGGGCTTCCCTCCACCCGCACCACCCGCACCACCTCCCCGTACTTCTCCCCGAAGAGGGCCATGGCCCCCTCCTTCCGGGCCTCCTCCAGGGGCATGTAGCGCCAGGTCACGGGGAAGTCGGCCATGATCCAGCGGTTCACCAGAAGCTCAATCCGGGCCAGTTCTTCGGGGGTGAGGGCCTCGGGGTGGGTGAAGTCAAAGCGCAGGCGGTCGGGGGCCACCAGGCTTCCCGCCTGGCGCACGTGGGGCCCCAGGACCGCCCGGAGGGCGGCGTGCAGGAGGTGGGTGGCGGTGTGGTGGCGCTCGGTATCCCGCCGCGCGGGGTCCACCACCGCCCGCACCCTATCCCCCACCCGCAAGACCCCCTCCTCCACCCGGGCCCGGTGGAGGAAGAGGCCCCGCTCGGCCTTGAGGGTGGTCTCCACCCGGGCCCGGCCACCCGGCCACTCCAGGTGGCCGAAGTCGCCGATCTGCCCCCCCCCTTCGGCGTAAAAGGGGGTCTTGTCCAGGACCACCTGGACCTCGGTGCCGGGGCCGGCCTCGGCCAGGCTCTGGTCCCCGGCCAGGAGGGCCAGGACCTCCCCTTCCCCCTCCAGGGCCCCGTACCCCAGGAACTCCGTGGCCCCCCGCTCGGCGTAGAGCTCCTCCAGGACCTGGGCGCTTTTCTTGAAGATCTCCCGCTCAAAGGCCATGGCCGCCCGGGAACGCTCCTGCTGCGCCTCCAGGGCCTGCTGGAAGCCCTGGGTATCCACGCCAAAGCCCCGCTCGGCGGCGATCTCCACCGTGAGGTCCAAGGGGAAGCCGTAGGTGTCGTAAAGCCGGAAGGCCTCCGCCCCCGGGACCACCTCCCCTGGCTTGAGGGCGGCCAGGAGGCCCTCCAGGCGCTTCAGGCCCCCTTCCAGGGTTTCCAGGAAGCGCTCCTCCTCGAGGCGGATCTGCCGCTCCACCGCGGGGAGGTTCTCCCGCATCTCCGGGTAGAAGTCCCCCAGGACCTCGGCCACCACCGGGGCCAGGCGGTGGAGGAAGGGCTCGGTTAGCCCCAGGAGGTAGCCGTGCCTCAGGGCCCGGCGCAGGAGGCGGCGGATCACGTAGCCCCGGCCGGTGTTGGCGAAGGTGACCCCATCGGCCAGGGCCGCCACCACCGCCCGGATGTGGTCGGCGATGACCCGGTGGCTCACCGAGGCCTTGCCCTCGTAGGGCTTCCCGCTCCAAAGGGCCACCCGCTCGATGAGGGGGTAGAAGGTGTCCGTACGGTAGAAGTCCTCCACGTCCTGCAGGATGGCCGCCACCCGGTAGAGGCCCATGCCCGTGTCAATGTTCTTCTGGGGCAGGGGCTTGAGGATGCCGGGGCCGGGGATAGGGCCTTGGCGGTCGTACTGGGTGAAGACCAGGTTCCAGATCTCTACGAACCGGTCCCCCGAGCCGGTGTTGGGCCCGGTCTCCTCGGGGGTGCCGTAGGCCGGCCCCCGGTCGTAGAAGATCTCCGAGCAGGGGCCCGAGGGCCCGTTGGGCCCGTGGGTGATGGCCCCACCCGGCCAGTAGTTCTCCTCCTCGCCGAAGCGGCCAATCCGCGCCTCCGGGACCCCCACCAGGTCCCGCCAGATGGCGTAGGCCTCGTCATCGTCCTCGTAGACGGTGACCCAGAGGCGGTTGGGGTCCAACCCAAGCCACCTGGGATCCGTGAGGAACTCCCAGGCCCAGAGGATGGCCTCCTTCTTGAAGTAGTCCCCGAAGGAGAAGTTGCCCAGCATCTCAAAAAAGGTGTTGTGCCGGGCGGTGCGGCCCACATTCTCAATGTCCCCCACCCGGAGGCATTTCTGGCAGGTGGTGACCCGCCGCCACTCCTTGCCCCCAAAGATGGGCTTGGCCCCTAGGAAGTAGGGCTTGAGGGGGGCCATCCCCGCGGAGGTGAAGAGGAGGGAGGGGTCGTTTTCCGGGATCAGGCTGAAGGAGGGAAGGCGCAGGTGGCCCTTCTCCTCAAAGAAGGAAAGGTACTTCTCGCGGATCTCGGCGGTGCGCATGCTTTTGATTATAGGATGTCCCCATGACCGTGCAGATGCGCCGCTACCGCCTGAAGGAAGGGGCCAAGGAGGCCTTCACTAGGGTGTTTTTAGAGGTCATCGTCCCCTTGCGCCGGGCCACGGGCTTCCAGATCCTGGGGGCCTACTGGATCTCAGATAGGGACTTCCTCTGGTTCGTGGGCCACGAGAACTTCGCCGAGGCCGAAGCGGCCTACTACGCCCACCCCGAGCGGCAGAAGGTGGACCCCCGCCAGTACCTGGAGGAGGTGGAAACCCGCTTCGTGGAGAGGCTCCTGTAGCGGGGGCCACGCCCCCGGCTCCCTCGAGGGGTAAGCTTGGGGGGATGGAGGTCTTCCACCTGGTCCTGCGCAACCTCATGGCCCGCCCCGTGCGGAGCCTGCTCACCCTGCTCGGGGTCCTCATCGCCACCAGCAGCATGGTCCTTTTCCTCTCCTTCGGCGAGGGCCTTAGGCGCTCCCTTTTCCAGGAGCTCTCCCGGGTGGGGCCCGCCATCCAGGTGGTGCCGGAGGGGACGGAGGGCCTGGGGTTTGGAGGCTACCCGGAGATCACCCCCGCCCAGCTTGCGGCCCTGACGGAGGCGGGAAGGAGCCTTGGGGTGCGGGCCCTGGTCCCCACCCTCTTCCTGGCCCGGGGAGGGTTTGACCCCCAGACCAGCTTCTTCTTCCAGGGCCTGCCCCAAGGCACGGCCCCCGACCTTCTCTACCCGGGGGTGAGGGCCAAGGAGGGCCGCCTGGTGCCCACGGAAGGGGGGGCGGTGGTGGGGGGCAAGGTGGCCAAGCGGAGCCAGCTCACCCTGGGAAGCCCCTTGCGCCTCTCCCCCCGGGTGGAGCTCCGGGTGGAGGGGATCCTGGAGGAAAGCGGAGGCCTGGCGGACAACCTGATCTTCGTCCCCCTCCAACCCCTCCAGGCGGTGCTGGGCACGGAGAACTACAGCGCCGTCCTGGTGGCCCTGAAGCCAGGCCAGAAGGCGGAGGAGGTGGCCCGGGCTCTGGAAGGGGCGGTTCCGGGGCTCAAGGCCCAGACCACGGGGGACGTGATGCGCTTCGCGGAAAGGGCCCTGCGCATCAGCGACCTGGTGCGCTTCGGCATCAGCCTGGTGGCCCTGGTGGTGGGGGGCCTCCTGGTGGCCAACACCGTGATGATGTCCGTGTACGAAAGGACCCGGGAGTTCGGGGTCATGCGGGCCCTGGGGGCCAAGCGGGGCTTCATCTTCCGCTTGGTGGTGCTGGAAGCCCTCTTCCTGGCCCTTCTGGGAGGCTTGGGGGGGCTGGTCCTGGGGGGAGTGGTTTCCTACGCCATCAACCTCTACACCCTGGACCAGGTGGGCCTGGCCCTTTCCGCCATCACCCTTCGCCTGGCCCTCTTCGCCCTTCTGGTGGCCTTGGGGCTAGGGCTGGCCGCAGGGCTTCTCCCCGCCCACCACGCCAGCCGCATCCCGGTGGTGGAAGCCTTGGGGAGGGTGTGAGATGCTGCGGGCCGAAGGCCTTACCAAGCGTTACCGGCAAGGGGAAAAGGAGGTGGTGGCCCTCTCGGGCTTCACCTACACCTTCCCCCAAGGGTCCACCGCGGTGGTGGGCCCCTCAGGAAGCGGCAAGACCACCCTTTTGAACCTGCTGGCAGGCTTTGATCTGCCCACGGAAGGCGGGGTATTCCTAGGGGAAAAGGCCCTGCACCGGCTCCCCGAGGATGCCCGGGCCGAGGTGCGCCTCAGGTCCATGGGCTTTGTTTTCCAGCAATGGAACCTCATCCCCACCCTAAGCGCCTGGGAGAACGTGGCCTTCCCCCTCCTCCTGGCGGGCTGGCCCAGGCCAAAGCGGGAGGCCCGAGCCAAGGAGCTCCTGGAACGGGTGGGCCTGGCCCACCGCCTGCACCACCTCCCGAGCCGCCTTTCCGGGGGGGAACAGCAACGGGTGGCCCTGGCCCGGGCCCTGGCCCTGGACCCGCCCATCCTTTTTGCCGACGAACCCACGGGCAACCTGGACGCCGAGTCCCGGGAGCAGGTGGCGGCCCTCCTCTTCCAGGCGGGCAAGGAGAGGACCCTCATCCTGGTCACCCATGACCTGGAGCTGGCCGCCCGGGCAGACCGGGTCCTGCACCTGAAGGGGGGGCGGCTGGTGCGGGAGGAGGTGGCCCAGCCCTCCCGCTAGCCCGGGACATCCCGCCCACCCCCCTCGTGGCACAATGCCCCCATGGGCAAGCGGATGGTGGTCGTGGGCGGGGTAGCGGGGGGAACCTCCGCCGCCGCCAAGGCCAAGCGGGAAAATCCCGAGCTGGAAGTGGTGGTCTACGAGAAGGGCGCCTGGGTTTCCTACGGGGCCTGCGGCCTGCCCTATGTCCTCTCGGGGGAGATCCCCCGGCTGGAAAGGCTGGTGGCCCGGACCCCGGAGGAGTTCCGCAAGCAAGGGGTGGAGGTCCACACGCAGCACGAGGTGGTGGACGTGGACCCCGAGTCCCACACCCTCACGGTCTTTGACCACCGGGAAGGCCGTACCTTCCAGGACCGCTACGATTACCTGGTCCTGGCCACGGGGGCCAGGCCCCTCATCCCCTCCATCCCCGGCACGGAGCAGGAGGGAGTTTTTACCCTGCGGAGCATGGAGGATGGGGAAAAACTCCTCCAGGCCCTGCCAAGGGCCAAGCGGGCGGCCATCTTGGGGGCGGGGTACATCGGCCTCGAGGTGGCCGAGGCCTTCCGCAAGCGGGGTCTGGAGGTCACCCTCCTGGAGGCCAAGGACCGCCCCTTGCCCCACTGGGATGAGGAGGTGGGCCACCTTCTCGAGCAGGAGCTGGAACGGCACGGGGTGGAGGTCTGGACCGGGGTGCGGGTGGAGGCCTTCAGGGGCCAGGGCCGGGTGGAGGCGGTGGAGACCTCCGAAGGGGTGGTGGAGGCCGACCTGGTCCTCCTGGCCACCGGGATCCGGCCCAACACCGCCTTGGCCCAGGCCATGGGGGTGGCCCTAGGGCCCACGGGGGCCATCGCCACCGACCCCAGGATGCGCACCAACCTGGAGGGGGTTTACGCTGCCGGGGACGTGGCCGAAAGCTTCCACCGGGTGCTGAAGCGCCCCTACTGGCTCCCCCTAGGGGACGTGGCCAACAAGCATGGCCGCACCGCGGGCACGGTCATCGCCGGCAAGGAGGCCCACTTCCCCGGGGTGGTGGGTACGGCCATCTTCAAGGCCTTCTCCCTGGCGGTGGCCACCACGGGGCTTTCCCTGGAAGCGGCCCTAAAGGAGGGGTTCCCGGCGCGCAAGGTCTTCATCCAAAGCCGGGACGGAGCCCATTACTACCCGGGAAGCGAGCCCCTTTGGGTGGAGCTGGTCTATGAGGAGCCCAGCAGCCGCCTCCTGGGCGGGGCGGTGGTGGCCAAGGGGCATGGGGCCTTGCGCGTGGACGCCCTGGCCGCCCTCCTGCACCAGGGAGGAAGCCTGGAGGACCTCCTGGCCCTGGACCTGGCCTACGCTCCCCCCTTCAGCCCGGTCTGGGACCCTCTCCTCATCGCCGCCCAGCAGGCCAAATAAGGGGTGTAGTTACAATCCAAACACACCGGCCCAGGGTGTGAAGCTTCAAGGCTTACACACTACACCGCAAGCCCCGCTGCCTCCAAACTGAACCTGGGAGGTAAACCGTGGAACCCTTGAGCATGCTCACCCCGGAGATGCGTCAGGAAGCGGAGGCCTTGCGGCGCGAGTGGGAAACCAACCCCCGCTGGAAGGGGGTGAAGCGGGACTACCGCCCCGAAGACGTGGTGCGGCTTAGGCCCAGCATCCCCGTGGAGTACACCCTGGCCAAGCGAGGGGCGGAGAAACTCTGGCAGCTCCTCCACGAGCGGCCCTACGTGCACACCTTTGGGGCCTACACCGGGGCCATGGCGGTGGAGATGGTGCGGGCGGGCCTCGAGGCCATCTACCTCTCCGGCTGGCAGGTGGCCGCGGACGCCAACCTGGCCTGGCAGACCTACCCCGACCAGTCCCTCTACCCCTACAACTCCGTGCCGCAGATCGTGAAGCGGATCAACAACGCCCTCATGCGGGCGGACCAGATCGAGCGTTCCGAGGGCAAGGTCACCCGGGACTGGTACGTGCCCATCGTGGCCGACGCCGAGGCCGGCTTCGGCGGGGCCCTCAACGTCTTTGAGCTGACCAAGGCCATGATCGAGGCCGGGGCTGCGGGGATCCACTACGAGGACCAGCTGGCTTCGGAGAAGAAGTGCGGCCACCTGGGGGGGAAGGTCCTGGTGCCCACCGCCCAGCACATCCGCACCCTGCAGGCCGCCCGCCTGGCCGCGGACGTCATGGGGGTGCCCACGGTGATCATCGCCCGCACCGACGCCGAGGCCGCCACCCTCATCACCAGCGACATTGACGAGCGGGACCGGCCCTTCATCCTCCCGGGCGAGCGCACCCCTGAGGGCTTCTACCGGGTGCGGAACGGGATAGAAGCCGGCATCGCCCGGGCCTTGGCCTACGCCCCCTACGCCGACGTGATCTGGATGGAAACCTCCAAGCCCGACCTGGAGGAGGCCAGGAAGTTCGCCGAGGCGGTGAAGCGGGAGTTCCCCGACAAGCTCCTGGCCTACAACCTCTCCCCCTCCTTCAACTGGAAGAAGTTCCTGGACGACGAGACCATCGCCAAGTTCAACCGGGAGCTGGGGGAGATGGGGTACAAGTTCCAGTTCATCACCCTGGCGGGCTGGCACACCCTGAACTACTACATCTGGGAGCTGGCCAAAGGGTACAAGGCCCGGGGGATGCCCGCCTTCGTGGAGCTGCAGCAGAAGGAGTTCCTGGCCCAGGCCCAGGGCTTCACCGCGGTCAAGCACCAGCGGGAGGTGGGGGCCGGGTACTTTGACGAGGTGGTCCTGGCCCTGACCCAGGGGGAGGCCTCCACCCTGGCCCTCAAGGGCTCCACCGAGGAGGCCCAGTTCAACGAGGCCCTGCCCCACTAAGGGCCCTTTGCGGGCCGCCCCTATGGGGGGCGGCCCCCTTTATTTGTAGCCATATCCCACACCAAGTCGGTATAGTGTAGATGTCATGCCAGACATCATTACACCCTGGCTGCGCTACCTGGAGGACCTCCGCCCCCACCTGCGGGGCCGGGACCACCGGGGCAAACGGGGCTCCCTGCGCTGGCTGGAAACCCTCATGGCCGAGCGGGGGGGGCGCTCGGGCACGGTGCGCAACATCCTCTACAAGGACCTGGGAAGCCCTGAGGAGAAGGAGCGGCTTTACGGGGTCATCGCCGACCTCTACAAGGAGGCCGGCCTCACCCCCCCTCCCCCTCCGGCGGAGCTCTTCCTGGAGAGCGCCCGCAAGGCCCTGGGCCGGGACAAGCGGCGCATCTTCCGCCGCTTCCTCAAGGAGCTGGAGGCCGGGGGCCAGCCCCAGATGGTGGTGGTGGGCGGCCCGGCCACGGGGAAGGGGGTCTTGCTCTCCGCCCTTTCCCGGGCCCTTTCCGCCCTCCCCGGGCAGGAACCCTTCTTTCTGAACCTGGGGGGGGAGCTGGCCCAGGCCCTCATCCCCCTGGGGGAAGGCCTAGGGGTGGGGGAGGAGGTGCGGGCCCTGCTGGCCCAGCTCTCCCCCACCCAGCCCTACATCCTGCAAGGGGCCCTGCAGCAGGAGGTCCTCACCCTCCTGGCCCGGGCCCTGAACCGGGAGGGCCGCCCCCTCCTCCTGCGGGCCGAGGCGGAGGGGACCCTCGAGGGCCTCCCCCTGCGGGGCCCGGAGGGCACGGGCCGGGGCCTGGCGGTCTGGCTGGAACCTTTCCTAAAGCAACTGCACATCCCCTACCTGGCCGCCCTTTCCGAACCCCCTCCCACCCTGCCCTACCAGCCCCTCTCTCCCCCGAGCCGGGAGGAGGCCCGGCGCTTCGTGCGGGAAAGGCTCCCCCACCTGCCCCCCGAGCGCCTGGAAGCCCTGGTGAACCAGGCGGGACGTAACTTCGGAGAGCTTTCCCGCCTGGTCCTCCTGGAGGCGGCCAAGCACGACCCCAGGACCCCTATCCAGGACGACCCCGCCCTCCGGCCCCTCCTCCTGGCCCTGGCCGCTTTTAGCCCCGAGGCCGACCCCGTCTTCCCCATCGCCCTCCTGGAGATGGCCCTGGGCAGGCCCGTGGAGCGGTTTTCCCAGGCGGAGCGGGCCCTTTTGGACTGGGTGGGGGAGGGGCTGGTGCGGCCCTCCCTGCGCAGCCTCCTTCCCCAGGAGGCCCCTAGGGAGCTCCACCGCCTGGCCCTGGCCTTCTTCCCCAAGGAGAACCTGTTTCGCAAGCTGCACCACGCCCATAAGGCGGGGGAAAGGAAAATCCTTCTGGACTTGCTTCAGGAAGATCCCGCCCGGCTCGCCCTCCTCCCTGGCCTCTGGCAGGAGGCCCGGGACTGGCCCCGGGAGGACCTCGAGGCCTTGGCCTCGGTGGTGGTGCGCTACCGGGCCGTCCTGGGCCAGTACGCCCATCCGGAAGCGGAAGAGGCCCTCCTCGCCCTCTCCCAGGCCCAGGACCCCGCCCTGCGCACCTGGGCCCGCATCAAGGGGGCCGAGGCCAAGGCGGACGCCGCCCTTTACCGGGAGGCGGAGGAGCTCCTCCCCCCCAAGGAAGACCTGAAGCTCCTGGACGAGACCGCCCAGGCGGAAGGGCTTCTGGTGATGGCGGCAGTGGAGCGCTGGAAGGGGGATTACGAGCGGGCGGCCCGCTTTGTGGCCGAGGCCGAGGGTCTCCCCGTGGCCCCCTTCCTGCGGGACCGGGTGCAGCTTTGGCGGGGCCTGGTGGCCAAGGACCTGGGCCGCTACGCCGAGGCCCTCTCCGCCCTCTCCCAGGTGGGCCACGACCCCCTCCTCCTGGGCCGGGCCCGCTACCAGATGGGGGACCTCCTAATGCGCCTCGGGCGCCTCGAGGCCAAGGCCCGCATGGAGGAAGGCCTCAAGGCCCTGGAGGAAGGGGGCGCCCCCAAGGACGAGGTGGCCCGGGTGCGGGCCCGCTACGCCACCCTATTGCGGCGGCTTGGCCTCTACCAGGAGGCGGAAACCGCCATCCAAAAAGCCCTTTCCGAGGCGGAAGACCCCTTTACCCGCGCCCGGGTGGAAAGCGAGGCCGGCATCCTGGAGGCCGCCCGGGGGCATCCCTTTGAGGCCCTGGCCTACCTGCAGGGGGCCGAGGCCTACTTCCGTACCACCCGGGAAAGGCCCAAGGAGGCCCGCTACCGCCTCCTGCGCACCCGCTTCCGCCTGGGGGCGGCCTACCTCCTCCTGGAGGCCGGCCAGCCCTACCGGGCCCCCTTCCTGGGGGGGCTTGCCGCCCCCACAGCGGAGCGCCTCCTCCGGGGCCTCCTGGCGGAGATCCCCGAGGAGGCCACCGACCGCTACACCGCCCTCCGCCTGGACACGGCAAGCCTCCTGGCCCTCCTCCTCCCCCCTGAGGAGGGAAAGGCCCTCCTCAAGCCCCTCCTCTCCCTGGAAAACCCCTACCTCCGGGCCCAGGCCCGCCTGGGCTACGCCGAGGCCCTGGCCCGGGAGGGGAGCTTCGGGGAGGCCCTGGCCCAGATCGTGGCCCTCCCCCCCCTGGAAGACCCCGGCCTCCTGGCCCAGGCCCGGGCGGTGGAGGTGCTCTCCCTCCTGGGCCTGGGGGAGAAGGAGGCCGCCTGGCAGAAACTTCGGGAGGCCAAGGGGGGAAGCCTCCCTATCCCCTTCCGCTTCCAGCTGGGCCGGGCCCTGGGCCGCTTCTGCCCCGAGCTGGAAAGCCGCCTCCCCCCCACCCCCTTGGCCCTTCCCGAGGCCTTGGGCTTCCAGCTGGCAAATCCCGACTAAATCACTATACTTTTGGAGGGCGAGGGGCTATACTCTAACTGCGAACGGGTCGCAGTAAGGGTAGGACCCGGCTTCAGGAGGCACAAGCATGAACCAGCTGGAGATCCGCGACCTCTGGGCTTCCATTGACGGCGAGACCATCCTCAAGGGCGTGAACCTGGTGGTCCCCAAGGGCCAGGTGCACGCCCTCATGGGCCCCAACGGGGCGGGCAAGAGCACCCTGGGCAAGATCCTGGCCGGGGACCCCGAGTACACCGTGGAGCGGGGGGAGATCCTCCTGGACGGGGAGAACATCCTGGAGCTCTCCCCCGACGAGCGGGCCCGCAAGGGCCTCTTCCTGGCCTTCCAGTACCCGGTGGAGGTGCCGGGGGTCACCATCGCCAACTTCCTGCGCCTGGCCCTCCAGGCCCGGCTGGGCCGGGAGGTGGGGGTGGCGGAGTTCTGGGGCAAGGTCAAGCGGGCCCTGGAGCTTCTGGATTGGGACGAGGGCTACCTCTCCCGCTACCTCAACGAGGGCTTCTCCGGCGGGGAGAAGAAGCGCAACGAGATCCTGCAGCTTCTGGTCCTCGAGCCCACCTACGCCGTCTTGGACGAGACGGACTCCGGGCTGGACATCGACGCCCTCAAGGTGGTGGCCCGGGGGGTGAACGCCATGCGGGGCCCTGGCTTCGGTGCCCTGGTCATCACCCACTACCAGCGCCTCCTCAACTACATCGTCCCCGACCGGGTGCACGTGATGATGGACGGCAAGGTGGTGGCCGAAGGCGGCCCTGAGCTGGCCCTGGAGCTGGAGGCCAAGGGCTACGAGTGGCTCCGGGGGGTAAAGGAGGGGGCATGAGCGAGGTGGACCTGAAAACCCTGGGGGAGGAGTACAAGTACCACTTCGTGGACGAGGTCCAGCCGGTCTTCGTGGCCGAGCGGGGCCTTACCCGGAGGGTGATTGAGGCCATCAGCTACCACAAGGGCGAGCCCGAGTGGATGCTGAAGTTCCGCCTGCGGGCCCTGGAGATCTTCCAGAAGAAGCCCATGCCCACCTGGGGCCCCGACCTCTCGGGCCTGGACCTGGACAACCTGGTCTACTACGTCAAGCCCGCGGAGGTGCGGGACGCCAAGAGCTGGGAGGAGATCCCCGAGGAAATCCGCCGGACCTACGAGCGCCTGGGCATCCCCGAGGCCGAGCGCAAGGTGCTGGCCGGGGTGGGGGCCCAGTACGACTCGGAGATGGTCTACCACCGGGTGAAGGAGGAGCTGGAGCGGCAGGGGGTCATCTTCGTGGCCATTGAGGAGGGGATGAAGAAGTACGAAGACCTCTTCAAGGAGTACTTCGCCAAGGTGGTTCCCCCTGAGGACAACAAGTTCGCCGCCCTGAACTCCGCCGCCTGGTCCGGGGGCTCCTTCGTCTACATCCCCCCGGGGGTCAAGGTGGAACTCCCCCTCCAGGCCTACTTCCGGGTGAACACCCCCGAGTTCGGGCAGTTTGAGCGCACCCTGATCATCGTGGACGAGGGGGCCGAGGTGCACTACATTGAGGGCTGCACCGCCCCCATGTACTCCACGGAAAGCCTCCACACCGGGGTGATTGAGATTGTGGTCAAGCGGGGGGCCAGAAGCCGCTACACCACCATCCAGAACTGGTCCACCAACATGTACAACCTGGTGACCCAGCGGGCCCTGGTCTACGGGGACGCCTTCCACGAGTGGCTGGACGGGAACCTGGGCTCCAAGGTCACCATGAAGTACCCCTCCAGCTACCTCCTGGAGCCCGGGGCCCGCACGGAGATCCTCTCCATCGCCTTCGCCAAGACCGGGCAGCACCAGGACACCGGGGCCAAGATCATCCTGGGAGCCCCCCACACCTCGGGGACCATCGTTTCCAAGAGCATCTCCAAGGGAGAGGGCCGGGCTAGCTACCGCGGCCTGGTCAAGGTGCTGGACGGGGCCCGGGGGGCCAAGGCCAACGTGGAGTGCGATGCCCTCCTCATTGACCCCGAAAGCCGTACCGACACCTACCCCTACATTGAGATTGAGGAGGACACCGCCCACGTGGGCCACGAGGCCACGGTCTCCAAGATCAACGACGAGCAGATCTTCTACCTCCAGTCCCGGGGCCTCAAGGAGGACGAGGCCGCGGCCCTCATCGTGCGGGGCTTCATTGAGCCCATCGCCAAGGAGCTGCCCCTGGAGTACGCGGTGGAGCTGAATCGGCTCATTGAGCTGGAGATGGAGGGCTCCGTAGGCTAACGGTTCCGGCAAGGGGGCGGGGCCCAAGGGCCCTTCCCCCATGTCCACGCAAGGAGGCAAGATGCAGGTACTGGACAAAACCCGCCTGGAGGCCATCTCCCAGGCCCTTTCCGAGCCCCTATGGCTCCTAGAGAAACGGCTCAAGGCCCTCGAGGCCTTCCTCCGCCTTCCCTACCCCAGCAAGAAGGAGGAAAACTGGCGCTACACCGACCTCTCCGAAGCCCCCCTGGAACAGGAGGTGGAAGCCCCTAGGGGCCTAAAGCTTTCCCGCGACGCCCTCCCCGAGGCGGTGCGGCGCCGCCTGGAAAAGACCGACGTCTCGGGCTTCCTGGTCTTCGTGGGGCCGGACCTGGTCTACGCCGAGGTCCCGGAGGAGCTTCTCGCCAAGGGGCTCGTCTTCACCAGCCTGGCCGAGGCCCTGAAGACCCACCCCCACAAGGTGGAAAGCGCCCTCTTCCAGGGGGTGTACACCGAGGACAAGTTCGCCGCCCTCAACGCCGCCTTCTTCACCCACGGGGCCTTCCTCTACGTGCCCGCGGGCCTCGAGGTGGAAAAGCCCCTGGGGGTCTTCAAGGTCCTCCTGGAAGGCGGGAAGGCCTCGGCAGGCCGCAGCCTCCTCTTCCTGGAGGACAACGCCAAGGCCGCCTACATTGAGGAGTACCTCTCCCCCGACCTCTCCCCCACCTTGCACCTCTCGGCCACGGAGATGCTCCTGCGCCCCGGGGCCCGGCTGCGCCACGCCCACGTGCAGACCTTCGGCGAGGGGGTGTGGCACTTCCACCGGCAACGGGCCCTTCTGGAGCGGGACGCGGCCCTCAACGACCTGGTGGTGAACCTGGGGGGGCGGTACGCCCGGAGCGAGGTGGCCTCCGAGCTCCTGGGCCCCGGGGGGGAAAGCGAGATGCTGGGCCTTTACTTCGGCCACGGGCGGCAGCAGTTTGACCATTACACCCTGCAGCACCACGTGGAGCACCACACCCGCAGCGACCTCCTCTACAAGGGGGCGGTAAAGGACGAGGCCCGGGCCGTCTTCTCCGGCCTCATCAAGCTGGAGCGGGGGGCGCAGAAAACCGACGCCTACCAGGCCAACCGCAACCTCCTCCTCTCCCCCACCGCCCGGGTGGACTCCATCCCCCAGCTGGAGATCGGGGCCAACGACGTGCGCTGCACCCACGGGAGCACCACCGCCCCCGTGGACGAGATGCAGCTCTTTTACCTCCAGTCCCGGGGCCTGCCCCGGACCCTGGCCCAGGAGCTCCTGGTGAAGGCCCACCTGGCCGATGTCCTCACCCGCATCCCCTTGAAGGCCCTCCGGGGCCACATCGAGGGGGTCATTGAGGAAAAGGTGCGCCTCTAGGCATGTGGACCCCGGTAGCCAAGCTGAACGAGCTCCAGGGAGGGCGCCTGGTGGTAAGGCGGCCCGAGCACCGGAGGCCCATCCTCCTCCTTTACACTGGGGAGGAGGTCTTCGCTCTCGAGGACCTCTGCCCCCACGACGATGGCCCCTTGCACGAGGGGGAGCTGGAAGAGGGGCAGATGGTCTGCCCCCGGCACGGGGCCCGCTTTGACCTTCGGACGGGCCGCCAGACCCTCCCCGCCCCCCGCCCGGTGAGGGTCTTCCCCGCCAAGCTGGAGGGGGATACCATCTACCTGGACCTCTAAACCTAAGGGGATAAGCGCCTAAGGCCCTAAGGTTCCCTTGGGGCCTTTTGTCCTTGACAGGGACGCAGGCCAGGACTAGGGTGGGGGATACCCACCCCCCCAGGGGTGGGGGGAGGCGGAACCATGGTGAGGCTCAAGGTGGAAGGGATGACCTGCAACCACTGCGCGATGGCGGTGAAGAAGGCCCTCTTGCGCACCCCCGGGGTGGAGCGGGCCGAGGTGAGCCTGGAAAGGGGCGAGGCCGTGGTGGAGGGGAAGGCGGACCCCATGGCCCTGGTCCGGGCGGTGGAGGAGGAAGGCTACCGGGCCTCCCTGGCGGGGTAGGCGGTGAGGAAGGGCCATCTCCACCTGGACCCCAAGGTGCGGGAAGAGGCACAAAGACGCCTCCTCTCGGCCAAGGGGCACCTGGAAGGGATCCTGCGCATGCTGGAAGACCCCCACGTCTACTGCGTGGACGTGCTGAAGCAAATCAAGGCGGTGGAGGGGGCCCTGGACCGGGTGGGGGAGATGGTCCTAAAGGCCCACCTCAGGGACCACGTGGCCACAGCCCACGAGCGGGGGGATGTGGAGGAGATCGTGGAGGAGCTCATGGAGGCCCTAAAGTACCGCTAAACCCCCAAGGAGGTGTTCCATGCGGTTTGGGATCCTGCTTCTGACCCTGGTCCTTGGCCCAGCCTTGGCCCAGCACGCCCACCCCACCCCCCAGGCGGCGCCGGAAAGGAGCTTCCTCTCCGCCATGATCGCCCACCACGAAGGGGCCTTGGAAATGGCCCGTTACGCCTTGGAGCGGGGTAAGGACAAGGGGGTGCGGGCCTGGGCGGAGGCCATCTTGAAGGAGCAAGCGCGGGAAATGGCCCAGATGCGTTCCTGGTTGGCTAGCCTGGGCGGCCTAGACCCGGAGGCCCACGGGAGCATGCGGGCAGAGATGACGGCCATGATGGGACGCTTGCGGGCAGCCCAGGACCCCGACCGGGCCTTTGTGGAGCTCATGCTCCTCCACCACAAAGGGGCGGTGGAGATGGCCCTAAAGGCCCTCACCATCGCCAAGGACCGGCGCGTCTTGGACCTGGCCCGGGATATCATCCTGGTCCAGGCCAAGGAGATGCACGCCTTCCGCCTATGGCTCTTGAGGTGAAGGTAGGGGTAAAGGGCATGACCTGCGCCGCCTGCGTGGCCCGGGTGGAGCGGGCGCTCAAGCGGGCGGAGGGGGTGGAGGAGGCCCGGGTCAACCTCACCACCGAGGAAGCCTTTTTGCGCCTAGGGGAAGGGGCGGACCTCAAAGCGGTGCTCAAACGGGTGGAGGAGGCGGGCTACGAGCCCGTGGTGGCCCGGGCAGAGATCCCCATCCGGGGTATGACCTGCGCCGCCTGCGCCGCCCGGGTGGAAGGGGCCATTGGCAGGCTCCCCGGGGTGCTCTCGGCCAGGGTCAACCTGGCCACGGAAAGGGCTTGGGTGGAATACCTGCCGGATACCCTGAGCCTGGCCCGGATCCGCCAGGCCATCAGGGAAGCGGGGTACGAGCCCTGGGAAACCCAGGAGGAGGAAAAGAGGGAAGGCCCCACCTACCGGAAGGACCTTTTCCTGGCCCTTCCCTTCGCCCTCCTTACGCTCCTCCTCGCCATGGGGCCCATGCTCCTCCCCCTCCCCCACCTCCCACCCCTCTTCCAGGGCCTGGCCGCCCTCCCCCCCCTCTACGCCGGGCGGCGCTTTTTCCGCCAGGCCTGGGCGGAGGTCCGGCACCGCGCCCTGGGCATGAGCACCCTGGTGGCCCTAGGGGCGGGGAGCGCTTACCTCTACTCCTTCGCCCTCCTCCTTTTTCCCCAGGCCTTCCCCCCGGAGGCCCGCCACCCCTACTTTGAAGCGGGGGCGGTGATCCTGGCCCTGATCCTCCTGGGCAAGCACCTGGAGGAAGGGGCCAAGGGGAAAGCCTCGGAGGCCCTAAAGCGCCTCCTTTCCCTAAGGCCCAAGACCGCCCGGGTGGTGGGGGAAGGGGGGGAAAAGGAGATGCCCGCCGAAGCCCTGATCCCCGGGGACCGGGTGCGGGTCCTTCCCGGGGAGAGGATCCCTGCGGACGGGGTGGTGCTGGAGGGCCGGAGCCACGTGGACGAGTCCCTCCTCACCGGGGAGCCCATCCCCAAGGCCAAGGGGCCGGGGGACGAGGTGGTGGGGGGGACGGTGAACGGGGAGGGGGTCCTCCTCCTGAAGGTGAGCCGGGTGGGGGAGGCCACGGTCCTGGCCCAGATGGCCCGGCTGGTGGGGGAAGCGCAAGGGTACAAGCCCAAGGTGCAGGAGGTGGCGGACCGGATTGCAGCCTTCTTCGTGCCCCTGGTCCTCCTCCTCGCCGCCCTCACCTTTGGGGTTTGGATGCTCCTGGGCCCTGAGCCCCGGCTGGCCTACGCCTTCGCCGCCACCCTTTCCGTTCTCCTCATCGCCTGCCCCTGCGCCATGGGCCTGGCCACCCCGGCGGCCATCGCCGTGGCCACGGGAAGGGCCGCAGGCATGGGCCTCCTCTTCCGCAAGGGAGGGGCCCTCGAGGCCCTGGCCCGGGCGGACACCGTGGTCCTGGACAAGACGGGCACCCTGACCCAAGGCCATCCCACCCTGGGCCGGGTGATGGCCTTTGGCCTGGAGGAAGGGGAGGCTTTGCGCCTGGCCGCCGCCTTGGAGCGGGGAAGCGAACACCCCCTGGCCAAGGCGGTGCTGGAGGCGGCCAAGGACCTCCCCCCCTTGGAGGCCCAGGGGGTGCGGGCCCTCCCCGGGGAGGGGGTGGAGGGGGTTGTGGCGGGCCGGAAGCTCTACCTGGGGGGCCCAGCCCTCATGGCCCGGCTGGGGGTGGCCTTACCCGAGGCCGCCCTGGCCTTGGCCGAGGAGGGGCACACCCCCCTGTACCTGGCCGAGGAGGGCCGGTGCCTGGCGGCCTTCGGGGTCTTGGACCCGCCCAGGCTCGAGGCCCAGAAGGTGGTGGCGGCCCTCAAGGCCCTGGGCCTCCGGCCCATCCTCCTCACCGGGGACCACCCCACCCCCGCGGGGAAGGTGGCGGAGGCCCTGGGGATTGGGGAGGTCTTGGCCGGGGTAAGGCCGGAAGGCAAGGTGGAGGCCATCCGCCGGCTCCAGGCCGAGGGGCGCAAGGTGGTCTTCGTAGGGGACGGGATCAACGACGCCGCCGCCCTGGCCCAGGCGGACGTGGGGGTGGCCATGGGCACGGGCACGGACATCGCCCTGGAGGCGGGGGACCTCGTCCTCCTCTCCCCGAGCCTCTTTGGCCTGGTGAACGCCATCCGCCTGGCCCGCAAGACCCTGGGGGTCATCCACCTGAACTTCTTCTGGGCCTACGCCTACAACGTCCTCCTCATCCCCGTGGCCGCAGGGGCCCTCTACCCCTTCACCGGCCTCCTCCTGAACCCCATGCTGGCGGCTGCGGCCATGAGCCTCTCCAGCCTCTTTGTCCTCAGCAACTCCCTCCGCCTCTTCCGCTTTCCCCCTTACCCTGGGCTAACCGCCACCCCCTAAGCTCGAGGAGGAGGTGCGGAATGATGGCATGGGCGCACGGCATGTACGGGTACGGGCCCCCCATGGGCTGGGGGCTTCTGGGCTGGCTCTACCCCCTATTCCTGGTGGGGCTTCTGGTCCTTGGGGCCTACCTGGTGGCCCGGGCCCTGGCCCCCAAGGGGCAGGACCGGGCCCTAGAGATCCTGAAGGAGCGGTACGCCAAGGGGGAGATCGACAAGGAAACCTTTGAGCGGATGAAGCGGGACCTGGCCTAGGCCCGCCCGGGGTAAACTACGGGGGGAGGGTATCTATGGAAGGCCTGGCCCTGCGCAAAACCCTAGGAGGAAGCCTGGAAGAGGTGCGCGCCCGGGTGGAAGCCGCCCTCAAGGAGGAGGGGTTCGGCATCCTCACCGAGATCGACGTGGCCGGGGTTCTAAAGGCCCGCCTGGGCCTGGAGCACCCCCCTTACCGGATCCTGGGGGCCTGCAACCCTGGCCTCGCCGCCCGGGCCCTCGAGGCCGAGCCCGACCTCGGCCTCCTCCTCCCCTGCAACGTGGTCCTACGGCAGAAGGCGGAGGGGGTGGAGGTCCTGATCCAAGACCCCGAGGGGATGTTCGCCCTCCTGCCCGAGGCGGTGCGCAAGAGGCTGGGCTCCTTGCCCCAGGAGGCGCGGGAGCGCCTGGCCAGGGCCCTGGCCCGGCTAGACTAAGGGCATGGACCTTAGCCACCTACGGGAGGATTTCCCCCTCCTTCGGGAACACCCAGGGCTCGTCTACCTGGACTCCGCCGCCACCAGCCAGAAGCCCAAGCGGGTTCTGGAGGCCCTGGACCGCTACTACCGGGAGCTCAACGCCAACGTCCACCGGGGGGCCTACCGCCTCTCGGTGGCGGCCACGGAAGCCTACGAGGAGGCCCGGCGCCGCCTGGCCCGCTTCCTGAACGCCGAGGAGCGGGAGATCGTCTTCGTGCGCAACACCACCGAGGCCTTGAACCTGGTGGCCTACGCCTGGGGCCTCCGCCACCTCCGGGAGGGGGATGAGGTCCTGGTCACGGAGATGGAGCACCACGCGGGCCTCGTCCCCTGGCACCTGGTGGCGGGGCTCACCGGGGCCAGGGTGAAGGCCATCCCCCTGACCGAGGAGGGCCGCTTGGACCTCTCGGCCCTGGAAGGCCTGCTCACCGAGCGGGTGAAGGTGGTCTCCCTGGTGCACATGTCCAACGTCCTGGGCACCATCAACCCCGTGGCCGCGATCGCGCGGAAGGCCAAGGCGGTGGGGGCCCTGGTGGTGGTGGACGGGGCCCAGTCTGCCCCCCACCTCCCCGTGGACGTGAAGGCCCTGGGGGCGGACTTCTTCGCCCTTTCGGGGCACAAGATGCTGGGGCCCACGGGGGCCGGGGTCTTGTGGGGGCGGTACGAGGTGCTGGAGGGGATGATGCCCTTCCTGGGCGGGGGGGAGATGATCCTGGAGGTCCACGTGGACCGCTCCACCTACGCCAAGCCCCCCCAGCGCTTTGAGGCCGGCACCCCCCCCATCGCCGAGGCCATCGCCCTGGGGGAGGCGGCGGCCTACCTGATGGAGGTGGGGATGGAACGGGTCTTCGCCCACGACCGGGCCCTTTTGGCCTACGCCCTGGAGCGGCTGGAGGAGGTGCCGGGCCTCCGGGTCTACGGGCCCAGGGGCGAGGACCGGGGCGGGGTCATCCCCTTCACCCTGGGCCGCCTCCACGCCCACGATCTGGCCACCTTCCTGGACCAGGAGGGGATCGCCGTGCGGGCTGGGCACCATTGCGCCCAGCCCCTGCACCGGAGGCTAGGCTTGGCCGCCACCGCCCGGGCCAGCTTCTACCTCTACAACACCCGGGAGGATGTGGACCGCCTGGCGGAAGCCCTCCTCAGGATCGAGCACCGCTACCGCGCCTGGATATAATGGGGAGATCCATGAGCGTCCTAGACGAGCTTTACCGGGAGATCATCCTCAAGCACTACCAGAACCCCAAAAACTTCGGCCCCCTCCCCCAGGCCACCAAGACCGCCGGTGGGCTCAACCCTTCCTGCGGGGACCAGGTGGAGGTGATGGTGCGGCTGGAAGGGGATACCATCGCCGAGATCCGCTTCCAGGGGCAGGGGTGCGCCATCAGCACCGCCAGCGCCTCCCTGATGACCGAGCTGGTGAAGGGGAAGCGGGTGGCCGAAGCCCTGGAGCTTGCGCGGAAGTTCCAGGCCATGGTGGTGGAAGGCTCCCCCCCTGACCCCGCCCTGGGGGACCTGGTGGCCCTGGCCGGGGTGGCCAAGCTCCCCGCCCGGGTCAAGTGCGCCACCCTGGCCTGGCACGCCCTGGAGGAGGCCCTGAGGTGAGGCGCTACCCCGCCCACAAGGTAACCCCCCTCCTGGTGCAGCACCCGGACCTGATGCAGGCCTGGAAGGAGGCGGCGGAGGCCGGGCTCCTGCGGGCGGAAGGCCGGGGCAAGGAGAACTTCGTGGTGGTGGCGGACAAGGGCCTCATCGCCCGGCTCAAGGCCTTGGGCCTCGAGGGCGAGCCCACGGAGGAGGCATGAGGGGCCTGGTCTTCCTCCACGCCTTCCCCTACAACCCCCGGATGTGGGAGGGGGAGGTGGCTTACTTCCGCGGGCGGCTCCCCGTCCTGGCCCCCCACTACCTGGGCCTCCCCTTGGCGGAGGCGGCGGAGGGGGTCTTGCGGGAGATGGACGAGACCGGCCTGGAGGAAGCGGTCTTCGTGGGGCTCTCCATGGGGGGGTACCTGATCTTTGAGCTGTGGCGGAGGGCTCCGGAACGCGTCCTGGGCCTGGTCCTGGCCGACACCCGCGCGGGAGCCGACACGGAGGAGGCCCGGAAGAACCGCTACGCCCTGAGGGAGCGGGTGCTGAGGGAAGGGGTGGGCTTCCTCCCCGAGGCCCTCCTCCCCACCCACCTGGGCAGGTCCACCCGGGAAGGGCGGCCCGAGGTGGTGGAAAAGGCGAAGGGCCTCATCCTGGAGGCCAGCCCCGAGGCCGTGGCCGCCAGCCTCCTGGCCCTGGCCCAGCGCCCCGACTCCACCCCCCTCCTCCCGGGGATACGCCGCCCGGCCCTGGTCCTGGTGGGGGAGGAGGACACCCTCACCCCTCCCGAGGAGGCCAAGGCCCTGGCCCGGGCCCTGCCCGAGGCCCGGATGCTCATCCTCCCCGAGGCCGGCCACCTGGCCAACCTAGAAAACCCCAAGGCCTTCCGCACCGCCCTCCTGGGCTTCCTGGCCGAGGTCTTCTAGGGGCTCACTCCGCCTTGGGCTCCCGGGCCATGAGGGCGGAGAGGGCCCGCAGGGGGTCCAGCCCCTCGTAGACCACCTGGTAAACGGCCTTGGCGATGGGCAGCTCGGTCCCCGTCTCCTCCTGCCAGGCCCTAAGGGCCTTCACCGCGTAAAGCCCCTCCACCACCCCCCGGTCCTCCAGCCTCTCCCGGGCCTCCCCCCGCACCAGCCGCTCCCCAGCCCCCCGGTTGCGGGAGTGGAGGCTGTAGGCGGTGGCCAGGAGGTCCCCCAGGCCGGAAAGGCCGTAGAAGGTGGCCTCCTCCCCCCCCAAGGCGGTGCCGAAGCGGACCATCTCCCTGAGGCCCCGGGTGAGGAGGGCGGCCTTGGCGTTATCCCCCAGGCGCAGGCCGTCCACCATCCCCGCCGCCAGGGCCAGAACGTTCTTCAAAGCCCCCCCGAGCTCCACCCCCCTCAGGTCCCGGCTGGTGTAGACGCGGAAGGTGGGCCCGGAGAAAAGCTCCTGGACCCGCTGGGCCAGGGCTTCGGGCCCTGCGGCCACGCTGGCGGTGGGGAGGAAGCGGGCCACCTCCTCCGCGTGGTTGGGTCCGGAGAGGGCGGCCACGGGCCTGCCGGTAAGGGCCCCGATCACCTGGCTGGCCGTGCGCAAGCCCCCTTCCCGGAAGAAAAGGCCCTTGGTGGCGGAGAGGTACCAGGGGGCAGGGGGAAGGCCCTCGAGGGCCTCCTCCAGGGCCTTGGAGGGAAGGGCCACCACGGCGAACTCCGCTCCCGAAAGGGCTTCTTCCGGATCGCTGGTGGGGAAGAGGTAGGCGGGCAGGGCCACCCCGGGCAGGTAGTCCTTGTTCTCCCGGTGGGCCCTTAGGGCCTCGGCCTGCTCCTTGCGCCGGGCCAGGAGGGCGGTGGGGATGCCCTTGCTGGCCAGGAGGACCCCCAGGGCCGTGCCCCAGGCCCCCGCCCCCAGGATGGCCACCTTCATAGGAAAAACCTCACCTCCAAGGCCTCGTACCAGGCGGCCAGAAGGAGAAAGAAGGCCCCCAGGTAGAAGCTGAGGAGGAGGGCCCTAAGCCCCTTGCGGTACCCCTCCCCCCGGGCGGTCTTGGCTAGGAGCACCAGGCCGCCAAAGGTCACCAGGATATAGGCCTGGAGCTCCAGAAGGAGGGTGGGGAGGTGGACCAGAAAGCTTTCCCCCAAAAGGGCCGGGGAAAGGGCGAAGCCGAAGGCAAAGTAGCGGAGAAGGTTCAGGAGCAGGGTGGGAAGGCCCAGGAACAGGGCAGGAAGGAGCCCGGTGAGGAAGAGCCCCTGGCTGAAGTTCCAGTGGAAGATGACCCCGGCCAGGACGGGAAGGCCCTTCCCCATGGCCTCCTCCAGGCCCAGGGCCTCGAGGGCCCCCCCGAAGAGGGTCTGGACCGCCCGGGCCATCGCCGGCATGCCGTAGGCCAGGGCCGCCCCCAGGGCGAAGAGGCCGTAGAGGAGGAGGTTGGTCAGGAGGTAAAGCCGCCTCTCCCCCCGGAGGAGGGCCAAGGCCTCCAGGAACCAGGCCCGGAAGGGGGAAGGGTTGAGGAGCAGGGCGGTCCAAACCAGGGAGAGGAGGATAAACCCCAGGCCCGCCAAGGGGGTGAGGAGGTAGGGGGGAAGGGCCAGGGCCTGGGACCGGAAGTAGACCCGCCGGGCCTCCCCCCCTTCCAGGACCACCACTACCTCCCCCACCTCCTCGCCCACCGAGGCGGGGAAGAAGACCCGTTCCCCCTCCACCCGGGGGCTTTCCAGGTTCACGGAAAGCCCGGGGGGCGGGGGGGGGAAGAGGGCGTAGCGTTCCAGGAGCCTAGGGGCCTCCTCGGGTGGGGCCTTCAGGACCTCCCCCAGGCTAGGGGAAACCTCCCCCCTAAGCCAGCGCTCCACCGCCTGGCGCGCGGCCTCGGGGGAGGCCAAGGCCCAGGAGAGGAGGGCAAGGGCCAGGGGAAGAAGGGCCCGCATCCCCTAGACCTCCTCCAGGGGCACCCCGGCCCGGCACAGGGGACAGGCCCCGGGGGCGTACTGGGGAACCTCCAGGCGGAGCAGGGCCTGGAAGGGCACCCCGAAGGCCACCCCTCCCCCGCTCCGGTCCACGATGGCCCCCACCCCCACCAGGACTCCTCCCCGCGCCTCGGCGGCCCTGATGGCCTTGCGCACGCTCTCCCCGGTGGTCACCACGTCCTCCACCGCCAGGAAGCGGTCCCCGGGGTTGACGGTGAGGCCCTTGCGCAGGGTCATCCCCCCCTGGCCGTCCTTCTCGGCGAAAAGGGCCCGGGCCCCCAGGGCCTTGGCCACCACGAAGGCAAGGACCACCCCGCCCAGGGCGGGTCCGATGACGAAGTCCACCCGCTCCTCCTCAAAGCGCCGGCCCAGGGCCTCCCCCACAGCCTCGGCGTACAGGGGGTGTTGCAGGAGGGCCGCCGACTGCAGGAAAAGGGGGGAGTGAAGCCCCGAGCGCAGGAGGAAGTGGCCCTCCAGAAGGGCCCCCGTCCTGCGGTAAAGGTCTAAAACCTCCATCCCTCCTACTCTACCAAAGCCTCGAGGAAGCCCTCCGCCGCCCTTATGGCCCCCTCCAGGTCCGGCCTACCCCCAGGGTAGAAGAGGGCCCGGCTGGCGGCGTTCAGGAGGCCTGGTCCCCGCACGGGGCTTCCCCCTTGCGCCCCCACCCCCGGCAGGAGGAGGGGCGCATGGGGGGCTACCCTCCGCACCGCGGCCACGGCCTCGGGGTAGGTGGCCCCCACCACCATCCCCACCCGGCTCCAGGGGCCCGCCTCCTCTTCCCCCGCCAAGGCCTCGGCCAGGTACAGGTAAAGGGGCCGGCCCGCCACATCCAGGTCCTGCAGGAAGCCCGAGCCAGGGTTGGAGGTTTTGGCCAGGACGAAGACCGCCCCCCCGGTCTCCTGGGCCGCCCGGAAGAAGGGGCGGAGGGCCTCGAGGCCCAGGTAAGGGTTGAGGGTGAGGGCGCTTCCGGGGAAACGGCGCAGGTAGGCCGCCGCATAGGCCTCGGCGGTGGAACCGATATCCCCCCGCTTGCCGTCAAAGATCACGGGCAGGCCCATCACCCGGGCCCCACTGGCCAGCTCCTCCAAGAGGGCCATCCCCTCCGGGCCCAGGGCCTCAAAAAAGGCCAGCTGGAACTTCACCGCCGCCAAGCGCTTTCCCAAGGCCTCAAAAAGCCCCAGGGCGTAGCGCCGCAGGTGGGCTAGGGGCTCGGGGCCATGAAGCTCCGGCCTAGGATCCACCCCCAGGACCAGGGGGGGACGGGAAAGGGCCTCCAGGAAGTCCATACCCCCCACTATAGCCAAAAGGAAAACCCCCCCAGCGGGGGGGGTTTGGCCGGCGGTTGGCAGGGGGCTTGAAAGCGCGGGAATGGGCTTTGCTCCTTAGAAAGGAGGTGATCCAGCCGCACCTTCCGGTACAGCTACCTTGTTACGACTTCGCCCCAGTCACGGGCCCTACCCTCGGCGCCTGCCCTTAGGCTCCCGGCGACTTCGGGTAAAACCCGCTCCCATGGCGTGACGGGCGGTGTGTACAAGGCCCGGGAACGTATTCACCGCGGCATGGCTGATCCGCGATTACTAGCGATTCCGGCTTCATGGGGTCGGGTTGCAGACCCCAATCCGAACTACGCCCACCTTTCCGCGATTCGCTCCCCGTCACCAGGTCGCAGCGCTCTGTAGTGGGCATTGTAGCACGTGTGTCGCCCAGGCCGTAAGGGCCATGATGACCAGACGTCGTCCCCGCCTTCCTCCTGCTTTCGCAGGCAGTCCCCCTAGAGTGCCCGGCCTCACCCGCTGGCAACTAAGGGCAGGGGTTGCGCTCGTTGCGGGACTTAACCCAACATCTCACGACACGAGCTGACGACGGCCATGCAGCACCTGTGCTAAGGCTCCCCTCACGGGGCACCCCACCCTTTCAGATGGGTTCCCTAGCATGTCAAGGCCTGGTAAGGTTCTTCGCGTTGCTTCGAATTAAACCACATGCTCCACCGCTTGTGCGGGCCCCCGTCAATTCCTTTGAGTTTCAGCCTTGCGGCCGTACTCCCCAGGCGGCGCGCTTATCGCGTTGGCTTCGGCCCCCAGTAAACCCAGAGACCTAGCGCGCATCGTTTAGGGCGTGGACTACCCGGGTATCTAATCCGGTTTGCTCCCCACGCTTTCGCGCCTCAGCGTCACCAATGGGCCAGGTGGCTGCCTTCGCCATCGGCGTTCCTCCCGGTATCTGCGCATTTCACCGCTACTCCGGGAATTCCACCACCCCCTCCCACCGTCTAGCCTGAGCGTATCCCACGCTCCCCCACGGTTGAGCCGTGGTCTTTCACATGGGACGCCCCAGACCGCCTACACGCCCTTTACGCCCAGTAAATCCGGGTAACGCTCGCGCCCTCCGTATTACCGCGGCTGCTGGCACGGAGTTGGCCGGCGCTATTACCTGGGTACCGTCATCCCCCTCATCAGGGCTTTCGTCCCCAGTTCAGGAGTTTACACCCCGAAGGGCTTCCTCCTCCAAGCGGCGTCGCTCCGTCAGGCTTGCGCCCATTGCGGAAGATTCCTAACTGCTGCCTCCCGTAGGAGTGGGGCCCGTGTCTCAGTGCCCCTGTGGCCGGCCATCCTCTCAGACCGGCTACCCGTCGTCGCCTTGGTGGGCTCTTACCCCACCAACTAGCTGATGGGACGCGGGCCCATCCGGAAGCGGGCTCTCACCCTTTAGTCACACCCCACAGGGCGTGACCACATGGGGGATTAGCCTAGGTTTCCCCAGGTTGTCCCCCTCTTCCAGGTAGGTCACCCACGCGTTACTCACCCGTCCGCCGCTGACCATGAGTATCCCCATGGCCCGCCCGACTTGCATGTCTTAGGCACGCCGCCAGCGTTCACCCTGAGCCAGGATCAAACTCTCCAACCAAAAAACGCCTGCGAGGCGTTAGGGTGCTTGCGTTTGCCCTATTCCCGCGCTTTCAAGATCCCCCGCCGGTCCAACCGGCGCAACATTGAATGTACCAGGAAGCCTAGCTTCTGTCAAGATGGGAGGCATGGTGGACCTCCTGGTGGTGGTGCCCCACCCCGACGACGAGACCTTTGGCGCTGGGGGGGCCCTCCTCCTGGCCAAGGAGGAGGGCCTCAGGACCGGGATCCTCTGCCTCACCCGGGGGGAGGCGGGGAGGACCCTAGGGCTTTGCCCCCCAGAGGAGCTGGCCCAGGTGCGCACCGCCGAGCTCAAGCGGGCGGCGGAGGTGCTGGCGGTGGACTACCTCGAGGTCCTCCCCTTCCCCAACGCCCTTCCCCAGGAGGCGGAGGGAGGGGCGAGGGGGAGGGCCTCGGGGCAGGGGCTCCCCGACCGTCCCGAGGCGGCGGGGGCCATCCGGGAAAGGCTTCTGGCCCTAAGGCCCCGCTACGTCCTTACCTTTCCCCCCGACGGGATCAACGGCCACCCCGACCACGTGGCCACCAGCCGCTACGCTGAGGAGGCAGCCAAAGGGCTTGCCCGGCTGGTCTACTTCGTGCGCCCCGAAGGCCCCTGGCGGGTCACCCACCTCCTGCGCCTGCCCGAATGGGCCTTGGCCCGGAAGCTCAAGGCCCTAGCCCAGCACAAGACCCAGGCCCTTTCGGTCCTGGCCTTTTTGGCCAGGCACCCGGAACGGCTTTGGCGGGAAAGTTTCCACCTGGTGGGGGAAGAAGGGTTCAAGGAGGGCCCATGGTGGTAAAACCCCTGGAGCACACCGCCGACGTGGGCTTCCGCCTGGAGGCCGAAAGCCTGGAGGGGCTTTTCCAAGCCGCCCTCCAGGGGCTTTTGGGGGTGATGTTCCTCTTTCCCCCCAAGGGGGGAGGGCGGTACAAGCGCCTCTCCCTCGAGGCCGAGGACCTGGAAACCCTCCTGGTGCGTTTCCTGAACGAGCTGATCTACCTGATCCAGACCCAGGGCTTCGTGCCCGGAAGGGCCAAGGTGCGCATCCTCCCCCAGGAGGGGGGGTACCGCCTCCGGGCCACCCTCTGGGGGGAGCCCTTCCAGGAAACCTTTGGCTTCCAGGGGGAGGTGAAAAGCGCCACCTTCCACGGCCTCAAGGTGGAAAGGGAAGGCGGCGTGTGGCGGGCGCAGGTGATCCTAGACGTGTAGGCCCTGGAGGGCCTGGCGTACCCGGTCCATAAGCCCCGCTTCCACCAGGGCCTTGGCCCGGAGGAGGGCGTTCTTGACCGCCAGGGCGTCGGCGGAGCCGTGGCCGATGAAAACCGCCCCCTCTACCCCGAGAAGGGGCATGGCCCCGTACTGGGAGGGGTCCACCCGGTCCCGGACCCGGCGCAAGGCCCCCCGGGCCAGAAGCGCCCCCAGCCTGGCCCAGGGAGAGGAGGTGAGGGCCTCCTTGATCCAGCCCAGGAGGACCTTGGCCTCCCCTTCGGCCAGCTTCAGGGCCACGTTCCCGGTGAAGCCGTCCGTGACCACCACCTCCGCGGGGCCCAAGAAGATGTCCCGCCCCTCCACGTTGCCGTAGAAGCGCGGGCCCAAGGCCGCCTTGAGCAAGGGGTAGGCCTCGAGGACCAAGGCGTTGCCCTTACCCTCCTCCTCCCCTATGGAGAGGAGCCCCACCCGCGGCGCGGAAAGGCCGTGGGCCTCGGCGTAGGCCAGGCCCATGGCGGCAAACTGCAGCAAAAACCCCGGGCGGCAGTCGGCGTTGGCCCCCCCGTCCAGGAGGAAGGTCCGCCCCTTCTGGCTAGGAAACTCCACCAGGAGGGCGGGCCGCTCCACCCCCTTGACCCGGCCCAGGGTAAAGAGGGCGGCGGCCATGGTGGCCCCGGTGTGGCCCATGGAAACCACCGCCCCCACCTCCCCCCGCTTGAGGAGGTCCATGGCCACCATGATGGAGCTCTCCCGCCGCCTGCGCACCTCGGTGGCGTGCTCCTCCATGCGGATCCAGTCGGAGGCGGGATAGACGGGCAGGCTGGCCCCGTGGCGGGAAAGCTCCTCCTTAAGCCGGCCCTCCTCCCCCACCAGGAGGACCTCCACCCCTTCCCTGGCCGCCCACAGGGCCCCCTGGACCGTAACCCCGGGGGCCCGGTCCCCCCCCATGGCATCCAGGGCGATCCTCATGCCGTGGCCGGCAGGTGCTTCTGGATCTTGGCCTCAAAGTTGCGCTTGGGCTGGGCCCCCACCAGGACCTCCACGGGCTGGCCGTTTTTGAACAGGATGACGGTGGGGATGCTCATCACCCGGAAGCGCATGGCCGTCTTGGGGTTCTCGTCCACGTCCAGCTTGGCCACCACCAGCTTCCCCTCGTACTCCTTGGCCAGCTCCTCCAGGATGGGGGCGATCATCCTGCACGGGGCGCACCACTCCGCCCAGAAGTCCACCAGGACCAGGGGATGCCCACCCAGGGTGTCGTCAAAGGTGGCGTCGGTAACCTCAATGGGCTTCGCCATACCCTTCTACTCTAAAGCAAAACCCCTGGGGGATAAACCCCCAAGGGGCGCAAAACCCAGGCTAGCGCTTCCTCTTGCCGCCCTTCTTGCCCTTGCCGCCCCCGCCAAACCCCCCTGTGCCCCGGAGGAAGCTTTTTAGCTTGTTTTCAAACTCGGGGGACTGCTTGGGCAGCCGCCTTGGCCTGGGGGGCGGTGCCCCCTCGGGGGCAGGGGTGAGGTCCTTGATGGAGAGGTCCAGCCGCCCTTTGGCGTCCCGGCCCTTGACCATGACCTGGACGATATCCCCCTCGTTGAGGAAATCCCGGACGTTTTTCACGAACTCGTGGGCGATCTGGGAGATGTGCACCAGGCCCTGCTCGCCGCCCGGAAGCTCCACAAAGGCGCCAAACTCCGTTACCCGCACCACGCGGCCCTCTACGATGCTTCCCGCTTCTATCTCCACTTTCCTTCTCCTCGCGCGGTGTTGCCCGCGATGCCCCCACTATAGCACAAGGGGACGGACCCCCGAGGGGTCCAAAGCGGCCAGGAGCTCGGCAAAGGTCCTCCCCAACACCGGGTGACGGCCCTGGGGAACCAGGTCGCAAAGGGGCACCAGGACAAAGGCCCGCTGGTGGAGCCGGGGGTGGGGCACCTCCAAGCCCTCTTCCTTTAGGACCCGGTCCCCGTAAAGGAGGAGGTCCAGGTCCACGGTACGGGGACCCCAGGGCTCCCGCCGCACCCGCCCCAGGGCCTGCTCTATGCCCAGGAGGGCCTCCAGGAGGGCCCGGGGGGGGAGGCGGGTCTCCAGCTCCGCCACCAGGTTCAGGTAGGGGGGCTGGGGCGGGCCCACGGGGTCCGTCTCGTACACGGGGGAAAGCCGCAGGAGCTGGGTTTCCGGCAGGCGGGAGAGGCGGGAAAGGGCCTGAAGGAGGTAGGCGGCCCGGTCCCCCAGGTTGCCGCCCAAGGCCACGTACGCCAACACCCCTAGAGTCTATCCGGTTGACACCCCGCCCAAACCCCCCTACCCTGAGGAGGAGATGGCCGCCTGGGGCAAAACCTAAAGGGCCTGGGAAGCCTGGCTTCCCGGGCCCGCCCGGGGCCTTTTCTTTATGGGGGTCAGCATGGTCAGGGAAACGGAAGCGTGGCGGGACCTTCTGCAGGCGGAGAAGACCCTGGACTCGGGGGTATACCACAAGCACGACCTCCTCCTGGTACGGGGCCAGGGGGCTAGGGTCTGGGACGCGGAGGGCAACGTTTACATCGACTGCGTGGGCGGCTACGGGGTAGCCAACCTAGGGCACGCCAACCCCGAGGTGGTGGAGGCCATCCAGCGCCAGGCGGAAATCCTCCTCTCCATGCCCCAGACCCTCCCCACCCCCACCCGGGGGGAGTTTTACCGCGCCCTGGTCTCCCTCCTGCCCCCAGAGCTCAACCGGGTCTTCCCCACCAACTCCGGCACCGAGGCCAACGAGGCCGCCATCAAGTTCGCCTGGGCCCACACCGGGAGGCGGAAGCTGGTGGCCGCCATGCGGGGGTTTTCCGGGCGCACCCTAGGGAGCCTTTCCGTCACCTGGGAGCCCAAGTACCGGGAGCCCTTCCTGCCCCTTTTGGGCCCGGTGGAGTTCATCCCCTACAACGACGTGGAGGCTCTGAAGAAGGCGGTGGACGAGGAAACAGCAGCGGTGATCCTCGAGCCCGTCCAGGGGGAAGGCGGGGTACGCCCGGCAACCCCCGAGTTCCTCCAAGCTGCCCGGGAGGTAACCCGGGAAAAGGGAGCCCTTCTCATCCTGGACGAGATCCAGACCGGTATGGGGCGCACGGGAAAGCGTTTCGCCTTTGAGCACTACGGGGTGGTGCCCGACATCCTCACCCTGGCCAAGGCCCTGGGGGGCGGGGTGCCCATCGGGGCGGCGGTGATGCGGGAGGAGGTGGCCCGGAGCATGCCCAAAGGGGGCCACGGCACCACCTTTGGCGGCAACCCCCTGGCCATGGCCGCGGGGGTGGCCGCCCTGCGCTACCTGGAGCGCACCCGGCTTTGGGAGCGGGCGGCGGAGCTTGGCCCCTGGTTCATGGATAAGCTTCGGGAAATACCCTCCCCCAAGGTGCGGGAGGTGCGGGGCCTGGGGCTTATGGTGGGCCTGGAGCTCAAGGAGAAGGCCGCCCCCTACATTGAGCGCCTGGAGAAGGAGCACCGGGTTCTCACCCTCCAGGCCGGGCCCACGGTGATCCGCTTCCTGCCCCCCCTGGTCATTGAGCGGGAGGAGCTTGCCCAGGTGGTGGAGGCCGTGCGGGCCGTGCTCCTGGCATGAGGGCCGTGGATCCCGTGGCTTTCCTCAAGGGCGCCCTGGAGATCCCCTCCCCCTCGGGCGGGGAGCGCCCCGTGGCCGAGTACCTGGCCGAGGGGATGGGCAAGCTGGGGCTTAAGGCCTTTGTGGACGAGGCCGACAACGCCCGGGGCCAGGTGGGCCAGGGCCCCATTCAGGTGGTCCTCCTGGGGCACATCGACACCGTCCCCGGGGTGGTGCCCGTGCGGCTGGAGGGGGGGAGGCTCTTTGGCCGGGGGGCGGTGGACGCCAAGGGGCCCTTTGTGGCCATGATCTTCGCCGCCGCTGGCCTTTCGGAAAGGGCCCGGGAGCGGCTCACGGTGCACCTGGTGGGGGCCACGGAGGAGGAGGCCCCAAGCTCCAAGGGGGCCCGCTTCGTGGCCCCCCGCCTCAAGCCCCACTACGCGGTGATCGGGGAGCCCTCGGGCTGGGAGGGGATCACCCTGGGGTACAAGGGGCGGCTTCTGGTGCGGGCGCGAAGGGAGAAGGACCATTTCCACTCCGCCCACCACGAGCCCAACGCCGCCGAGGAGCTCATCAGCTACTTCGTGGCCATCAAGGCCTGGGCCGAAGCCATGAACGTGGGGCAGCGGCCCTTTGACCAGGTGCAGTACACCCTCCGGGACTTCAAGGTCCACCCCGCCGAGCTGCGGCAGGCGGCGGAGATGTTCTTTGACCTGCGCCTGCCCCCCCGGCTTCCCCCAGAGGAGGCCATCCGCCACCTCACCGCCTACGCCCCCCCCACCATTGAGCTGGAGTTCTTTGGCCGCGAGGTGCCCTACCTGGGGCCCAAGGACACCCCCCTTACCCGGGCCCTGCGCCGGGGGATCCGCAAGGCCGGGGGGAGGCCGGTTTTCAAGCTGAAGACCGGCACCAGCGACATGAACGTCCTGGCCCCCCACTGGCCGGTGCCCATGGTGGCCTACGGGCCCGGGGACTCCACCCTGGACCACACCCCTTACGAGCACGTGGAGGTGGAGGAGTTCCTGCGGGGGATTGAGGCCCTGCGGGAGGCCCTCGAGGCCCTGGCCGAAACGCACACCGCCGGGATAAACCCGGACTAAACTGGAAGGGTGGTTCCCTATGGACTTGGGCTCCTTGCCCTCCTCCTATTCCTGGGCGTATTCCCCCCCACCGCCCCTTGGAGCGACCGCTTCCTGGTTCCCCTGGTGGCCCTGGGGGGTGGCTTCTTCCTGCTCGGGCAAAGACAGGCCGGCTGGGGCCTGGGCCTCCTCCTCCTCGGCCTGGGGGACCTGGCCTGGACCTGGGAGGAGGTGAGGGGGCTTCCCCGGGGCCTTGGCCTGGAGTTCCCCTACCTTCTCGGCTACGCCGCCCTCACCTGGAGCCTCCTCAGGCTCCCGCCAAGCCCCCCCCGGCTCAGCCTCCTCCTCCTGCCCTTGGGGCTTTTGGGTTTGACCATCGCCCTGAGGCCCGAGCTGGGCCTGGACCGGATCTACATCCTCTGGGACGCCCTCCTCCTCCTGCTGCTTCTGCCCCGGCTGGAACCCCTCTTTTCCCAGGGCTTCCAAGGCGGCCGGGCCCTTTTAGGGGTAGGCTTCCTCCTCTTCCTGGTGGGGGATATGGCCTACGCCTTTTTGGCGGCGGGGGAGGGCTACCCCACGGGCCATCCGGTCCACCTGCTTTGGACCTTGGGATACGCCTTCCTGGCCCTGGGGGTGGCGGAAGCCCAGGGGGCAAACCGCCCGTTCCTCCACCCGGCCCTGGCCCTGGGCGGACTTTTCCTCATGCCTGCGGCCCTCACCCAGGAGCCCACCCCCTGGGGGGTGCGGTTTCTGGCCCTTTACGGCGGCTTGGTGGGAGGCTTGGGCCTCCTCTACGCCGTCCACCTGGAGTGGCGGCGCACCGAGGAGCAGGGGAAGCGCTGGACCCGCTTTTTGGAGGCCCTGGCCCGCCTCTCCCCCAGCGTGACCCAGACCCTAAGCCCCGAGGCCGTGCTCCTGGGGGCCTTGGAGGCAGCCCGGCACCTCCTGCCCCAGGCGGTGGGCCTCGAGGTCCGGGGAAGGCGGGGCCTGGTGGGGGAGCGGACGCCCCACAGCCTCCCCATCCCCCTGAACGGGGATAGCGCCTACCTCTTCCTCAAGGAACCCTCCCCAGAATCCATCCCCCCGGGGTTCCTCTCCCTCCTGGGGGAGCGGATCAAGCAGGTGCTGAAGCAGGTGGAGTGGGGCACCCTGGCCCTCACCGACCCCCTCACGGGCCTCCTGAACCGCCGGGGCCTCGAGGCCGAGCTCCCCAAGCTCCTGGCCCTGGCCCGGCGCTACCAGGCCCCGGTCAGCGTGGTCCTCCTGGACATCGACCACTTCAAGCGGGTGAACGACACCTACGGCCACCCCGTGGGGGACGAGGTCTTGAAACTCCTGGGCCGCATCCTCCAGGCCAGCACCCGCCGGGAGGACCTGGCGGTGCGCTATGGGGGCGAGGAGTTCCTCCTCCTCCTTTACGGGGCCGACCGCCAGGCGGCCAAGGAGGTGGTGGAGCGCATCCGCTACCGCTTCCGCACCCAGCGGGTGGAACCCATCCCCTACCCCCTCACCCTTTCCGCGGGGATCGCCGGGGGGGAGGTGCCCGAGGGGGAGGAGGTCTTGGAGGAGTGGATCCTGCGCGCGGACTACGCCCTCCTTAGGGCCAAGGAAACGGGGCGGGACCGGGTCACCCTGGCCTAGCCCCGCCCCCAGGCCTATTTCTTGGGCATCATCTTGGCCATCAGGGCCTCGATGGCCTTCATGTCCTCGTTCAGGTGGCCGAAGGCCTTGCCCAGGGCCTTGAGGAAGAGGAAGAGCACCCCCAGGGCCTTCTGCACCTCGGGGTCGGAAAGCTGCTTCAGCACCCCGGCCAGGCCCACCCGCGGCGGGTCCCGCATCACCTCGGGGGTGAAGGTCTCGGCAAGCCCCCGCTGCAAGGCCCCGGCCATCATGCCGATGGCGGCGGGCTCTATGCGGGAGAGGATGTCCAAGACGTTGGCCCCGTGGGAGATGAGCCGCAGAAGCTGGGGCTCCATGAGCATCCCCAGGCCCTCGCCGAAGTTCTCCGAGAGATGGCCCAGGAAGGCCAGGGCCCCAGACTTCTCCAGCTTTTCCAGGGTTTCCGCCAGCTTCTCCAGGGCCTCCGCCTGGTCCAGGAAACGGGCCAGGAGGGAGATGAGCTGCAGGTTCTTGGGGTCCATGAGGAGGCCCAGGTTCTCCGCCAGGGTCTCCCCCGCCCCCACCTGGGCCAGGAGGCCCAGGCCGCTTTTGTCCAGGACCTCCTCTATACGGGCCAGCCGTTCTTCCACCGTCATGGCCGCCTCCTTTACTCGATCAGGGTGGCGAACCAGAAGCCCTCAAAGAGCATCTTGGTCACCCGCACCCACTTGCCCACGGCCATCACCCCGCAGGAAGGCATGCCCGTTCCCGCCAGAAGCCGCTCAAAGGAGCACTGGGGCAGGAGGGCGTTGTCGCCGAAGTCCATGATGCACATGGCCACCGGGTTGAAGGGTTCACCGATGTAGGCCCCCTTGAGGTCGGAAGCGATGACCCCGGCCACATACTCCCCTTGGAAGTGGGCCACCACCCCGGCGGGGGGCAGCATCAAGGAGGGGTTCACCGTATCCCCGATGACGAAGACGTTGGGGAACCTGGGGGAGCGGAAGGTGCCCTTGTGCACCTCGGGGAAGCCTTGGGGACCGGCCAGGGGGGATTCCCGCACCACCCGGTTGGGGGCGAAGGGCGGGGTGAGGATGAGGAGGTCGTAGGCCAGCTCCCGGCCGTCCTTGGCCTTCACCTTGCCCCCTTCAAAGGCCACGGGCTCAAACTCCCCGTGGAAGCCGATGCCCTTGGCCTTCAGGATCTCCATGACCTTGCCGGAGATCACCGGGCCCATCCCCGCCAGGGGCAAGGGGTTCAGGTGGAAGACCTCCACCGTGCTCTTTTCCCGCACCCCCTTGACCTTAAGGGCGAACTCCACCTGGCCCGCCACCTCGTAGGGCGCCGGGGGGCAGGGGTAGTAGGGGGAGGATACCCCCACCACCACCCGGCCACCCCTGAAGCCCTTGAGGGCCTCCCGGAGCTTCAGGGCCCCTTCCAGGCTCCAAGGAGCGTAGCTGTCCTTGGCCGGGGCGGGCATGGCCTCGGCCCCTAGGGAAACCACCAGGTAATCGTAGGCGAGCTCCCCGGCGCTGGTCTTTACCTTGTTCTGTGCCGGGTCCAGGGCCTCCACCGTGGCCTGCAGGTAGTGGATGCCGCGTTTCTCCAGGTTGGCCAAGGGCCTGCGCACCTGGTCCGGCTCCCGCATGCCGAAGGCCACCCAAGGGTAGGCGGGCATGAACTCGTGGTAGGCGTTCTTGTCCACCAGGGTGACCTCCACCTCCTTCCCCAGGAGCTTCTTCACCTTGTTGGCCGCCACCAGGCCACCCGAACCGCCTCCCAGGACCAGAACCTTCGTTGCCATCGGCTACCTCCTTGGGTACGGATACCTCGTACCCCTAGGTTCAGTCTCCTTCCAGGGGGCTCGTGAAGGTAGGTGCAAATGCCCCGGCCCTAGCCCCGCTCCAGGCGGGCCAGGAAGAGGAGGGCCAGGCCCAAGAACCCCAGGACCTCCCCCACCCCTACCCCCCGGCCCAGGGCGGGCAGGAGGTACCAGGCGAGGTGGAAAAGGCGGAAGAGGGGGATCCAGAGGGCCACGGGGAGGAGGTAGCGGGCCTCGCGCTTGGGCAGGTTGGTGAGGAGGTAGAGGAAGGGCAGGAGGAACCCCCCCACGGTCCAGAGGGCGGCCACCTCGTCCCAAGGACCCTGGAGGCGTTTCAGGTAGAACTCCACCTCGTGGGGCAGGTCCCCACCCCAGACGATGATGAGGGTGGTGGCCTCCACGTAGATCCAAATGATGGAAAAGGCGAGAAGGAGGTTGGTGTGGTTCTGGGCCTGGCCCAAAAGGGCCGCCGTACCCCGCCGGGCCGCCAGGGCCACGGCGGCGGAAAGGGCCAGGAGGGTGGCGGAGAGGAGGAGGACGGCCCCAAAGGAGGCGGAGTAGAAGTGGGCCTCGAGGCTCTTGAAAAGGTCAAAGGAGAGGAAGGTGCCGGCGACAAAGGCCAGGGGAAGCCCCCAGGCCCCCACCTCGGCCCGGTGCTCCCCGGGGCGGAGGCGGGAAAGGAGCAAGGCGAAAAGGGCGAAGAAAAGGACATAGCGCAAGAGGAAAAAGGGAGGGTTCAGGTAGGGGGCGCGGTGGCGCAGGATGGGGTCCAGGCCCGCCTCGGGCCTGGCCCAGGGGAAAAGCTCGGGCAGGAAGAGGAAAAAGGGCAGGCCCAGAAGCCCCATCAGGGGCAGGGTCCGGGCCAAGGGGTAGAGGTAGGGCTCCAGGGGAACCCCCCAGCGGCTCCTCAGGGCGTTGTGGAGGAGGAGGACGAGGAGGGCTCCCAAGGCCAAGAGGAGGAAGAAGGCGAAGGGCAGATAGGCCGCCGGGGCCCCAAAGAGGAAGGCCAGGGCGTAAAGGGCCAGGCCCAAAAGCCAAATCCCCGAGCGTCCCGCCTCAATGGACCTCTGCATCCACCACCTCCTTGGGGCAGGCCCCATCCAAGAGGCACCGCTTGATGTAGTGGGCGATGAGCCAGCGCTCCCTCTCCGGGATACGGCTTTTGTAGGCGAGCATGCGGCCAAAGCCGTTGGTGGCGGCAAAGTAGAAGTACCCCTCGGGCATGGCCTTCACCGCCGGGTCGTGGTAGGAGCGGGGCCGTGGCACCCCCAAGGGGATGACCCGGCCATCCCCCCGGCCCTCCGGCCCGTGGCAGATGGCGCAGAAGCTCCCGTAAAGGGCCTTGCCCCTCGCCAGCTCCGCCTCGGTGAAGGCAAAGGGGTTGTCGGCAAACCCCCCTTCCGGCTTCAGGCCCAGGCGCACCTCGGGGTTCAGGTTCTCCCCGAAACGCACCCGCTCGGGGGCCACCTCCACCCGCAAGGGGGCCTCCCGCAGGGGCTTGACCTTGGGCTGGTCCCACATCCAGCCGCAGGCGGAAAGGAGGGGCACAAGGAGCCAGAGGCTACGCACGCCGCACCTCCTCCACCTCCGCCCCTAAGGCCTCCAGGAGGGCCTTCGTTCCCTCGGGATGGAAGCGGGGGTCGGAGGCGTAGACGAAGATCCCGTAGCGGTCCACCAAAAGCCGGCCATACCCCTTGGCCTCCACCGCGGGGTGGGCCGAAAGGGGCAGGCCATTGACGTAGAGCAGGTACAGGAAGATCCCCACGGTGATGGTGAGGATGGTGAGCTCAAAGGTCACGGGGATGAAGGCCGGCCAGCCCAAAAGGGGCTTTCCCCCGGCATTGTGGGGGTAGTCCAGGGTGGTATAGACCTGGAGGAAAAGCCCCAGGCCCGCCCCCAGCACCCCCAGGAGGAAGGCCACCCAGGGGATGCGCCCATCCCCCCCCAAGACCGCCTCCACCCCCTCCACGGGGTTGGGGGTAAGGGCTTCGAGACGGCGGTACCCTTCCCCCTTCAGCCGCCTTAAGGCCTGCAAAAAGGCCTCCTGCGCGTCAAAGTAAGCCAGGTAGCCGTACAGCATCCTTCCCTCCTAGTGCCCGCGCAGCTTGTGGAACAGGTGGACCATCTCCGCCACGGCGATGGGGGGGAAAAGGCGGATGAAAAGGGCCAACCCGAAGAGGAAGAAGCCCAGGGTGCCCAGGAACAGGGTCCAGTCCACCCAGGTGGGGGCGTAGAGGTGGAAGTTCCCCGGCAGGAAATCGTGGGAAAGGCTGATGACCACGATGACGAACCGCTCCAGCCACATGCCCACGTTGGCCAAGAGGGAGAAGAGGAAAAGCCAGGTGAGGTTCCGGCGGAAACGGGGGAACCAAAGGGTCTGGAGCAGGACCACGTTGATGAGCATCATGGCCCAGTAGTAGGGGGCGTAAGGCCCGGTCATCCGCCAAAGCTGCTGGGCCCACTCCGCGGGCTCCCCGCTGTACCAGGCGATGAAGATCTCCAGGAGGTAGATGTAGGCCACCCCCAGGCCCGAGGCCAGGGTTACCTTGGCCATCCAGTCCAGGTGGCGCTCGGTGATGACCCCCTGCAGCCCGTACCACCGCCTGAGGGGGATGATGAGGGTCAGGGCCATGGCGAAGCCCGAATAGATGGCCCCGGCGGCGAAGAAGGGGGGGAAGACCGTGAGGTGCCAGCCGGGCACCAGGCCGTAGGCGAAGTCCATGCTCACCACGGAGTGCACGGAGATGACCACCGGGGTGGCCAGGCCCGCCAGGAGGACGTACACCGCCCGGTAGCGGCTCCAGTGCACCGCGTTCCCGGTCCAGCCCAGGGAAAGCCAGCCGTAAAGCCGCTTCCGCCAGCCCGTGCTCCTCTCCCGGAGGAGGGCCAGGTCGGGGATCAGGCCCAGGTAGAGGAAGAGGGTGGAGATGGTGAGGTAGGTCATGATGGCCAGCACGTCCCAGGAAAGGGGGCTTTTGTACTGGGGCCAGAGGGCCATGTGGGTGGGGTAGGGCATGACCCAGTAGAAGTGCTGGGGGCGGCCCATGTGGATCAGGGGGTAGGTGGCGGCGCAGAGGACGGCGAAGAGGGTCATGGCCTCCGTGACCCGGTTCAGGGAGTCGCGCCAGTTCTGGCGCATGAGGACCAGGATGGCGCTGATCAGGGTCCCCGCGTGGCCGATGCCGATCCACCAGACGAAGTGGACGATATCGTACCCCCAGGCCACGGGCTGGTTGATGCCCCAGGTGCCGAGACCCCTTACGAAGGTGACGAAGATGGCGTAAAGCCAGGCCAGGGTGAGGGCGAAGCCCACCGCCGCCACCACCCGCCAGGGCTTGGGCGGGGGCTTCTCCACGGGCTCCAGGAGCTTTTCCACCAGGCTCCTTTCCGTCCACTCCCCCTGGATGAGGTCTTGGTCCGGGTGGGGTTCCTTAGCCATGGCCTTCCTCCTTTACCTCCTTCGCCTCCTTGGCCAGCCTGGGGTGGGGGTTTTTCAGGTGGGCCAGGTAGGTGGTGCGGGGCCAGGTGTTGGCCTCCTCCAGGAGGGTGTAGTGCCGGCCCTCCCGGCGGTGGGCCTGGATGGGGTCCTCGGGGTCCAGGAGGTCCCCGAAGTGGATGGCCCGCCCGGGGCAGACCTCCTGGCAGGCGGTCCGCACCTCCCCGGTGCGGAGCTTCCTTCCCTCCTGGGCCGCCTGGGCCCGGGACAGCTCAATGCGCTGCACGCAGTAGGTGCACTTCTCCATCACCCCGCGGCTGCGCACCGTGACCTCAGGGTTCATGAGGAGGGCGAGGGGGCTCTCCTTGGCCTTCCTCGGGTCCCCCTTGCCCACGAAGGCCTCGGCGTAGGGGAAGAAGTTGAAGCGCCGGGCCTTGTAGGGGCAGTTGGCCGAGCAGTACTTGGTGCCCACGCAGCGGTTGTAGACCATGAGGTTCAGGCCTTCGTCGGAGTGCTCCGTGGCCGCCACGGGGCAGACCGCCTCGCAGGGGGCCTTCTCGCAGTGCTGGCACATGACGGGCTGGTGCAGGACCCCCTCGGGGGTGAAGTAGCGGTCAATCCGGATCCAGTGCATCTCCCGCCCCTTGCGCACCTCCTCCTTGCCCACCACGGGGATGTTGTTCTCCACCTGGCAGGCCAGGACGCAGAGGCCACACCCCAGGCAGCGGGAAAGGTCCACGGTCATGGCCCAGGCGTGCTCGCCTTGGGGCCAAGGGGGGTAGAAGGAAAGGCGCTTTTCCTCCTTGGGCTCCCCCTTTAGGGCCTCGGCCTCCTTCAGGACCTTCACCGCCTCCACCTCCCCCAGGTACCCGTGGTACTGGGTGGAGACCAAGGGATACTCCCGGCCCGTGAGGGCCACCTGGGCGGCCAGGGCCACCCCTTGGGGGTGGAAGAAGTGGGAGAGGGGGGCCACCAGGCTGCCCCTGGGCATCCCGGGCAGGGGCCAGAGGGGCAGAAGGGCCTCCCGGCCGCCCGCCTGCACCCGGAGGAGGGGCCTTCGGGGGTCGGCCCGCCGCTCCCGTTCCCGGATGGCCCCCAGCACCCCCAGGGCCTCCGCTTCCTCCTCCCCCAGGAGGAGGGCCCCGTCCCAGACCAGGCGGGTGAGGGGCCTAGGGAGCTCCTGCAGGTAGGGGTTTTCCCGGTAGCGGCCGTCGTAGAGGCTGTAGTCGGGGCGCAGGGTGAGCTCCAGGGGCGCCTCGAGGCGCAAGGGGGGAAGGCGGCCTGCCCAGCCTGGCCTAGGGGCCAGGGCCAGGGGCCTGGCCTCCTCCAGCGGCCGCCCCTCGGCCAGGGCCCGCTTCTCCTCAGGGGCAAGGGCGGGGAGCTCCTCCCCTACCAGCCCCGCCACCACCTCCTCCAGGCTCCTCCCCCCCCAGAGGGGCTGGACCAGGGCCTGGGCCGTCCAGAGGCGGCCCAGGGCGTCCCGGTGCTGGCCCGAAGCCTCCAGGGGGTGGGCCAGGGGCAGGCTCCAGGGGGCCTCCCGGGGGTAGAGGGAAAGGGAGGCGGCGAAGGCCTTCCCCTTCAGCTCCGGCAGGGGACCCTCGGCGGCCCAAACCAGGCGCTCCGCCCCTTCGGCCTCCAGGAAGGCCCTGGGGGTGGCGGCCTCCCCCTCCGGGGGCTCCACCAGGCGCAGGGGGGCCCCTAGGGCCAGGTTCACCGCCAGGGCCAGGGCCTGGGCCCCAGGGCTCAGGTGGACCCCGGGAAGGACCAGCCCTCCCCGCCCCAGGTCCTCGGCCAGGGCGGGGAGGAACCCCCCGTACTCCCCGGCAGGGGTCCCCGGCAGCACCCCCAGGGCCCGGGCCAGGTCCAGGAGGAAGGCCTCCACCCCGCTCGGTTTCAGGGCCAAGCGGTGGTCGGCCAGGCTCCCCAAAAGCCCCGACCCGCTTTCCACGGCGTAGAGGCGGTTCATGGGGGGCAGGCGCCTTTGGCTTAGGGCCTGGCCCCAGAGGTGGCCCGCGGGGTGCTCGTGCAGGTCCACGTCCAGGAGGAGGACGGTCTCCGCCTTCTCCGGGGCGTAGACAGGCCAGGCCCGCCGGCCCAGGAGGATCTCCGTCCCCAGGTAGACGTTTTCCAGGCTCCAGGCCTCAAACCGGGCCACCCTTAGGTTGGGAAAGCGGGCTTGGGCCTTTTGCAAGAGCCCTTCCAGCCGGGGGGAGGTGGTGCGGGGGAGGACCAGAAGGGTCTCCCCTTCCGCCAAGGCCCGGCGCCAGGCGGCGTAAAACCCCTCCCAGTCTGGGGTTCTTCCCCGGCGAGCGGGGTCGTAGAGGGCGTAGAGGCCCGCCAGGGGGTAAGGGCCCATGGCCCCCTCGAGGGGGGCCAGGAAAAGGGGGCGCTCCTGGTAGACCTTCACCCGCACCGCCTCGGCAAAGCCCGCGTGGGGAAAGGCGGTGACGAACTCCGCCCGCCCGCCTTCCACCACCCATTCCGGCTGGCGCACGTAAGGCACCCCTTTGCGCCGCACCACCGGGGTGCAGGCGGCCAGGGCCAGAAGCCCCATGGCCAATACCCCCCGGCGGCTTATGGGGCCAAAGGGAAACTCCTCCCGAAAGAGCGCCTTCTCCAGGGCCTCGGCAAAACCGCGTTGCGCGTCCATACTCCCCCCTAGCGGTGGCAGGTGTTGCAGCTGGTCAGGGCCTCGGCGGAACGGATCCGGTAGAGGGCCTTGAGCTTTGGCCCCAGCTCCGGATCCGGCTGGTAGGCCATGTTGAACACCTGTTCCCGGGGCCTTAGGCGGGCCTCGGGCTGGCGGTGGCAGGAAAGGCAGAACTTCATGGTGAAGGCCTGGGGCTGGTACACCACCGCCATCTGGTCCACCCGCCCGTGGCACTCCGCGCACCCCACCCCCTTGGCCACGTGGGCCCCGTGATGGAAGTAGACGAAATCCGGCAGGTTGATGACCCTGTTCCAGCGCAGGGGCTCTCCCGTTTCCCAGCTCCTCTGCACCAGGGCCAGGTTGGGGCTGTTGGGCTTGACGAAGGTATGGCAGGTCATGCAGGTTTCCGTGGGGGGAAGGCCGGCGTAGGGAGCGTGTTCCACGGCTGCGTGGCAGTAGCGGCAGGAAAGGCCCAGGCCCCCGGCGTGAAAGGCGTGGCTGAAGGGCACAGGCTGGTCCACGGGCAGGATGCGCTGCTCAAAGGCCCCCACGGCCACCCCAGAAAAGATCACCACCAGGAGGGCAAAAACCCCTCCCACGGCACCCCAAAACAGCAACTTGACCCGACGGTTGCGCCTGCGCATGCCACCTCCGGCTTGGGGCCAAGGCTACGGGCAGGAACCGGCGTCCATCAGGTCTTGGGAAAGTTCCATACGCGGGGGCGCCTGCGCCCGCACCTACCCCTGAGCAAGGACTTTACGGGGGTACATTACCGGAAAGGTCTAGGGACAAATGTCCCCCACCGGGCAACCTTGACAAGGAGGGGCCTTTTGCTAAACTGAGGCTTGCGCGCGAGGCGCGCCCTGCCGGGATGGTGGAACTGGTAGACACGCCATCTTGAGGGGGTGGTGCCCGCAAGGGCGTGCGGGTTCAAGTCCCGCTCCCGGCACCAGAAGGCCCTACCGGGCCTTTTTCCTTTAGGCGCCCCATGCGCCTCCTCCTTTCGCGCACCCTGAAGAGCCTCGAGGACACCCAGGCCCTGGCCCGGGAGGTCCTCCCCCTGCTGCCCCCGGGGGCCCTGGTAGCCCTCCAAGGCCCCTTGGGCGCGGGGAAGACCACCTTCGTCCGCTTCTTGGCCCAGGCCCTGGGCTTTCCAGGCCGGGTGACGAGCCCCACCTACACCCTGATCCACACCTACCCCACCCCGGAAGGCCCCCTGGTCCACGCGGACCTCTACCGCCTTGAGGCGCAAGAGGCCCTGCTGCCCCAGCTGGAGGCCGCCGGGGAGGAGGCCCGCCTCCTCCTGGTGGAATGGGGGGACCCCGAAACCTTAGGGGCCCATTTCCTCCTCCGCCTCACCCCCTTGGGCGAGGCCCGGCAGGCCGAGCTATGGCAGCTCCACCCCCGCCAGGAGGAGGGCGTCTAGGAGGGCTTCCCGCCCAGCCCGCCCGGCGAAAAGGGCCACCACCTTGCCCTCCCCGTCCACCACGAAGGTCCAGGGCTGGCCCAAAACCTTGAAGCGGTTGGCCACCTCATGGGGCTTGTCCTTGTCCGAGGCCAGGAGGGGGATGAACCGGGGGTAGGCCTTCATGTACTCCAGGACCACCTCCCGGGTGTCCTTGGGCTCGCGGCTGATCACGTAAAAGGGGACCTTGGTCTCCTCGGCCACCCGGTGCAGGCCCGGGAACTCGGCCCGGCAGACCGGGCACCAGCTGGCCCAAAAAACCAAGACCGCGGGTTTCTTTAGGGTGGCCGGGGTCACGGGGGCTCCCTTGGGATCCCACAGGGTGAAGCCAGGGAGGCTCTGCCCCGGCCCCACCGCCCAGGCCAAACCCAACAGGAACCAGAAGACCAAGGCCCTTTGCGGGAGCATGCCCTCATTGTGGGGCCTACCCCAAGGCGGTATGTGCCCGGACTCACCTTGGCCGCCGCAAGCGCTTAAGGTCGTGGTCGGGCCAGATCCCGTCCGCCACCAGGTGCAGCCACTGGGAAAGGTAGTAGCCCAAAAGGGCGTACCCCCAGACCTCCTTGGGCCAGGAAGGAAGCCTTGGGGCAAACCCCACGCCCAGGGAAAGGGCCAGGCCTTGGAGCAAGGCCCCAAGCCCCCAGAGGAGCCCAAGCAGGTACCCAAGCCGGGTCAAGGGCCCCAGCACCCAGGTGTGGGAAAGCCCCCGGTGGCGGAAGAGCCACCCGTAGGGCTTCCACAAGACCCCCAGCACCCCCCAGCGGCGCTGGGCCCGCACCCCCTTGTCCGCCAGGTCCAGGTCCGGGGAGAGGAGGAAGGTACCGGCCAGGTAGGCCAGGGCGAAGGCCAAGGCCTCCGGCGCCTCGGGAGAACCCCCTTGGGCCAGATAGGCCGCCGCCCCTCCGCCCAGGACCGTCAGGTTGATGGCCTCGTGCACGCGCCCCGAGGGCATGGGGCCATGGTAGCCCTAAAGGGCGGGCAAAGGGAAGCGCTCCCCGGCGGCGAGGACGTCCACCCGAAGCCCCTTGACCCCCCGGGCGGTGAACTCGGCCCCGCCGGCATCCACCAGGGTCACCTCCCCGGCCCACACCTCCCCCAGGCCCCGCAGGAGGCGCAAGGCGGTGTTTTCCCGCAGGCCCAGGCCCACCAGGTCGGGGTTGTCCGCCACCAGGCGGGATAGGGCCAAAAAACGCCCCCGCTCCTCCACCCTGGGCAGCAGGGCCAGGCCCCGCAGGAGGGCCAGGCCCAGGGCGGCCCGCACCTCCCCCTCTAGGGGGTAGAAGGCGGCCTCGCCCAAAAGCCCGGCGGCCTCCCCCAGGGCCACCACCCCGCCCCCTTGGCGGTGCACCTCCAAAAGGGCCTGGAGGACCAGGCTTCCCCGGATGAGATCCAGAAACTCCGGCAGGCCCTCGGCGGCCAGGAGGACCAGAGGGCTTGCCGCCACGGACCGGGCCACCTCGGGGTCAAAGGCCTCCTCCCGCCGCCTGAGGTAAAGGAGCCGCCCCTGGCGCAGCCCCAGGCTCCGGTAGGCAAGCCGCCAGGCCTCGGCCAGGTCCCGCAAGGGGTAGGGCACCAGGAAAAGGGCCTGCCCCCTTGCCTCCTCCAGGAGGCGGGCCTCCACCGGGCGCAAAGCCCCCCGCAAGGGGTCTGCGGTGAGCAGAGCGAAAAACCCCTGACGCATACCCTGCCTCCTATACCTCTAGGGTAGCGCCCTCCTCATGAAAGGGAAAGGGCGGTGTGGTAGACTTGGGGACGTGGCCGCGACGGTATCCCCCCCGGGGGCGCTTGCCAAGGACAAAAAGCGGGCCATCCTCCAGGCCACCTTGGCGGTCCTTCGGGAGCGGGGGCTTTCCGGGCTGAAGATGGAGGAGGTGGCCCGGAGGGCCGAGGTGGGCAAGGGCACCATCTACCTCTATTTCCGCGACAAGCGGGACCTCCTGAAGGCCCTGGTGGAGGAGCGCACCAGGGATTTCTACCAGGAAGTGGAGGAGGTGGTGCGCCTGCGGGCGCCCTTTTTTGTGCGCCTCGAGGCCCTTTTACAAAAGCGCCTGGCCTGGGTGGAGGAGTGGCGGGGCCTCTGGGCGGCGGTAGCCCGGGAAGCGGTGGAGGACCCCACCCCCTGGCTCAAAGGGCTCCACCAACGCTACCTGGACCTGCTGGAGGAGTTGGTGCAAAGCGGCCAAAAGGAAGGCGCCGTGCGGCCTGAGCTTTCCCCCAAGGCCACCGCCGCGGTGATCGCGGCCTTAGGGTGTAGCCCCTTGCTGGAGGTGGAAGCCTACGTGGAGCACCTCCTCTTGGTGCTCCGGAAAGGAGTCTCGCCGTGAAAGAGTTCCGTCCCGGCGATAAGGTGGTCCTGCCCCCTTATGGGGTTGGCGTGGTGGCGGGCATAGCCCAGCGAAGCGTGAGCGGGATCAACCGGGCCTACTACCAGGTGGACTTTCCCGGTTCCCGTTCCAAGGCCTACGTACCCGTGGAGGCCCCCCAAAGCGTGGGGATGCGGCGGGCCCTCTCCCCGGAGGAGGTCCCGGTCATCCTGGACCTCCTGAAAAACGGCCGCATGCCCCTGCCCAAGCAGTGGGCCGCCCGGCACCGCAAGACCAGCGAGATCCTGGCGGACGGAAACCCTTACCGCATCGCCCAGATGGCGGGGCAGCTCCGGGCCTGGGAGCTGGAGCGGGGCCTGCCCGACCTGGACCGGCAGGCCCTGCGCCGGGCCATCCACCTCCTGGCCGAGGAGGTGTCCCAGACCTTGGAGGTGACCTTCCAGGAGGCCAAGCGCCTCTTTGAGGAAGCCTGGGGCGAGGAACTCAACTGAGGCCCAAAGCCCTGGGGCCTCCTAGAGGAGGAGGCTCCAGGCCTTTTTTTCCATCTCCAGGATCCGGCCCAGGTAGGCCCGGAGGAGCCCTTCGTCCAGCCGGGCCACCTGCCCCAAGGCCATGACCTCCAGGTCAAAGAGGACCGCCTGGAACTCGGGGGCCGACCAGTGCTCGGCAAGCTCCTGCCAGGGCCCCTCCCCGGCCACGTGGGCGTTCCAGGCCTCGAGGAAAAGCCGGTTCAAAAAGTAGAAGAGGACCAGGCGGTAGGGGTAGGCCAGGCCCTCCATCTCCCCCAGGAGGGCCACGTACTCCTCCCGCACCGGGTGGGCGGGGGCCTGGGGATCCGCCCCGTGGGCCAGAAGCCAGTCCAGCTCCTCCACCGTGGCCATGAGGGCCTGGACCAGGGGGGCCCGGTGGGGCTGGGGGGCCTCCCGCAACAGGCCCACCTGGTAGCGGTAAAGGGCCTCCACGAAGGGGTAGTCCTGCTGGAGCCAGAAGCGAAAGCGCTCCCTATCCCAGCGGATGGGGAGGCGCTTCACCTCCTCCAACAGCCCGGGGCAGCAAGCGAAGAGGTCTTCAAGGGAGCGCATGGCCACCCCCCAGGATACCCCAGCGGGCGTACCCCTGAAGCCTGAGGGTGGCCACGGCCTTCCTGGCGTGCTCCTCCCCCTCGGCCAGGCCAAAGAAGGCGCTGCCCGAACCCGACATCAACACCCCCTTAAGGCCCAGGGCCCGGAGGCGGGCCTTCACCCCCCGGAGCTCGGGGTGGAGGCGGAAGGCCGGGCCCTCCAGGGCGTTCCAGTAGGGGGGCTCCTCTCCTTGGGCTAGGGCGCGGAGGATCTCGGCCACGGGAAGCTCGGGGCCGAAATCGTGGGGCTTCACCTCCCCATAGACCCGGGGCGTGGCCAGGCGCAGACCCGGGGCGAAGACCACCACGGGCAAGGGGGGCAGGGCGAGGGGCCTTAGCCTTTCCCCCACCCCCCGGGCCTCCGCCCCGCCCCCCATCAGGAAAAAGGGCACATCCGCCCCCAAGGAAAGGGCCAGGGCGCCCAGGTCCACTTCCGCCGGGTAGAGCTCCTTAAGGGCCAGGAGCACCTGGGCCGCGTCCGAGCTCCCCCCGCCCAGGCCCGCCCCCTCGGGCAGGGCCTTTTCCAAGACGATGCGCACCCCCCCGGGCCACCCCGCCCTTTCCAGGTAAGCCTCCGCCGCCCGGTAGGCCAGGTTCCTGCGCCCGTAGCGCCCGCGGAACTCTATCCCTTCGGGGAGGGGTTCCAGATAGAGGCGGTCGCCAAAGGAAAGGGCGGCGAAAAGGGTGTGGAGCTCGTGGTAGCCGTCGGGCCTCCGGCCCAGGAGGGAGAGGCCCAGGTTGATCTTGGCCACCGCTACCCGTTCCATGTCCGCGCCAGGGCCTCCGCCAGGGGCAGATCTTCGGGATAGGTGATCTTGAAGGCCGTCCTCTCCCCCGCCACCAGGGCCACGGGGTAGCCCAGGGCCCGCACCAGCTGGGCGTCGTCGGTGGCGGCGATCCCCCGCTGACGGGCGTAGGCGTGGGCCTCCCGCAGGAGGGCGGTGAAGAACCCCTGGGGGGTCTGGACCAGGCGCAGGGCCTCCCGGGGCACCACCTCCCCGTAGGCCTCCCCCTCAGGGCGGATCAGGGTGTCGGGGAGGGGCAGGACGGGCACCGCCGCCCCCGTGGCCTGGGCGGCGGCCAGCACCCGTTCCACCAGGCCCCGGCTCACGAAGGGACGGGCCACGTCGTGCACCAGGACTAGGGGGAGGCTTGCCGCCTCCAGGAGGCGGGCCACGGACTCCTGCCTGGTCTTTCCCCCCTCCAGGAAGACCGCCCGCAGGCCCCGGGGGGGCTTAAGGCCCGGGGGCAGGGCCACCAGGACCTCCGCCGCCCCCTGGAAAGGGGAAAGGGCCCATTCCAAAAGGGTTCTCCCCCCCACCCGTAGGAAGGCCTTGGGCCCAAGGCCAAGCCGCTCCCCGTTCCCGGCAGCGGGGATGAGGACGGAAACCTCCACGCCCCCCATGGTAGCATGGGCCGCGTGAGCGCTTGGGAAGCCCTTCTCCTGGGGTTCGTGGAGGGCCTTACGGAGTTCCTGCCCGTCTCCTCCACGGGCCACCTGACCCTCCTCTTCCACCTTCTCGGCCTGCCGGTGGAAAGCGATGACTTTTTGAAAACCTTTCTCATCGCCATCCAGCTGGGGGCCATCCTGGCCGTCCTGCTCCTCTATGGGCGGCGCTTTGCCGTGGACCGGGCCCTTTGGCTGCGCCTCGGGGTGGCCTTTTTGCCCACGGCGGCCATGGGCTTCCTCCTCTACCCCTTCATCAAGGGGGTGGTCCTGGGCCAGGACGGGATCGTGGTCTTCTTCCTCTTTTTCGTGGGCCTGGCCCTCCTCTTCGCCGACCGCCTGGCGGAAAGGGCCCGCTACGGGGACGTATTGGAGCTTCCCCTGGCCCGGGTGGCCTGGATCGGGTTCTTCCAGGGCCTGGCCGCCCTTTTCCCCGGCACGAGCCGGAGCGGGGCCACCATCCTGGGGGGGCTCCTTTTGGGCCTGAAGCGCCGGGCGGCGGCGGAGTTCAGCTTCCTCCTTGCCCTGCCCACCATGCTGGCCGCCGTGGGGTACGACCTCCTGAAAAGCGCCCCCAGCATCCCCCCCGGGGGATGGAGCCTCCTCCTTCTGGGCTTTGCCTCCGCCCTCCTCACCGCCCTCCTCACGGTGCGGGGCATGCTCTTCCTGGTGGAGCGCTTGGGCTTCCGGCCCTTCGCCTACTACCGCATGGCCCTGGCCCTGGCCTACGCCTACTTCTTCCTACGCTAGGGCCAAGACCCGGTCCAAGGCCTCCAGGAAACGCCGGTAGGGCTCCTTGCGGGCCGCCTCCCCCATGAGGCCAAGGCGCAGGACCTGGCCCCGGGTGGGGCCGATCCCCCCGGCCACCGCCACCCCCTCGGCGTAGAGGGCCTTCACCAGGCGGTCCGCCTCCACCCCCTCAGGGGGGCGGACCACCAGGACGGTGGGCAGGGGGCTTTCCTTGGGGAAGGGGCGGAACCCCCGCTCCCCGAGCTCAGCCAAAAGCCAGGCGTAGACCTCCCGCGCCCTCCGCTCCCGGGCCTCCAGCCCCTCCTCCAGGGCCAGGTCCAAGGCCTCGAGGAGGGCGTAGTGCAGGAGGACCGGGGTGGTGTGGTGGTACCCGCCCCACTCCCAATGCTCGGCCACCCGGGCCAGGTCCAGGTACCAGCCCCGCCTTCCCGTAAAGGCCGCCCGGGCCTCGGGGGCCAGGGCAATGGGGGCTAGCCCTGGGGGAGCGGAAAGGCATTTCTGGCTCCCGGTGAAGGCGTAGGCCACCCCCATCCGCCGCATGGAGAAGGGGAGCATGCCCAAGGTGGTGACCGCATCCAAAAAGAACAGGGCCCCGGCCTCCTGGGCCAGGGCCCCGATGGCCTCCGCCGGGTTCAGCACCCCGGTGGAGGTCTCCCCGTGGACCAGGGCCACCATGCGGTAGCGTCGTCGCCGAAGGGCCTGGGCCACCCTCTCCGGGTCCACGGCCTCCCCCGGGGGGAAGTCCAGCACCGTGGGCTCGAGGCCATGGAGGGCGGCCATCTCCGCCACCCGGGCGGAGAAGGCCCCGTTCACCAGGACCAGGACCGGCCCTCGGTCCAGGTTGGCCAGCCCCGCCTCCATCCCTAAGCTGCCCGAGCCGGCCAAGGCCGCCACCAAGGCCCCTTCCCCGGGGTCAAAGAGCCGCCAAAGCCGCTCCTGGATGGCGCGGTTCAGGGCCAGGACCTCGGGGTCCAGGTGCCCCCGCATGGGGCGCAACAGGGCCTTTTGCACGCGTTCGGGGATGGGGGTGGGTCCAGGGGTGAGAAGCAGCATGGGTGCCTCCTAGAGAAGGAGAGGCCCCCGCGGCCAAGCCGGGGGGGCCCTTCCCGAAGGAAGGGGCCCCCTACCGGATAGCTCGCAGGAGCCTCATTGGCGCCCACTTTAGCCCAAAGCCCCTTCCCTTGTAAAGTGCTAGCTGGATGAAGGACTACTACGCCATCCTGGGGGTGAGCCGCGAGGCCACCCAGGAGGAGATCAAGCGGGCCTACCGCAAGCTGGCCCTCCAGTACCACCCCGACCGCAACCCCGGGGACAAGGCCGCCGAGGAGCGCTTCAAGGAGATCAACGAGGCCTACGCCGTCCTCTCCGACCCGGAGAAGCGGGCCCAGTACGACCGGGGGCTTCTGGGTAGCCCCGAGTTCCGCACCGAGGACCTCTTTGACCTCTTCGCCCAGGTCTTCGGCTTCCGTTCCCCGAGGACCGCCCCCCGGGGGGAGGACCTGGAGGTGGCGGTGGAGGTGGAGCTCCAGGACCTCCTCCGCGGCAAGGAGGCCGAGGTGGCCTACGCCCGCCTGGTACCCTGCGAGGCCTGCGGGGGCCAGGGGGGGAAACGGGTGGCCTGCCCCACCTGCGGGGGCCGGGGGGTGGTGGAGAGCTACCGCCAGGGCCTTTTCGGTGCCTTCGTAAGCCGCTCCGCTTGCCCCCACTGCCGGGGCCAGGGCCACCTCCTGGCCGAGGCCTGCCCGGCCTGTGGGGGCCGGGGCCGGGTGTCCCGGGAGGAGCGGCTTACGGTGCGCATCCCCCCGGGGATGGACGAAAACCACCTACTGCGGGTACCGGGCTACGGCAACCTGGGCCCCGGGGGGCCTGGGAACCTCTACGTCCGGCTCCGGGTCCAACCCCATCCCCAGCTGGAACGCCAGGGGGCGGACCTGGTCTACCGCCTCCGGGTGGGCCTGGCCCAGGCCGCCCTGGGGACCCGGGTGGAGGTGCCCGGCCTGGAGGGCCCCCTGCCCCTGGACCTCCCCCCAGGAACCGGGCACGGGGAGGTGTTTGAGCTGCCCGGGGAGGGGCTGCCCCTCCCTGGGGGTCGGGGGCGGGGGGCGTTGCGGGTGGTGGTGGAGCTAGAGGTGCCCAAGCGGCTTTCCCCAAAGGCGCGGGAGCTCCTTAGGGCCTATGCCGCGGAGGTGGGGGAGGAGGTGGCCCCTGAAGGGCTTTGGGAAAAGCTCAAGGGGTTCTTCCGCCGCTAGGCCCTTCCGTGGTATAGTGGGGTATTCCGGGTCGCTTCAGGGTGGCCCCTTGGGTCTAAAGCAACCCCTAAGTCCCCGGATACGGGCCCCTTGGGCCCGGAAGCGAAGGAGCGGTATGCAGAAGGGTCGGGTCAAGTGGTTCAACGCGGAGAAGGGCTACGGCTTCATTGAGCGCGAGGGGGACACGGATGTGTTCGTCCACTTCAGCGCCATCAACGCCAAGGGGTTCCGCACCCTGAACGAAGGCGATATCGTCACCTTTGACGTGGAGCCGGGCAAGAACGGCAAGGGCCCCCAGGCGGTGAACGTCACCGTGGTGGAGCCGGCCCGTAGGTAAAGGCCCCAAACCCTGCCCCGGGGTTAGGCCCCGGGGCAGGGTCTTTCTTCACCCCTTTCTCAGCTGGCCAAGGGTAGCATGGGGGGGATGCGGACCCTAAGCCTCAGCCTCCGCCGGGTCCTCCCGGAGGATGCCCCCCTCCTGCACGGCCTCTTTGGGCGAAGCCCCAGCTACTTCGCCCTGATCGGGGCGGAGCCGCCCAGCCTCGAGGACGTGGCCCGCGACCTGGCCACCCTGGAAAAAGACCCGCGACGGCGGGCCTTCTTCCTCCTGCTGGACGCGGAGGCCGTGGGCTACCTGGACTACAAGCTCCACTACCCCGAGCCCCAGGACGCCACCCTAAGCCTCCTCCTCATTCGCGAGGACCGCCAGGGCCAGGGGCTGGGGCGGCGGGCCTTGGCCCACCTGGTGGCAAACCTGGCCGGGGTGGAGCGGCTTTACGCCGTGGTCTACGGGCACAACCCCCAGGCCAAGGGGTTTTTCCTCTCCCAGGGCTTCCGCCACGTGAAAGACGGCGGCCCGCCCTTAAGCTGGTACGTGCGGGAGCTGTAAAGGGACCGCCAAGGGCCTTTGGCCCTTGGCGGGGTCTCCTTCGGGGCTACTCCAGGCCCGCCAGCTTGCGGTTTTTCTCAATGTAGGACTTCCACTGCTCGGGAACGTCCTCCTCGGGGAAGATGGCGTTCACCGGGCAAGCGGGCACGCAGGCCCCGCAGTCAATGCACTCCTCGGGGTGGATGTAGAACTGGTCCCCCCCGTCGTAGATGCACTCCACCGGGCAGACCTCCACGCAGGACTGGTCCTTTACGCCGATGCAGGGCTCACAGATCACGTGCGGCATCCTTCACCTCCCGAGCTACCGCTCCCCCCTATTTTAGGCCAGAAGGCCCCCTGTCAATGGGCTAGACCCCGAGGTAGCGGAAGAAGGCTTCCCGGGGGATGGCCCCCAGCACCTCCTCCCCCCGCACCACCAGGACCAGGGGCTGGCGGAAGAAAAGGGGGAAAAGCTCGCTGGCCGCCACCTCCCCTTCCACCGCCGGCACCTCCTCCAGGGGCAGGATGGGCTCAGCAAGGCCCAAAAGCCCCACGGGCTTGCCTTCCTGCACCAGAAGGGCTATCCCCCGGCCCTCGTAGGCCTCGAGGCCCTCCACCCGGGGCAGGGGCTTGGCCAGGCGGAAGGCCGGGGTGGGGCCGAGGAGGCCGGCGGTGAGCAGGGTGGTGCAGGGCACCCGCACCGCCTTCTTGGCCAGGTAAAGGGCAAAGGTAAAGGCCAGGAGAAAGCCCACGCCCTCCAAGAGGCCGGCGAAGTTGAAGCTCCCCCACCCCAGCCGCCCCCCGCTCCCCAGGAGGGTATGGAGGAAATAGGAAAAAAGAAGGCCCAAGACCAAGGCGGCCAAATAGGCGAAAAGCCCGGCCAGGCGAAGCTCCTTCACCGTACGCATGGGCTTAGCTTACCAGCTCCTCCTCCCGGTCCACGTCCACCCCCACCTCGGGGTAGGGGGTGAGGAGGGCCCGGGCCTCCACCCCCAGGATCCGGCTGGCCCGGGCCTCCAGCTCCCCCAGAGAAAGCCTTCCCAGAAGAAGCTTCAGGAGGATGTCCCAGCCGATGAGCCGGGCCAGGGCCAAGGGCTTTTTCCTCAAGGCCACCGCCTGCTTGGCCAAGGGCAAGGCCCGGTAGAAGAGGGTCTTTTCCAGAAGGAGGAGGTTTCCCCCGGTGAAAACGCCCTCCCGCAACCGGGCATAGGTGCGGCGGGTGTGGGGAAAGCGGGCCTCCACCGCCTCTTTGGGCACGATGGGGTAGACCAAGGCTGCCTGGGGCGCCCTCTCCAGCACAAAGCGCACCGCCTCCGGGGTCAGGTGGGGCAGGTCGGCGGTGGCCACCAGGACCCGGCCCTCCGCGTGGGCCAAGGCCGCCTCCAGGTTTTCCAGAAGGCTGCCCCGGTCCGGTAGGGTCAGCCGGGGGGCCGGGGCAAGGCCGGGGTTCTCCCCCACGTAGATGGCGGAAAGCCCCGCCTCCGCCAGGGCGGAAAGCACCCACGCCGCCAAGGGTTTTCCCCGGTAAGGCACCAGGGCCTTGCTCCGCACCCCGTACTTCCGGGCCCAGGCCTCCTCGCCGCCCCCTAGGACGATCGCCTCCATCCCCCCCATGCTACTGGGGTAGGCTAAAGGGCATGGCCAGATGGCTTGCGCCTTTGGGCCTTTTCCTCCTTTGGGCCTTCACCCTCTTCGCCTACCTCCGCCTCCCCGAACGGATCCCCGTGCACTGGAACGCCCAGGGGGAGGTGGACCGGTGGGGGAGCCGGCTGGAGGTCTTCCTCCTGCCCTTGTTGCTTACCCTTTTGGTCTACCCCCTCCTGGCCCTGGCCCCCAGGCTGGACCCCAAGCTAAGGGGGCAGGAACCCGGGGTCTGGCCCTGGCTCACCGCCGGGGTGGTCTGGACCCTGGCCCTCCTTCAGGGGGTTATCCTTTACGCCACCTGGCAGGAGGTGGCGGGGGAACCCTTTCCCCTGGAAAGGGCCCTTTTCCTGGCCCTGGGCCTGGTCTTCCTGGTGCTTGGCCTGCTGCTTCCCCGGATACCCCCCAACCACTTTGCCGGGGTGCGCACCCCCTGGACCCTGGAAAGCCCCGAGGCCTGGGGCAAGACCCAGAAACGCTCGGGGCAGGTGTTCGCCCTTCTCGGCCTGCTGGCCTGGGCCGTGGCCCTTTTGGGGGGCCAGGGGGTGTGGCTTTGGCTCTGGCTGGCCGCCTGCGCCCTAGGGGTTTTGTACCTGGTCCTCTACTCCTACCTGGTCTGGAGGCTAGGGCCCAAGGGGCCCTAGCCTCCCCCCACCTCAGAGGGGCCTAAGCTCCAGCCGCAGGACCAGGTTGCCGCCCAAGCGCACGGTCTGGACCAGGGTGCGGTAGCCGGGGGCCACCAGGGTGAGCTCGTGCTCCCCTAAGGGGGCTTCCAGGCGCAGGTACCCACCCCGGGCCAAGCCCACCTCCTGCCCGTTCAGGAAGACCCGGGCCTCGGCGTTCAGGTAAAGCTCCAGCACCGCCCGAAGGGGAACCAACTCCACAAAGAGGCGGACGCTCTCCCCGGGGCGCACCTCCACCTGGGCCCGGTACTCCGCGTACCCTGGGGCCTGGACCCGCACCTCGTGCAGGCCGGCCTCGAGGCTAAGGCGCAAGGGCGCCCGTCCCACCAAGCGGCCATCCACCAAGACCTCCGCCCCTTCAGGCCGGGCTTCCAGAAAGAGCTCCCCGGTACGCAAGGGGCGCAGGCTGGCGGCAAGCCGGGTTTCCCGCCCCCGCTCCACCCGCACCGTGGCCCCGTAGGGCTCGTAGCCGGGAAGGCGTAGCTCCACCCGGTAGGTTCCCTCCTCCAGGGTGAGGCGCAAGGGGGTGCGGCCCTGGAGCCGCCCCTCCAGGTAGACCTCGGCCCCGGAAGGGGTGCTTTCCAGGAGAAGGGTGCCGGTGCGGGGGACGGGGGTGAGGCGCACCTCCAGCCTGGTGGTCTCCCCGCGGCGCACCTGGACCGTGGCCCGGTAGGGCTCGTAGCCGGAAAGCCGAAGCTCCAGGGCGTAGCGCCCCTCGGGAAGGGAAAGGGCAAGGGGGGTGCGGCCCCGGAAGGTCCCCTCCAGGTAGACCTCGGCCCCGCTGGGGGTGGAGGCCAGGGCCAGGGTGCCCTGCCGGGGCTCGGGGACCAGGGGGGCAAAGACCTGGACCCGCTCCCCGGGAGCGGGGTTCACCGCCACCCGGTAGGGCTGGTAGCCGGAAAGCCTCACCTCCACCTCGTGCCGCCCGGGGTTCACGGAAAGGGTGAGGGGGGTACGCCCCTGCAGGCGGCCATCCAGGTAGACCTCGGCCCCTTGGGGCCTCGAGTCCACCGCCAGGGTAGCCGTGGCCGGGCTGGGGGGCGAAGAAATCCGGCCCACGTAGTAGCGGGCCACGTCCGTCACCCAGTCCCGGTCGGGAAGGGGCTCCACCACGATGGAAAGGGCCCGGGCTAGCCCCTCCGCCCCCTGGACCCGCACCCGGTTCCCCTCCACGTCCAGGATCTCCCCCAGGGAAAGGGGCCTGCGGCTGGCCACCGCCAGGATCCGGTCCTCCCCCTCGGGACCCGTGACCGTGTAGCGGTAGCGGGCCCCCTCGGGGGGAAAGCGCCGGGTCTCCCCAGCCCGAAGCAGGTTGTCCCGCTCAAAGGCGTTGGGCAGGATGGGGTCGATGCGCCCGTCGGCGTTGACGTTGAAGAGGTAGACGTAGGCCTCCTGGTTGACGTTCACGTAGATGAAGATGGGCTCACCCACCTGGTAGAGTGCCCCTCCCCGCTTGCTGGGGTCCTTGTCCACCCAGACCCTCACCTGGAGATCCGTGGGTACGGGGTTGACCAGGATCCCCTGGGGGCTTACCTGCTGGGCCAAGGCCGCGCCCAGGCCCAAGACCGCCCAAAGCCATTTCCGCATATCCCTCACCTCCAGCCCCAGGCTAAAGGCCAGGTGTGAAAACCCTGAGGGAAAAGGCCCAAGGGGCCTTAAGGCTCCGCGTAGGCCCCAAGGGCGCGGAAGCGGCGGTAGCGGTCCTGGTAGAGGGCCTCCGGGGAAAGCCCCTTGAGCTCCTCCAGGGTCCTCAGGAGGGCCTCCTTGAGGTGGGCTATGGCCCGGGCCGGGTCCTTGTGGGCCCCGCCCTCGGGCTCGGGGACGATGGCGTCCACCACCCCCAGGGCCAGGAGGTCCTGGGCGGTGAGCTTCAGGGCCTCCGCCGCCTTGGGGGCCTCCTTGGCGTCGCGCCACAGGATGGCGGCGCAGGACTCGGGGCTGATCACCGAGTACCAGGCGTTCTCCAGGATGAGGACCCGGTTGGCCACCCCGATGGCCAAGGCCCCCCCGCTCCCCCCCTCCCCCAGGATGACGGCGATGGCCGGCACCCGGAGGCGGCCCATGCGCTGCAGGCTTTGGGCGATGACCCAGGCCTGGCCCCGCTCCTCCGCGGACACCCCGGGGTAGGCCCCCGGGGTGTCGATGAAGCTCAGAAAGGGGTAGCCGAAACGGTCCGCCAGGTCCATGAGGCGCATGGCCTTGCGGTACCCCTCGGGGTGGGGCATGCCGAAGTTGCGCTGCAGGTTCTCCTTGGTGTCCCGCCCCTTCTGGTGCCCCACCACCACCACCTTCTGGCCCTCGAGGTAGGCCAAACCCCCCACGATGGCCGGGTCGTCGGCGAAGGCCCGGTCCCCGTGAAGCTCCAGGAAGTCCTGGAAAGCCTTCTCCAGGACGTCCAGGGTGGTGGGCCGCCCGGGGGCCCGGGCCAGCTGCACCCGTTGCCAGGGGGTGAGGTGGCCGTAGATCTCCGCCTTGAGCCGGGCCAGGCGCTCCTCCAGGAGGCGGATCTCCGCCTCCAGGTCCACCCCCGTGGTCTTGGCGGTTTCCTTCAACTCGGCAATGCGCTTTTCCAGCTCCAGGATGGGCTTTTCAAACTCCAGAGGCATAGGGGACTCCGGGGTGCAGGTGGCGCAGGACCCGGACCACCTCGGCCTTGAGCCTGCGGCGGTCGGTAACCCGGTCCACCATGCCGTGCTTCAAGAGGAACTCCGCCCGCTGGAAGCCCTCGGGAAGGTCCTGGCGGATGGTCTGCTTGATCACCCGGGGGCCGGCGAAGCCGATCAGGGCCCCAGGCTCGGCGAAGATCACGTCGGCCAGGGCGGCGAAGCTGGCCGTAACCCCGCCCGTGGTGGGGTCGGTAAGGATGGACACGTAGGGCAGGCCCTGGGCCCAGAGGCGGTCCAGGCTCATGACCGTTTTGGCCATCTGCATGAGGGAAAGGGCGGCCTCCTGCATCCTAGCCCCCCCGGAGGCGGCCACGATCACCAGGGCCCGCCCCTCCTCCGCCGCCCGCTCCACCCCCCGGGCGATCTCCTCTCCCACCACGCTTCCCATGGACCCGCCGGCAAAGGCGTAGTCCATCACCAGGAGCACCGCCGGGACCCCGCCCACGGCGCAGGTCCCCCCCAGGATGGCGTCCCGGCGGCCCGTCTCCTGCTGGTAGGCCTTGAGGCGCTCGCCGTAGGGCTTGGTGTCCACGAAGCCCAAGGGGTCCAGGGGGCTTAGGCGGGTGATTTCCTGGAAGGTGCCGGGATCCGCCAGCATCTCCACCCTTTCCTGGGCGGAGATGCGGTGGTGGTGGCCGCACTTGGGGCAGACGTAGAGGTTTTCCCGGAATTCCTTCTTGTAGATCCCTGCCCCACAGGCCTCGCACTTGGTCCAAAGCTCGGGGACGTCCCGGTTCTCCCCGCTGGGCCGTTTTCTCCGAAAAAGCCGCTCCAGGGCCACGCTACGCCTCCTTGGGGGCCTCGAGGGCCTTGGTCTCCCCCGCCAGGGTCTGGCCGATGAAGACCGCCCCCGCCTCCACGTCCAGGGTCTGGGCCCGCACGGTGCCGCTGAAGCGGGCGGTCTTGGAGAGGGCCACCTTGCCCGCCACCAGGTCGGCCTTCACCTCCCCGTGGATCTGCACCGCCTGGGCCTCGATGCGCTCCCCCTCCACCCGGCCCGTGCGCCCCACCTCCAGCTCGCCCTCCACGTAGACCGAGCCCCGCACCAGGCCGTCGATGCGCACCTGGCCCTTGGCCTTCAGGTCCCCTAGGATCTCGGTGTCCGGGCCCAGGTAGGTGAGGGCCCCCCCTTGCTTTCTGCCCAACATCCGCCCCATTTTACCGAGAGGCCCAGGAGGGGGAAAGGTAGGGCCTGGGGTCCAAGGGGGCGCCGTAGCGGTAGACGGAGTAGTGCAGGTGGGGGCCGGTGGAACGCCCGGTGGAGCCCACGTAGCCCAGGACCTGGCCCTTTTCCACCCGCTCCCCCGGACGGACCAGGAGGCGGGAGAGGTGGCCGTAGAGGCTCTGGTAGCCCTCGGCATGGTCCAGGAGGACGGCCAGGCCATAGGGCCCCATCCAGCCCGCCCGGGCCACCACCCCGCTGCCCGTGGCGTAGACCGGGGCGCCGTAGGGGGCGGAGAAGTCCAGGCCGTCGTGGAACTCGTACCCGGGGCCAAAGGGGTTCCTGCGCAGGCCAAAGGGGGAGGTAATCCCCTCGTAGGTCCTCAGGGGAAGGCCCAAGGGGCGGCTTCGCTCCACCTCCAGGGTGCGCTCCAGGGCAGGGGCCACCTCGGCAAGCTGGTTCTTCAGGTCCAGGACCTCGGCCCGCACCGCCGCCCATCCCTCCATGGCCCCACCCCCCTGGCCCCCGGGGCCGTAGCGCACGGGAAGGGCGTTCAAGGGGGAAAGCCCCGCGCGGCGGCGGAGTTCTTCCAGGGCCTTGCGGATCTGCGCCAGTTCCCTTTGGGTGCGTTCCGCCTCCTGGGAAAGGGCGCCGTTTTTGGCCCGCTCCGCCTCGAGGGCCAGGGAAAGCCTCCGGGCCTCCTGGGAGAGGGCCTGGAGGCGAAGCTCCAGGGCCCTGGCCTCCCGCCCCTTGTGCCAGAAGTAGAGGTTGGCCCCCGTCCACAAGGCCAAAAGGCCCAGAAGAAGGGCCAGGGCCCACCCCGGTAGGGAGAGGGCCCGGCTCCCCCCGCCGCTGCGGGCCAGGAGGAGGGTATACCGGACCGGGCGCCTTTTCATCCCCGGGGAGTATACCTAACCCACCCTCTCCAGCACCAGGGGGAGGGGACGGGCTTCCTCCCCCAGGCGGAAGGCAGCCTTGAGTTCGGCCAAGGCCTCCTCCAGGCCCCGGCCCCGGTGGTAGAGGAGGGCCAGGGCTTCCCCTCGGGCCACCCGGTCCCCTGGCTTCTTGAGGAGGTAGACCCCCACCCCGGGGTCGATGGCCTCCCCCTTCTTCCGCCGCCCGCCCCCCAGGGCCAAGACGGCCAGGCCCACCCGGTAGGCGTCCACCTCCTGGACCACCCCCTCGGCCTCGGCCCGGAAGGAAAGCTCCTCCGCCAGGGGGAGGAGGCCGAGGTCCTCCACCACCCGGCCATCCCCCCCTTGGGCCTCGAGGAAGGCCCGGAACTTCTCCAGGGCCGCCCCGGTCTCCAAGGCCCTCTGGGCCGCGGCGGGGTCCAAGCCCTCGAGGCTTAGGGCTTCCTCGGCCAGGCGGAGGGCCACCTCCAGGAGGTCCCCTGGCCCCTCCCCCTTGAGGGCCAGGATGGCCTCCCGCACCTCCAGGGCGTTCCCCACCGCCCGGCCCAGGGGGGCCTCCATGGAGGTGAGGAGGGCCCGCACCCGCCTCCCCGCCCCGCGGCCGATCTCCACCATGGTCTGGGCCAGAAGCCGGGCCTCCTCGATGGTCTTCATGAAGGCCCCCTTGCCCACCTTTACGTCCAGGACGATGCTCCTGGCCCCAGCGGCAAGTTTCTTGCTCATGATGGAACTGGCGATGAGGGGAAGGCTTTCCACGGTGGCGGTCACGTCCCGGAGGGCGTAGAGCTTGCCGTCCAGGGGGGCCAGGTCCGGGCTTTGGGCGGCGATGACCAGGCCCACCCGCCGGGCCCGCTCCAGGAACTCTGCCTCCGTCATCTCCCCCCGCCAGCCCGGCACCGACTCCAGCTTGTCGATGGTCCCCCCGGTGTGGGCCAGGCCGCGGCCGGACATCTTGGCGAAGGTGCACCCCGAGGCCGCCAGGATGGGGCCCACCAGGAGGCTCACCTTGTCCCCCACGCCCCCGGAGGAGTGCTTGTCCACCGGATGGGGAAGCCCGGAGAGGTCCAAAACCCGCCCCGAGTAGGCCATGACCTCGGTGAGCCAGAGGGTTTCCTCCTGGTCCAGGCCCCGGAGGAAGGCGGCCATGAGCCAGGCCGCCACCTGGTAATCGGGCACCTCTTCCCTAAGGTAGGCCTGGAGGAAGGCCTCTAGGTCCTCCTTGCGGTGCTTGAGGCCCTCCCGCTTCTCGCGGATGAAGCGCACGGGGTTCATGGGCCCATGCTACAGGGGGTGCCGCCTGGGGGGCACCCCCTCAGGCCTTGGCCCTAAAGGGCCTTGCCCACGGAGCCGAAAAGCTCCATCCGGCTTTTCACCACCTCCTTCACCGCCTCCCGGGCCGGGCCCAGGTACTTCCGGGGGTCAAACTCCTTGGGGTTTTTCAGGAGGCCCTCCCGGATGAGGGCGGTGAAGGCCAGGCGCAGGTCGGTGTCGGTGTTGATCTTGGCGATCCCCAGGGCGATGGCCTTCTTTATGTCCTCAGGGTGGATGCCCGCCGCCTCCCCGATCTCGCCCCCCGAGTCCCGGAAGCGCTGGATGAGCTCCTGGGGCACGGAGCTGGCCCCGTGGAGGACCAAGGGCGCGGGGACCAAGGAGGCGATCCGCTCCAGGCGGGGATGGTCGATGAAGGGGCGGCCTTTGCCCTTGTAGGCCCCGTGGCTGGTGCCGATGGCCACCGCCAGGTAATCGGCCCCGGTGCGCTCCATGAAGACCCTAGCCTCCTCGGGGTTGGTGAGGAGGGCGTCCTTCTCGTCCACGGCCACGTGCTCCTCAATCCCCGCCAGGCGGCCCAGCTCCGCCTCCACCGTCACCCCCACGGCGTGGGCCGCCTCCACCACCCGCCGGGTCTCCCGCACGTTGGTCTCAAAGTCCTCGTGGGACTTATCGATCATGACGCTGGTGAAGCCCTCCCGCAAGGCCTTGAGGACGCTCTCGTAGCTGGAGCCGTGGTCCAGGTGGATGGCCACGGGCACCCGGGCCTCCTGGGCCAGGGCCACCACCATCCGGGTCAGGGCCCGCCCCCCGTACTTCATGGCCCCCTCGGAAAGGGCCAGGATCACCGGGCTTTTGAGCTCCTCGGCGGCCTCGAGGATGGCCTGGGTGAGCTCCATGTTGTTGGTGTTGAAGGCCCCCACCCCGTAGCCTTCGGCCCGCGCCTTCTTCAGGATCTCCAAACCGGTCACCAGCATAACCGCCTCCACCGGGGATTATACCCTTCCCCTTTGGAAGCGTGGAAACCACCCCTCAGTAGGCCTGCCCTGTGGCCTTGGTGAGGAGGAGGCGGAACTCGTGGGGACTGGTGGCGGCGGAGAGGGCATCCTCCAGGGAGATGAGCCCTTCGGTGTAGAGGCTCACCAGGTGCTGGTCAAAGGTGCGCATCCCGTGGAGGGAGCCCTCCATCATGGCCTCCTTGATCTGCGGGGTCTTCTCCTCGTCCTTGATGAGCTCCCGCACGTAGGGGGTGGCGATGAGGACCTCCAGGGCCAGGACCCGGCCCTGCCCGTCCGCCCGGGGCAGGAGGCGTTGGGAGAGGATGCCCAGCAAGGACTCGGCCAGGAGGATGCGCACCTGCTGGTGCTCATGCAAGGGGAAGAACTCGATGATGCGGTTGATGGTGCGCCAGGCGTCCAGGGTGTGCAGGGTGGAGAGGACCAGGTGCCCGGTCTGGGCGGCCATGAGGGCGGCCTCCACCGTCTCCTTGTCCCGCATCTCCCCGATGAGGATCACGTCGGGGTCCTGGCGCATGGCGTACTTCACCCCGGAGTAGAAGCTATCCGTGTCCAGGCCCACCTCCCGCTGCACCACCAGGCTCTTCTTGTGCCGGTGCAAAAACTCTATGGGGTCCTCAATGGTGATGATGTTCTTGGCGTAGTGGAGGTTGATGTGGTCGATGAGGGCGGCCAGGGTGGTGCTCTTGCCGCTTCCCGTGGGCCCGGTGACCAGGATGAGCCCCCGCTCCTTGGCCGCCAGGCCCTCCATCACCTCCCGGGGCAAGCCCAGGGCCTCAAAGCTGGGGATCACCTCGGCCACCACCCGCATGACCAGGCCGAAGCTGCCCCGTTGGCGCAGGAGGTTGCAGCGGAAGCGGGCCACCCCGGGGATGGTGTAGGCGAAGTCCATCTCCTTGCGGTACTCCAGCTCCTCTTGCTGCTCGGGGGTAAGGAGGGCGCGGACGATGGCCTCGGTGTCCTTGGGGGTAAGGGGGCGGTTGCCGAAAGGGCGCAGGCGGCCATCCACCCGGATCACCGGCGGGGCCCCCGCCTGCAGGTGGATGTCCGAGGCCCGGGCCTGGACCATGGCCTTGAGCATCTCCAAGAGGCTTCCCTTTCCCTCCTGGACAAAGGCTTCGCTCATGGGTGGACCTCCAGGTTATCGATGAGGCGCACCTCGGGAAAGCGCCCGGCCACGAGGCCCCTGGCCCCCGGCACCCAGTGGGAAAGGGGCAGGAGGGTCTCGGGGTGGACGATGGCCAGGTAGTCCTTGCGGAACTCCGGCACCTGGGCCAGGGTCTCCTCCCCCGCCCGCAAGGCCTGGGCCACGCTCCCCCCCTTTGCCGCCACCTCCCGCATGGCCCAAAGGGCCCGGTAGAGAATGGAGGCCTTGGCGCGGGTTTCCGGGGAGAGGTACACGTTCCGGCTGGAAAGGGCCAATCCGTCCTCCTCCCGCACCGTGGGCACCCCCACCACCTCCAGGGGGAAGCCCAGGTCCCGCACCATCTGGCGCACCACCCGAAGCTGCTGGTAGTCCTTCTCCCCGAAGTAGGCCCGCGCGGGGCGGAGGAGGAGGAAGAGCCGGGCCACCACCGTGGCCACCCCCTGGAAGTGGCCGGGACGGACCTGCCCCTCCCAGAGGGCCGTAAGGGGTCCCTCCACGGACACCCGGGTGGCGAAGCCCGGGGGGTAAACCTCCTCTACCCCAGGGGCGAAGAGGAGGTCCACCCCCGCGGCCTCCAGAAGGGCCCGGTCCCGCTCCAGGTCCCGGGGGTAACGGTGGTAGTCCTCCCCTGGGCCGAACTGCAGGGGGTTGACGAAGATGGAGACCGCCACGAAGGGGTTTTCCCGCCGGGCCCGCTCCACCAGGGCCAGGTGCCCGCGGTGCAGGTAGCCCATGGTGGGGACAAACCCCACCCCTTCCCGGGGCAGGAGAGCCCGGAGTTCCGCCGCGGTGCGGACCACGTTCACGGGGCTCAGTATACTTTCCCTGTGGGGAAGAAGAGGCGGGAGGAAAAGCTGAAGAAAAAGGCCCTAAAGGAGTGGGAGGAGCGCCGCCCCAAGACCTTCCGGGAGGCCCTCCGGTACTTCCCCGGGGTCTTCCTGCGCACCACCTTGGTGATGATGGGGGCCGTGGCCCTGATCCTCCTGGCCGGCGCCCTGGGCCTGGGAGTGGCCCAGAGCTTCTGGTTCCAGCTTTTGGTCTACCTGGGCTTCTACCTGGCCTTCCAGCGCTTCATCATGGGGCCCCTGGCCCCTCCGCGGGTGAAGTAGCTAGACCCGCTCGGCGTCAGCCCAGAAGCCCTCGAGGTCGTAGTACTCCCGGGCCTCGGGGGTCATGAGGTGGACCACCACCTCGCCGTAGTCCAGGACCACCCAGCGGGGGCTCTGCCCCTCGGTGGGCCTGGGCCTTAGGCCTTCCTCCTCCAGCTTTTCCTGCAGGTGGCGCTCCAGGGCCTGCAGGTGGGGGGTGCTGGTGGCGCTGGCCACCACGAAGTAGTCCAGGCTCTGGGAAACGGCCCTGAGGTCCAGGGCCACCACCCGCTCCGCCTTCTTTTCCCAAAGGAGATCCTTGATCCGGCCGATGAGCTCCACCGCCTCCTTGGTCTTCACCATCTGCCCTCAGTGTAGCAGGTCCTGGCCCAGCTCCACCACCACGCCCTCCACAGGCCCGTGGGGGCTCAAGAGGGGCAGGTGGAAAAGGTCGGCGAAGTAGGCCCCGGCCTCGAGGTCCTTGGCGTAGACGGCGCTGCGCACCACCTCCGCCTCCTCCAGGCTCGGCTCCGCCCCCACCCGGCGCAAAAGGACCTGGGCCCAAAGGAGGAGGGACCGCTCCCCCCGGAGCCTCAAGGGGACCTCCGGCAGGGAGGCGCTGGGGGAGGCGCCAAAGAGGGCGGCCAGGACCCGGGCCCGGGCCTCCTCGTCCACGTAGAGGAAGGTGCCCGGCCCCTCCCGGGTGGGCAGGGTCACCAGGGAAAGCCTCAGCCCCCGCACCGCGGGCAGCCCGCCCAGGACCTCCTCCAGGCTGAGATCGGTGTCCAGCTCCCGCCAGGCCTCCCGCAAGGCCAGGGTGAGGGCGGGCCAGGTACGGGGGTCCTGGGCCTTCCGCAGCACCTGGCCCAGCACCCCCTTGATCCGGTCCAGGCGGGCGTAGTCCCCCAGGGCCTCGTGGCGGAAGCGCATGTACTTCACCGCATCCTCCCCGTTGAGGTGGAGCCGGCCCGCGGGGAAGTCGATGAAGAGCCGGGCCGCCCGGTCGGTGTAGCGCATGGGCCGCTCCAGGTAGACCTCCACCCCCCCCACGGCGTCCACCACCCGGGCCACGCTTCCCAGGGTGAGGATCAGGTGCCGCTCCGCCACCATCCCCGTGGCCTCGGCCACCGCCCGCTTCAGGAGCTCCGCCCCCCCGCGGCCGTAGGCGGCGTTGATCTTCCCCCCCACCACAGGGCTATAGAGGTCCCGGGGGAGGGCCACCGCCTTGACCTCCTGCCCCTGGAGGCGCAGGTAAAAGATGGTGTCCGTGCGGCTTCCCGGGCCACAAGGGGTGTGGTAGCCGCAGTACTCAATGTCCCGGGCGGCCACCACCACCCCCATCTCTGGCAAGGCGCCCAGGCGCTGGGGCCGCACCGCCTCCTCCTTGGGGGGTCGGGGCCAGGAAAGGGCCAGGGCCAGGAGGAAAAGGGCCAGGGCCAGGAGGAGGAAGGAGGTCCTAGGGCGCACCCTGAAGGCCACGGTACACCTCGAGGGTCTTGGGGTGGATGGGGATCCCCTTGCCCTGGAGGTAGGCCACCTTGTTCCCCACCGCCTGACGGTAGGCCTCCAGAAGCCTTCCGGAAAGGGCCAAGGCCCGGATCTCCCCGTTGACCCCCCGGCCGGGCTCGGAGATGTCGGCGATGTACAGGGCCATGCCCAGGCCGTTTTGGGGGTCTACCCCGTAGACGTGCCCCTCGATGGCCTCCAGCACCTCCCGGTCCGCCACCCCCCAGGCCTCGGCCAGCCTGCGGGCGGCCCGGCCGTGGAGGGCCAAGGGATGGGCCTCCTCCACGGGGTTTTCCGGTGGGGCCAGGCGCAGGAGCTCCTCCATGGGAAGGTCGCGGGCGGCATCGTGCAAGAGGCCCGCCAGGTAGGCCCGCTCCCCATCCAGGCCGTTTTTCTCGGCGATCTCCCGGGAAAGCTCGGCCACCCGCAGGATATGGGCCAGCCTTTCGGGACGCACCAGGGCCTTCACCTTCTCCAGGAGTTCAACGGTAGAGTCCGTGCTTCTCAAGGTACACCTCCACCGGGCGGGGAACCCAGTAACGCACGCTCTTCCCCTCGCGAAGCCGCCGCCGGATCTCCGTGCTGGAGATGCCCACCTCGGGCACCGGGAGGGGGATGACCGGGACCGGCACCCCCTCCAAGGGGTAGCCGGGCCGGGCCACCGCCACCAGGGTGGCCAGTTGGGGCAGCTTCTCCCCTTCCTTCCAGGTGAGGACATCCCGGTAGGCGTCGGCCCCGGTGATGAAGAAAAGCTCGTCCTCGGGGAAGAGGCGCCGGGCCTCCCGCAGGGTATCCACGGTGTAGCTGGGGCCTGGCCGGTCCAGCTCCAGCCTCGAGGCGGCAAACCGCCGGTCCTCCGCCGTGGCCAGGAGGACCATCTCGTACCGGGCCTCCGGGGGGGCTACCGGGGTCTTGTGGGGCGGACGGGCGGCCACCACGAAGAGGACCCGGTCCAGCCCCAAGGCGGCCGCCGCCTCGCTGGCGGCCAGGAGGTGCCCCAGGTGGATGGGGTCAAAGCTGCCGCCGTAGAGCCCGATGCGCATCACACCTCCGGGATGTACTCAAACTCCAGCCCCCCCAGGCGCACCACGTCCCCGGCCCGCACCCCCTTGGCCTTGAGGGCCGCCTCCACCCCATGGCGCTTGAAGACCTCCTGCAGGTAGCCGGCGGCCTCCTGGAGATCCCCCTTGAGCCGCTTGAGGTAGCCCTCCACCCCGGGGGCCCGTACCTCGTAGACCCCTTCCTCCAGGGGCACCACCTCCACGCCGGCCGGCACCGCCCCCACCGGGGCGGGCTTGGGGAGCTCAGGGGCCGGGGTGGCCTGGACCAGGCCCCATAGGGCCTCCTTCAGCCCGGGCAAGCCCTCCCCGGTCAGGGCGCTCACCGGGAGGACGGGCAGACCCTCCCGGGCCAGGGCCGCCACCTGGGCCGCCACCGCCTCCGGGGGAAGCAGGTCCACCTTGTTGAGGGCGATGAGGCTCGGGCGGCGCAGGAGGCTTGGGTCGTAGGCCGCCACCTCCTGGCGCAGGGTGGCCAGGGCCCTAAGGGGCTCGTCCGCGGCGTCCAGGACGTAGAGCAAAACCCGGGTGCGGGCGATGTGCCTAAGGAACTCCAGCCCCAGGCCCCTACCCTGGCTGGCCCCCTCGATGATCCCGGGGATGTCCGCCAGGGTAAAGCGGGCCCCTTCGGCCAGCTCCACCACCCCCAGGTTGGGGCTCAGGGTGGTGAAGGGGTAGGGGGCGATCTTGGGGTGGGCGTGGGTGGTGGCGGCCAAGAGGCTGGACTTCCCCGCGTTGGGGTAGCCCACCAGGCCCACATCGGCGATGAGCATGAGCTCGAGGCGGAGCCTCCGCCGCTCCCCCTCCTCCCCCGCCTCGGCGAAACGGGGGGCCTGGCGGGTAGGGGTGGCGAAGTGGGCGTTGCCCCGCCCCCCCGAGCCCCCCCGGGCCACCAGCAAGGTGGCCCCTTCCTCGGTCAAGTCCCCCAGGAGCTCCCCGGTGTCCGCGTCAAACACCCGGGTCCCCCGGGGGACCTCAATGTAGAGGTCCCGCCCGGAGCGGCCGTGCTGGCCGCTTCCCTTGCCGTGCTCCCCATCCTCGGCCTTGTAGGTGCGCTTGGAAAGCTCGGAAAGGGAGTCGATGCTGCCCCGGGCCCGCAAGTAGACGCTTCCGCCCCGGCCCCCATCCCCCCCGTCCGGCCCCCCCTTGGGCACGAACTTCTCCCGACGGAAGGAAATGGCGCCGTCGCCGCCCCGGCCGGCGGCGACGGTGATCTGGAGAACGTCTTGGAACACCGACCTACGCCAAGGGGCGCACGCTCACGTAGCGGCCCATCCGCCCCTTGTCCTGGAACTCCACCACCCCGTCCACCAGGGCGAACAGGGTGTAGTCACGGCCCATGCCCACGTTCTTGCCGGGCTTGAACTTGGTGCCCCGCTGGCGCACCAGGATGTTGCCCGCCTTGACCACCTGGCCGCCGTAGCGCTTCACCCCCAGACGCTTGGCCTGGGAATCGCGGCCGTTCTTGGTAGAACCGAGACCCTTTTTATGCGCCATGGCTCACCCCTGGATCTCCTTGATGAGGAGCTCGGTGTAGGGCTGGCGGTGCCCCTTCTTCCTGCGGTACTGCACCTTGGCCTTGAAGCGGGAGATGGTGATCTTCTTCCCCCGACCGTGGCCCAACACCTCGGCCACCACCTTGGCCCCCTCCACCACCGGAGCCCCCACCCGGGTCTCCTCCCCGCCGAGGAGGAGGACGGGGAGCTCCACCTGGCTCCCGGGCTCCGCTTCCAGCTTTTCCACCCGGAGCTTCAGGCCAGGCTCCACCCGGTACTGTTTGCCACCCGTCTTGACGATCGCGAACATGGCCTTCCCCTTCCTAAGGGCCCCGCGGGGCCTACCGGTCTTCTACTATACCCAAGCCCGGGGCTTCCCGCAAGCCAAAGCCCCCCTTTCGGGGGGCTTTCCTGGTGGAGCCGAGGGGATTCGAACCCCTGACCTCCTCAATGCCATTGAGGCGCGCTCCCAACTGCGCCACGGCCCCAGGCAACGCCTATGGTACCCAGGGGGCGGCTTCTTGTCAACGGGGCCACAGACCTATGAGGAGGGCCAAGGCGGCGAAGACCACCCCCAGGATGATGGTGAGGCGGTAAAGCCCGCCCGTAACCCCCCGGGCGGAAAAGAGGTCCGCGGAAGCGCCCATCAGGTCCCCGGCGCCCTGCTTGGGCTCTTGCACCAACACCAGGTACACAAGAAGGCCGGCCACGCCCAGGTAGAGGAGGATGACCAAGGTGTAGAGCAGGTCCATACCCCTCCCACTCTAGCGCCGGGGGCCTTGCGTGTCCACCCTGGGGCAAGATGGGGGCATGGACCTGGCGGAAATCTACGCCGCCCTGAGGCGCATCGCCCCCTACACCCACCGCACCCCCCTCCTCACCTCCCATCTCCTGGACGAGCTTTTGGGAAAACGCCTCCTCCTCAAGGCCGAGCACCTGCAAAAAACCGGGAGCTTCAAGGCCCGGGGGGCCCTTTCCAAGGCCCTGACCCTCGAGGACCCCAAGGGGCTTTTGGCCGTGTCCAGCGGCAACCACGCCCAGGGGGTGGCCTACGCCGCCCGGGTGCTTGGGGTAAAGGCCCTCATCGTCATGCCCGAGGACGCAAGCCCCCTCAAGAAGGCGGCGGCCCGGGCCTACGGGGCCGAGGTCTACGACCAAGGGGTCACGGTGGCCAACCGGGAGGCCGTGGCCCGGGCCCTCCAGGAGGAAACGGGGTACGCCTTCCTCCACCCCTTTGACGACCCCTTGGTGGTGGCCGGGCAGGGCACCTTGGGGCTGGAACTCCTGGCCCAGGCAAGCCGGCAGGGGAGCTTCCCGGAGGCGGTGCTGGTGCCCGTGGGGGGCGGGGGGCTGGCGGCGGGGGTGGCCACGGCGGTGAAGGCCCTTGCCCCCACCACCCTGGTCCTGGGGGTGGAGCCGGAAGGGGCGGACGACGCCCGGCGGAGCCTCGAGGCGGGCCGGATCCTGCGCCTGGCCGAGGCCCCCAGGACCCGGGCGGACGGGGTGCGGACCCTGAGCCTGGGGGCGTATACCTTCCCCATCCTCAAGGCCAAGGTGGACGGGATCCTGCCGGTGAGCGAGGAGGCCATCCTGGAGGCAGAGCGCCTCCTCCACACCCGCACCAAGCAGGTGGTGGAGCCCACCGGGGCCCTCCCCCTGGCCGCGGTGCTGGAACATGGGGCCAGGCTGCCCCAGACCCTGGCCCTGGTCCTCTCCGGGGGCAACCGGGACTTCTCTCCCTAGGGGGAAGGGGTAAGCTCATCCCGTGATCGTCAAGGAAACCCTTCTACCCATAGAGGAGGTGGCGGCCAAGCTGGGCTTGGGCCGGGAGCGGCTTTACCCCTACGGCCCCCACATGGCCAAGGTGCTGGGCGAGCCCCCCAAGCCCAAGGGGAAACTGATCCTGGTCACGGCCATCACCCCTACCCCGGCGGGGGAGGGGAAGACCACCACGGCCATCGGCCTGGCCGACGCCCTTTGGCGGCTGGGCAAACGGGCCGCCCTGGCCCTGAGGGAGCCCTCCTTGGGCCCGGTCTTCGGGGTCAAGGGGGGAGCCACGGGCGGGGGCCGGGCCCGGGTGGAGCCCCGGCACGAGATCAACCTCCACTTCACCGGGGACTTCCACGCGGTGACCAGCGCGGTGAACCTGCTCAACGCCCTTCTGGACAACCACCTGCACCAGGGGAACGAGCTGGGGATTGACCCCCGGCGCATTGAGCTCAAGCGGGCCATAGACATGAACGACCGGGCCCTGCGCCACGTCGTCTTGGGCCTGGGGGGCAAGGCCCACGGGGTGCCCCGGGAAGGGGGCTTTGAGCTCACCGTGGCCAGCGAGGTCATGGCCCTCATGAGCCTGGCCCGGGACTTCAAGGACCTAAAGAGGCGCTTAGGCCAGATCCGCGTGGGCTTCACCTACGAGGGGAAGCCCGTCTACGCCCAGGACCTGGGGGCGGTGGGGGCCATGGCCGCCCTTTTGCGGCAGGCCTTCCTCCCCAACCTGGTGCAGACCGCGGAGGGCAACCCCGCCTTCGTCCACATGGGGCCCTTCGGCAACATCGCCCACGGGACCAACTCCGTGCGGGCCAGCGCCTTCGCCCTGGGCCTGGCGGACTACGTGGTGCAGGAAGCCGGCTTCGCCACCGACCTGGGGATGGAGAAGTTCATGAACCTGGTGGCCCGCACCGCCGGCCTGGTGCCGGAGGCCGTGGTCCTGGTGGCCACCCTGCGGGCCCTGCGCTACCACGGGGGGCAGGACGCCTACGAGATGCCCGACCTCCAGGCGGTGCGCAAGGGGCTGGCCAACCTGGAAAAGCACGTGGAAAACGTGGAGCTCTTCGGCTACAAGCCGGTGATCGCCCTGAACCGCTTTCCCACCGACGCCGAGGAGGAGGTGGCCCTGGTGCGGGACTTTGCCCGGGAACGGGGCTTACCCTTCGCCGAGAGCGAGGTCTACGCCAAGGGCGGGGAAGGGGGGCTAGCCCTGGCGGAGGCGGTCCTCTCCGCCCTGGCCCTTCCCCATGCCTACCGCCCCCTCTACCCCCTCGAGGCTCCCCTGGAGGAAAAGGTGGCCACCATCGCGCAAAAGGTCTACGGGGCCCAAGGGGTGGAGTGGAGCGAGGAGGCCCAGAAGGCCCTCAAGGCAGCGAAGAAGGAAGGCTGCACCGGCCTGCCCGTGGTCATGGCCAAGGCGGCCACCTCCCTTTCCGACAACCCCAAGCTCAGGGGCCGCCCCCAGGGCTTCAGCGTGCGGGTGACCGACCTCCGCTGCCGCCTGGGGGCGGGGTTTGTGGTGGTCTACATGGGGGGGATTGAAACCCTCCCCGGCCTGCCCAAGGTGCCCCAGGCCTTGCGGATCGACGTGGACGAGGAGGGGAACATCCGGGGCATGGACTACTAAATCCCGTTTTGGTCGGCCCGCTGCTTCTCCACCGGCAGGCCCGTGGCCCCGTGGAAGGCCTCCACCTCCTCCAGGAAGCGGCGGAAGAGGTAAAGGGCGTCGTGGGGGCCAGGGGCGGCCTCAGGGTGGTACTGGACGGAGAAGACGGGGTAGCGGGCATGGGCCATGCCCTCGAGGGTCCCGTCGTTGAGGTTGATGTGGGTGGGCCGGAACTCCCTTAGGGAGTCAATGTCCACCGCGTAGCCGTGGTTCTGGCTGGTGATCTCAATCTTGCCGGTGAGGAGGTTCTTCACCGGGTGGTTGGCCCCCCGGTGGCCGAACTTCATCTTGTAGGTGCGCCCGCCCGCCGCCAGGGCCAGGAGCTGGTGCCCTAGGCAGATGCCGAAGGTGGGCAACAGGCCCATGAGCTTCCAGATGGTTTCGTGGGCGTAGCGGGGCATGGAGGGGTCCCCGGGGCCGTTGCTGATCAGAAGCCCATGGGGCTCCAGGGCCATGATCTGGCTGGCCGGGGTCTTGCCGGGCACCACCAGGATCTCAAAGCCCTGGGCCGCCAGGTTCTCCACGATGGCGTGCTTGATGCCGAAGTCCATGACCACGATGCGCCGCCCCGAGCGCAGGGTGGGCCAGGCGTAGGGCAGGGGGGTGGAGACCTCGGGGGTCATGTCCCGGCCGTCAATGTCCGTCCAGGCCCTGGCCTCCTGGCGCAGGGCCTCCAGCTCCTCCGCGGTGAAGGCGTGGTGCGGGTCCCCGTAGAGGCTGGCGTGGGCAATGGTCCCCTTCAGGACCCCGCCTTCCCGGATCTTGCGCACCAGGGCCCGGGTATCGATCCCCTCAATGCCCACCACCCCGTAGAACTCCATGAACTCGCCGATGGTCTGCTGGGCCCGGGGGTTGGAGGCCACGCGGCTGAACTCCTTGGCCACAAAGCCCCGCACCCAGGGGCGGTTGGACTGCATATCGTAGACGTTGACCCCGTAGTTGCCCTGGTGGGGGTAGGTCATGACCACGATCTGCCCATGGTAGCTGGGGTCGGTCATGATCTCCTGGTAACCGGTCTGGGCGGTGTTGAAGACCACCTCCCCCACCGTCTTCCCCCGGGCCCCAAAGGCGTAGCCGTGGTACACGGTGCCGTCTTCCAGCACCAAAACCGCCCGCTCCTTCACTCCCGCCATCCTTCCTCCCAACCCATCCCGTCCATTCTAGCCGCCAAAGGAGGCCGGGGAAAGGTACTTGATGACGGCGATCTCCCGGCAGTTCTCGTAGAAGGGGCAGGCGTTGCACTCGCTCCAGACCTTGGGGGGTAGGGCCTCCCGGGTGGTCACTTGGTAGCCCAGGGCGCGGAAGAAACCCACCTGGAGGGTCCAGGCGAAGACCCGGGGAAGCCCCAGGTCCCGGGCCTCCCGCTCCGCCCCCAGGACCAGCCAGCGCCCCAAACCCTCCCCCTGCCGCGCGGGGTGGACGGCCAGGCCCCGGATCTCCGCCAGGTCCCGCCAGAGGACGTGGAGGGCCACGGTGCCCACGATCTGCCCGTCCTCGTCCTCCAGGACCTGGAAGTCACGGATGTTCTCGTAGAGGTGGCTGTGGCTGCGGACCAGCATCAGGCCCTTCTCCGCCCAGTAGCGGATGAGCCAGTAGATGGCGTCCACGTCGGCGAGCCGGGCCTTGCGAAGCTCCACGGCCCGGCCTGGGCGCACCTCGGGCAGGGCCACGGTGGGAACCATCCTCTCAAGCAAGGCCCACCTCCTTCTTGGCCTCAAGAAGCCTCTCCCGCACCGCTTGGGGCGCCGTACCCCCGAAGGACTGGCGGCGGCCAAGGGCGGTTTCCAGGCGCAGGAGGGGCAGGGCGTCCTCGGCGAAGAGGGGGTGGTGGGCCTGGAGTTCCTCCAGGGTCAGGTCCTTGAGGGGCCTCCCCTCCTCTACAAGCCGCCGCACCAGCCGCCCCACCACGTGGTGGGCCTCGCGGAAGGGGAGGCCTTTTTCCGCCAGGTAATCGGCCAGTTCCGTGGCCAGGGCGTACCCCTCCTCCGCTGCCCGCCACATGCGCTCCCGCCGCCACCGGAGGCCAGGGAGCAGGGCGGTGAGGAGGCGGAGGCTATCCCGGTAGGTGGCGAGGGCGTCCAGGAGGGGCTCCTTGTCCTCCTGCAGGTCCTTGTTGTAGGCCAAAGGAAGGCCCTTCACCACCGTGGAAAGGCCCACCAAGGCCCCCAGCACCCTCCCCGATTTGGCCCGGATGAGTTCCAGGATGTCCGGGTTCTTCTTCTGGGGCATGATGGAAGAGCCGGTGGCAAAGGCGTCCGGCACCTCCACGAAGCCAAACTCTTCCGTGCTGTAGAGGATGAGCTCCTCAGCCAGGCGGGAGAGGTGGAGCATGCCGATGTTGAGGGCGGAGAGGACCTCGAGGGCGAAGTCCCTCGAGGCCACCGCGTCCAGGGAGTTGCGCATGGGGGCCCGGAAGCCCAGCTCCCTGGCGGTGTAGTGCCGATCGATGGGGAAACCCGTTCCCGCCAGGGCCGCCGCCCCCAAGGGGCTTTCGTTCAGGCGCTCCTTGGCGTCCAAAAGCCTTCCCCCATCCCGGGAGAGCATCTCGTAGTAGGCCAAGAACCAGTGGGAAAGGAGGATAGGCTGGGCCCGCTGCAGGTGGGTGTAGCCGGGGAGGACGAAGGGAGGGTCCAGGTGCTTCTCGGCCTCCGCCACCAAGACCCGCCTGAGCCCGAGGAGAAGGGAAAGGAGCTCCTCCAAAGCCCCCCGAAGGTGAAGGCGCAGGTCGGTGGCCACCTGGTCGTTGCGGCTCCGAGCGGTGTGGAGCTTGCCCCCAGGGGGGCCCACGAGCTCGGTGAGGCGGGCCTCGAGGTTCATGTGCACGTCCTCCAGCTCCTCCCGCCAGGGGAAGGTGCCGGATAGGATCTCCGCCTCAATCCGGTCCAGGCCCTGGAGGATGGCCTCGAGTTCTTCCCGGGTGAGGAGGCCCACCCGGTGGAGCATCCGGGCGTGGACCCGGTTCTGCCACAGGTCCTCCCGCCAAAGGGCCCGGTCAAAGGCCAGGGAGGCGTTGAAGCGGGCGGCAAGGGCATCGGGCCCCTCCTCAAAACGCCCCCCCCAGGTCCTATGCCCCATGCCTTCCCCCTTGGACCATGGCCCGCACCCGGAGGCGGAGGGCCTGGATCTTGATGAAGCCCTCGGCGTCCTTCTGGTCGTACCCCCCGAGCTCGTCAAAGGAAACCAGATCCTTGCGGTAGAGGCTCCCTTCCGCCTTCCGCCCCACCACGTAGACGTTCCCCTTGTAGAGCTTGAGCCGGGCCACCCCGGTCACCGCCTGGGCCACGTGGTCAAAGTAGGCCTGCAGGGCCTCCCTCTCCGGGGCGTACCAGAAGCCGTAGTAGACCAGCTCGGCGTACTTGGGGGAGAGGGCGTCCCGCTGGTGCAGGACCTCCCGGTCCAGGGTAAGGCTCTCCACCGCCCGCCGGGCGTGGTAGAGGATGGTTCCCCCCGGGGTCTCGTACACCCCGCGGGACTTCATCCCCACGAAGCGGTTTTCCACCAGGTCCACCCGGCCCACCCCGTGCCGCCCCCCGATCTCGTTGAGCCTCTGGAGGAGGGCCGCCGGGGAAAGGGACTCCCCGTTCACCGCCACCGGATCCCCCCGGTGGAAGGCCACCTCCACGTACTCGGGGGCGTCGGGGGCCGCCTCGGGGTCCACCGTCATGCGGAACATCCCCTGGGGCGGCTCGGCCCAAGGGTCCTCCAACACCCCTCCCTCGTAGGAAATATGCAGGAGGTTGGCGTCCATGGAGTAGGGCTTCTCCTGGGTCACGGGCACGGGGATGCCGTGGGCCTCGGCGTAGGCGATCATCTCCTGCCGCCCCTTGAAATTCCACTCCCGCCAGGGAGCGATGACCCGGATGTCCGGCTTCAGGGCGTAGGCGGTAAGCTCAAAGCGCACCTGGTCGTTCCCTTTCCCCGTGGCCCCGTGGGCGATGGCCTCTGCGCCTTCCTCCTCGGCAATCTTCACCAGGTACTTGGCGATGAGGGGCCGGGCGATGGAGGTACCCAGGAGGTAGTAGCCCTCGTAAAGGGCCCCCGCGCGGAACATGGGGAAGACGAAGTCCCGCACGAACTCCTCCTTGAGGTCTAAGGCGATGGCCTTGGCGGCCCCGGTCCTTAGGGCCTTCTGCCTGGCCTCCTCCACCTCTTCCCCTTGGCCGATGTCCGCGGTAAAGGCGATGACCTCGGCCCCGTAGGTTTCCTTGAGCCACTTGAGGATGATGCTGGTGTCCAGCCCGCCGGAGTATGCCAAGACGATCTTCATGCCAACCCCTAGTCTACCCCCAAAGGGGCATGCATAAGTATACGCTCCAAAGGGGATTGACGTGAAGATGGGATGAGAATTATAGTTTTCACCGAAAGCGCAGTTTCTTTGAAAGGAAGGTGAAGAAGGTCTTATGATGAAAAAGTGGCCCATGGAAAGGAAAAAGAAGGTTTTGGGAGGGAGCTTATGAGAATGGTCCGAAATCTGCTTTTCGCCTTGGGGACCCTAGGGTTTCTGCTCGCAGGCTGTACGCCTGCCCAGCCCGACACCACCCCGCCCACCGTCACCATCTCCCAGCCCCAGGACGGCACCACCCTTAACACCAACCAAACCACCATCCAAGGTTCCGCCCAGGATAACGTCCGCGTAACCCGCATCACCTACCAGCTCAACGGAAGCAGCGAACAAAACCTCACCATCACCCCCGGCCCCACCGTCAACTTCTCCTTCCAAGTCACCCTCCAACAAGGCAACAACACCCTCACCGTCAACGCCTACGACGAAGCAGGCAACAAGGGGTCCAAAACCATTACCCTCACCTACGACCCTACAGCGGTCCACACCTTGAGGGGAACCGTGGTCCAGGAATACGCGGGAAGCCCCGTGCGTGGGGGTACGGTAAGGCTCTACAGGGGAACCGTGCTGGTCGCCTCAGCTACCACGGATACTGACGGAAACTTTGTGTTTTCCACTCTGCCTCCAGGAACTTATCGCCTCGAGGCCCAAAAATCCGGCATGGCAGGCAGCGTGATGGAGGGCATCCGGGTGCCCGAGATGAGCTCGGTTAGCCTCATCCAGAAGCCCGCCTTTGACGCCAGCCTGACCACCACACCCCCCACCTTGCGTATTACCCAAGACGGAAACCAACCCCTGGAAGGCCAGACCTTCACCGACGCCATTCCCTTCCGTATCCAGGTGGACACGGGCCAGGATTACGTCCGTCCCATGCGCTACATCTATGTGGCCCTTGGCCGTACCCCAGGCTCGGCTTTCATCGCCAACAGCGCCACCTGGACCCGGCGCATCTTCAGTGACACCGAAGATACGGGTAACCAAACCCTTTCTGGGAGCAACGTGGCTGGCTTCGGCAGCGCCGCCGGGGAAACGGTGTACCTGGAGGTGGTGGCCTACGACTTCAACCAAAACCGCAGCCACTATCTGGTCCCCCTGACCTTCAAGAACACCTCCCCCACCCAAAACAACGCCGTGAGCGCCCCCACGGGGGTGGCGGCTACCGCCATCACCCTCACCCAGGCCGTAGGCTTCTACGAAGCCAAAGCGCCCGCTGCCTTTAGGGTTCCCGTGGCCAAAGGGGAGATGGGCGAACTCACCCTGGATCCCCAGGCGGTTCCTGACGGGAGCAACCTCTACGTGGAGGTGCGTTGGTGCTACACTGCCAGCGCCGTACCCTTCGCCTTTGACATCGAGCGGTCCACGGACGGCACCAACTGGCAGAAGGTGGGCACGGTGGGAGGTGCGCGAAGCTCTAGTTGCCCCAGCGCGCCCCTGAACCGCCCCTTCTTCTTCCGGGATGCCTCCCCCGACCTGACCCCCGGCCAGACCTACTACTACCGGGTGGTGGCCCGTGGAACCAACGCCGTTCCCAGCGCCTCCAGCTCCACCACGCCCCTTCCCCCCTTCTTTGCTCCCCTGCTGAGTCCAGCCGACGAAAGCCGAGGGATTGGCCTGAGGCCCGATTTCATGGTTGGGCACCCCCAGCTGGCGGCTGGAGCCGACGGGGCGGCTTACAACATGGTCCTTTGGGACACCCTCACCGGGGATGCCGTGGCCTGGCAAACCCCGGCCGGCTACACCCTCCAGGTGGAGTTCGGCACGCCCGATAACGGCATCCCCAGCGGCGAGGCCCTGGTTTATGGCTTTGACCCCACAGCCAACAGAGTGGTGGTCTTCACCGACACCGCTGGGATCCAGGACCCCACCAAGCCCAACCGCGTACCCGTCAACGTGGCCCAGGGTACCGTGACCTTGCCCTATAACTTCGACGGCCTGGCCCAGCTTCCCGCCCTCCAGACCCTTCGCACCTACGCCTGGCAGCTTTACGTGAGCTACGCCTACAAATACAACCCGGCAGAGGGCTACCGTATCTCGGCCTACAGCGTGCAGACCTGGCCCAGCTCCACCTCGTTTATCCGCATCAGCCGGCCCGGCACCCAGGTCTTTGAGTTCACCACGGGGCAGTAAGGAGGAACCATGAAGACCCTTCGTCTCTTCGCCCTTGGTTTCATGGCCCTGCTGGCCGCCTGCTCCCAGGCCCCCCAAAGGACGAACCAGCCCCCCCACCCCGGGGTCACGGTTACCTCCGAAGGGGTCCGCCACTTCCAGGGGCAGGTGGTGGTGGGTTACCAGGACGAAGCCGCCCTGCAGGAAGCCCTGCGCAAGCTGGGCGGACGGGAAATCGCCCGGATACCCGAGCTAAAAGCGGCCCTTCTCCAAGTGCCGGGGGATGCCCTAAAGGCCAGCCGTAGCCTAAAGGGCCTGCCCGGCCTTCGCTACGCAGAACCCCACCTGGCCCAGCCCACCCCTCCTTCCCAAGACCCCGTGGAGCAACCTGGGCGCAGTGGAGCCCTTGGGCCTTTGGGCAATCCCCCCGACCAGATCCTAGACGCCCTGCCCCAATACGCCTTGGATCCCCGGCACCTGAACGCCAAGCGGGCCTGGGACCTGGGCTTTGAGGGCGCGGGGGTCACCGTGGCCATCATTGACGACGCCGCCGACGTCACCCACCCCGACCTGGCCCCCAATTGGGCCGGCAAGGCCTACGATCCGGTCACCGACACCACCTACACCAGCCCTAGCGCCTGGTTGGGTTTCATCAACAGCAACCCCAACATTTACCACGGCACCTTTGTGGCCTCCACGGTGAGCGCAGCCCGCGACGGCCAAGGCATCGCTGGCCTTGCCCCCAAGACCAGGTTCCTGCCCGTAGCCATCTTCCAGCCCAACTACGTCGGGGACTTTTACGTGGCCCGAGGTATCGTCTGGGCCGTGAACAACGGGGCCCAGGTGCTGAACAACTCCTGGGGTGGCCTTGGGTACGGAAACCTGGTCAAGGAAGCCTTTGACTACGCCCTAGCCAACGGGGTGGTGGTGGTGGCCAGCGCAGGGAACTCTTACAAGGATGAGGTGCGTACCCCCGCAGGCTACCCCGGGATCATCGCCTCCGTGGCCGCTGACGGCAATAGAAACAAAGCCGACTTCTCCACCTTTGGCCGCCACGTCTCCAGCGCTGCCCCCGGGGTGGATGTCCTGTTGGCCAACCCCACCTGGCGGGGAGGTGGCTACGGCCTTATCTCCGGCACTTCCTTCTCTGGCCCCTACACCGCCGCAGCGGCGGCCCTGGTCAAGGCCGCCTGCCCCGAGGCCACCCCCTACCAGGTGCGCCGGGCCCTGGAAACCACCACTTGGGAGGGGACCTTCTCCCGGCAAAAGGGGTGGGGCCACCTCAACGCCGGCAACCTGGCCGACCTCCTGCGGCAGGGCTGTGCAGCCCTGCCCCCAAAAGGCTCCGTGGTGCGGGTCAAGGTGGAGTACTTTAACGAAAATGGCCTCTTCCCTGGCCTCCTAGCCGACGTGACCCTCCGGGGACGGGGGCTTCGTCCAGGGGACCCCAATGACCCCACCCCCATTTACTGGGCTCGTACGGACGCTAGCGGCGAGGCCTGGTTCTACGAGATCGCCCCTGGCACCTACGACATCTACGTGGCTGGGGCGGACCTGGCCCTTACGGGCGGCTTCCCCGAGGAGCGGGGGACCTTCGTGGGCACCCTGGTAGCCACGCCAGGTTCCCACGCGGGCAACCCCGACTTCAAGCTGGTCCGCCTGAACGCCAGCGAGGTGAACCTCAACCCCACGGACCCCTACGAGCCCAACGACAACCCGGCCCAGGCCAAGCCCATCCCCTACAACACCACCACCCAGATGGCCTACATCTTCGGCCAACCGCGGGACTTGGACTACTTCGCCTTCACGGGAACCGCTGGGGACCAGATCCGGGCCCGGGTCTATGCCCGCTCCAGCCTGGGAGGCACCCTGGACTCCTACCTTTACCTGCTGGACGCAAACGGCAACGTCCTGGCTCAAAACGACGACATCGTCTCCGGCCAGGTCACCGACTCGGAAATCACCTTCACCCTATCCACAACCGGTACCTACTACCTGGTGGTGACCAGCTTCACCATCGCCTCCAACCCCAACGCCGCCGACGATAGCCCCTTCAACAAGTACCGCCTCGAGCTCAGGAAGACCAACTAGCCCCACAACCTACCCCCGGCCAGGCAATCCTGGCCGGGGGTTTCCCCGTCCCCTAGAGGTGGATGGGTTTTTCCCAAGCCCCTAGGGCCGCCTCCTTCAGGATCTCGGACAGGGAGGGGTGGGCGTGGGGGGCGCGGGCCACGTCCTCGGCGCTGGCCTTGAAGAAGATGGCCAAGGCGGCCTCCGCCAGCACATCCCCCACCCGGGCGCCGATCCCGTGCACCCCCAGGATGCGGTCGGTCTGGGCGTGGGCCAGGACCTTGACGAAGCCCTCCGTCTCCCCCATGGCCCGGGCGCGCCCGTTGGCCGAGTAGGGAAAGCGCCCCACCTTGTAGGGGATGCCCTTGGCCTTGAGCTCCTCCTCCGTATACCCCACCCCCGCCACCTCGGGGTGGGTGTAAACCACGCTGGGAATGGCCTGGTAGTCCACGTGGCCTAGGCCTTGGGCCATGTGCTCCACCGCGGCGAGGCCCTCCTCGCTGGCCTTGTGGGCCAGCATGGGCCCCCGGATCACATCCCCGATGGCGTAGATGTGGGGGATGCGGGTGCGCAGGTGCTCGTCCACGGGGATCCGGCCCCGTTCGTCTGTGGCCAGGCCCGCCTTCTCCAGGTCCAGGCCCTCGGTGTAGGGCCTGCGGCCCACGGCCAGGAGGACCCGGTCGGCCTCGAAGACCTCCCCCCCTTCCAGCTCCACCCGGGCCCCCCGGCCCGCGGGCCGCACCGAGGCCACCCGCACGCCGGTGCGGATGGCAAGCCCTTCCTTCTTGAAGACCTTTTCCGCCGCCCGGGAAAGCTCGGCGTCCATGGTGGGCAGGATCCGGTCCAGGTACTCCAGGACCACCACCTCCGCCCCCAGGCGGTGCCAGACCACCCCGAGCTCCAGGCCGATCACCCCACCCCCCACCACCACCAGGCGGGAAGGGACCTCGGGGAAGGAGAGGGCCTCGGTGGAGGTCACCACCCGCTCATGGTCCACCTCCGCCCAGGGGGGGATCAGGGGGGCGCTCCCGGTGGCCACCAGGATGTAGCGGGCCGAGATCTCTTCCCCCGTCTCCTCCACCCGAACCTTCCTTTCGGAAAGGAAGCGCGCCCGCCCCTGGTGGCGGGCAATGCCGTTTTTCTTGAAGAGGAAGGCGATGCCCTGGGTGTTGGCCTGGACCACCTTGTCCTTGTGGGCCATGAGGCCAGGGAGGTCCAGCTCCAGGCCCTTGACCCTGGCCCCCGGGAGACCCTTTTTCACCTCGTAGATGCGCTCGGTGGTCTCCAGAAGGGCCTTGGAGGGGATGCACCCCACCCGCAGGCAGGTCCCCCCAAGGGCCGCCTCCTTCTCCACCACCCCCACCTTCATCCCCAGCTGGGCCGCGCGGATGGCGGCCACATACCCCCCGGGGCCCGCCCCGATGACCAGGAGATCGTAGTCCACCTCAGACCTCCAGGAGAAGCCGCACCGGGTTCTCGATGAGCTCCTTCACCCGCCGCAGGAAGGTCACCGCCTCCCGCCCGTCCACGATGCGGTGGTCGTAGGAGAGGGCCAGGTACATCATGGGCCGGATCACCACCTGGCCCTCCCGGGCCACGGGCCGCTCCTGGATGGCGTGCATGCCCAGGATCCCCACCTGGGGCGGGTTGAGGAGGGGGGTGGAGTTCAAGGAGCCGTAAATCCCCCCGTTGGTGATGGTGAAGGTGCCCCCCATGAGCTCCTCGGGCTTGAGCTTCTTGCTGCGGGCCCGCTCGGCGAAGTCGGCGATCTGCCGCTCGATCTCGGCGAAGGAAAGGCGGTCAGCATCGCGGAGGACCGGGACCACCAGCCCCTCCCCGCCGCCCACGGCGATGCCGATGTCGTAGTAGCGGTGGTAGACGATGGTGTTGTCGCGGATCTCGGCGTTGAGCTCGGGGATCTCCTTCAGGGCCTGGACCACGGCCTTGACGAAGAAGCTCATGAAGCCCAGCTTCACCCCGTGCTTCTTCTGGAAAGCCTCCCCGAGTTCCTTCCTAAGGGCCATGACCGCGGACATATCGGCCTCGTTGAAGGTGGTGAGCATGGCCGTGGTCTGCCGGGCCAGGAGGAGGCGCTCGGCGATGCGGCGGCGCAGGGGGGTCATGGGGACGGCCTCGCTCACCCGCCAGGGCTTGTCCGGGGAGGCTGGCGCCGGGGCCGGGGGCGGGGCGTAGGCCGGAGGCTCAGGGACCTGGCGGGCTTCCAGGTGGCGGGCCACGTCCTCCTTGAGGATCCGCCCTCCCAGGCCCGTGCCCTGGACCTCCGTCGGGGAAACCCCCTTCTCCCGCATGAGCCGTTCGGCGGCAGGCATGGCCAAAGGACCCTCCGGGGCTGGGGCCGCCTCCGCCGCCTCCACGGGGGGCTTGGGGGCGGGGGCAGCCGCCGCCACCCCCGCCTCGAGGAGGGCGATGGCCTCCCCCACCCGGGCCGTTTCCCCGGTGCGCTTCAGGATCTGCTTTAGGGTACCGGCGAAGGGGGCGGGGAGCTCCAGGGTAGCCTTGTCGGTGATGAGCTCCACCAGGGGCTCGTCCTGGGCGAAGGCCTCCCCCTCCCGCTTCAGCCAGGCGCCGATCTCCACTTCCACGATGCTCTCGCCCACGGAGGGCACGCTGAGTTCCTGCACCTTCTACCTCCCTTACTTAAGGGCCTCTTCCAAAAGCGCTTCCTGCTCCAGCTTGTGCACCTTGGAGGAACCCACGGCGGGGCTTGGGGACTCGGGCCGGGCCACCACGGAGAAGGGGTGGCCGTAGATCTCCCCGCAGAAGCGGGCGGAGAGGTACCACCAGGCCCCCTGGTTCACGGGCTCCTCCTGGACGAAGACCACCGGGGTCTTCTTGGGGTAGGGGCTTAGGGCCTCCTGAAGCTCCGCCTCGGGGAAGGGGTAGAGGAGTTCCAGCCGCAGGAGGGCCACGTCCTCCGCCCTGAGCTCCCGCCGTTTCTGCAACAGGTCGTAGTAGACCTTGCCCGAGGTGAGGAGGACCTTCCTGGCCCCCTTGACCCGCTCGGGGATCACCTTATGGAAGCGGCCCTTGGCCAACTCCTCCAGGCTGGAGACCACCTCGGGGTGGCGGAGGAGGCTTTTGGGGGTCATGACGATGAGGGGCTTGCGGATGGGCCTTTTGACCTGGCGGCGCAGGAGGTGGAAGAACTGGGCGGGGGTGGTGGGGTAGGCCACCTGGAGGTTGTCCCGGGCCGCGAGCTGCAGGAAGCGCTCCAGCCGGGCCGAGGAGTGCTCGGGACCCTGGCCCTCGAGGCCGTGGGGCAGGAGGAGGACCAGGCCGGAAAGCCGGTTCCACTTGGCCTCGGCGCTGGCCAGGAACTGGTCAATGTAGACCTGGGCCACGTTGACGAAGTCCCCGAACTGGGCCTCCCAAAGGACGAGGCCCTCGGGGTAGTCCAGGCTGTAGCCGTACTCAAAGCCCAGGACCCCGGCCTCGGAGAGGGGGGAGTTGTGGATCTCCACCTCCGCCTGCCCCTCGGCCAGGTGCTGCAGGGGGATGTAGGGCTTACCCGTCTGGTAATCGTACAGGGCGGCGTGGCGCTGGGTAAAGGTGCCCCGCAGGGCATCCTGGCCCGTGAGGCGCACCCGGTGCCCCTCCGCCGCCAGGGTGGCGAAGGCCAGGGCCTCGGCGGTGGCCCAGTCCACGGGGCGCTTCTCCTCGGCCATCTCCAGGCGGGCCTCGAGGAAGCGCTTGAGCTTGGGGTGGACCTGGAAGCCCTCGGGAACCGAACTAAGCCGTACCAGAAGCCCCTTGAGGGCCTCCTTGGCTACCCCGGTCTCCGCCTCGGGCACCTGGTGGTCCGCCCCCCCCACGTACCCCTGCCAGAGGCCGGAAAGCCCGTGGGGCACCACAGGGCCGGGCTCGGCCTTGACCCGGGCGAACTCGCTCTCCAGGCGCTCCAGGTAGGCCCCCTCCAGGGCCTTGAGCTCCTCCTCGGCCACCACCCCTTCCGCCAGAAGCCTTTCCGCGTAGACCTTCCAGGGCTCGGGCTTCTTGGCGATGAGGGCGTACATGGGGGCCTGGGTGAAGGTGGGCTCGTCGGTCTCGTTGTGGCCGCGGCGGCGGTAGCCCACCAGGTCAAGGACCACGTCCTTGCCGTAGCGGCTGCGGTAGGCCAGGGCCAGGCCCAGGGCGAAGAGGAGCTCGTCCAGGGCCTCGGCGTTGACGTGGAAGACCGGGGCCCCCACCATCTTGGCGATGTCCGTGGGGTAGCGGCAGGAGGTGTACTCCTCGGGGTTGGTGGTGAAGCCCAGCTGGTTGTTGGCCACCACGTGGAGGGTGCCCCCCACCCGGTAGCCGGGGAGTTGGGAAAGGTTCAGGGTTTCCTGGACGATCCCCTCCCCGATGAAGGCCGAGTCCCCGTGGACCAGGATGGCCAGGCCCCGCTTCCTCTCCCGGTCGCCGAAGCGGTCCTGCTTGGCGCGAAGCCGCCCCAGGGTCACGGGGTTGACGAACTCCAGGTGGCTGGGGTTGAAGTTCAGGGACACGTGCACCGGGCCATAGGGGGTTTCCAGGTCCCGGGAGAAGCCCAGGTGGTACTTCACGTCCCCGGCGTAGCCCTCGGGGAAGATCTCCTCAAACTCGCGGAAGATGCGCTCAAAGGGCTTGCCCACCACGTTGGCCAAGACGTTCAGCCGGCCCCGGTGGGCCATGCCCAGGACCACCTCCCTAACCCCCAGCCGGGCCGCCTCCACCACCGCCTCCTTGAGGAGGGGGATGAGGCTTTCCAGCCCTTCGGCGCTGAAGGTCTTGGCCCCCAGGTACTTCCGCTGCAGGAAGGCCTCAAAGAGGCTGGCCTGCATGAGGGCCTCCAGGACGCGGCGGCGCACCTCAGGGGCGGGCTTGGACCAGGGGGCCTCGATCTGGGCCAAAAGCCAGGCCCGCTCCTCGGGGGCCACATGGGCCACCTCAAACCCCACCGGGCCCAGGTAGACCCTTTCCAGGCGCTCCACCAAGGCCCCCAGGGTGGGGGCGCCGAAGAGGGGGGGGAGGGGCCGGGGGAGGTCGTTCGGGGAAAGGCCGTGGGCCTCGAGGGAAAGGGCCTGGGGCCTGGGCCGGGGGCGGCCTAAGGGGTCTATGGCCGCCGCCAGGTGTCCCAGCTCCCGGTAGGCCTGGACCAGGCGCTCCACCTTGAGGAGGAAGGCCAGGTCCACCGCCTCGGCTGCGGGAAGGCTGGGGGCGGGGCGTTCTCGTCGCCCATCCTCCAGGGTGAGGGCGGAGAAGTAGCGCCGCCACTCCTCTGGCAGGGCAAAGGGATCCTCCAGGTAAGCCCGGTAGAGGGCCTCCAGGTAACCTTGGCTTTCCAGCGTGAGCTCCATCCTGCCTCCCGGGGGCGTATACCCCCTACCTACCCTACACCAAAATCCGGTGTAGGTGTCCCGGTCCTTTACAATGGGGCCATGGTGCAGAAGGAGCGCCAAGGAGGGGTCCTCCTCCTCACCCTGAACCGACCCGAAAGGCTCAACGCCCTCACCGGGGAGGTCCTGGAGGAACTCTGGGCCGCCCTCCAGGAGGCCAACCAGGACCAAGAGGTGCGGGCCGTCCTCCTCACGGGGGCGGGGCGGGCTTTTTCCGCGGGGCAGGACCTCACGGAGTTCGGGGAGGAAAAGCCCGATTACGAGGCCCACCTCCGCCGCTACAACCGGGTGGTGGAGGCCTTGAGCCGGCTGGAAAAGCCCCTGGTGGTAGCGGTGAACGGGCCCGCGGCGGGGGCGGGGATGAGCCTGGCCCTTTGGGGGGACTACCGGATGGCCGCGGACGGCGCCAGCTTCAGCACCGCCTTCGTGCGCATCGGCCTGGTGCCGGACTCCGGCATGAGCTTTCTTCTCCCCCGCCTGGTGGGCCTGGCCAAGGCCCAGGAACTCCTCCTCCTCTCCCCCAGGCTCTCGGCGGAGGAGGCGCTGGCCCTGGGCCTGGTGCACAGGGTGGTGCCGGCGGAAAAGCTTTTGGAGGAGGCCCTGGCCGTGGCCCAGGAGCTGGCCCAGGGGCCTACCCGGGCCTACGTGCTCACGCGCAGGCTCCTCCTGGAAAGCCACCGGCTCTCCCTCCCCGAGGCCTTGGCCCTTGAGGCCGTCCTCCAGGGGGAGGCCGGGCGCACCCTGGACCACGAGGAAGGGGTGAGGGCTTTCCGGGAAAAGCGCCCGCCCCGCTTCCAGGGCCGCTAGATGGTCCGCTACCTCAAGGGCGTGGTCCTGCGCAAGGGGGAAGGGAGCTTCCTCCTCCTGGTGGGGGGGGTGGGGTTCCAGGTGCAGGCCCCCCCTTCCTTCGTCCAGGGCCTGCGGGAAGGGGAAGAGGTGGCGGTCCACACCCACCTCCAGCTCAAGGAGGAGGGCTTGGCCCTCTATGGCTTCCCCGAGGAGGAAAGCTTAAGCCTCTTTGAACTCCTCCTCTCCGTGAACGGGGTGGGGCCCAAGGCCGCCCTTTCCCTCCTCTCCGCCCTTCCCCCCAGGCTTCTGGCCCAGGCCCTGGCGGAAGGGGACGTAAGGCTCCTCACCTCAGCCAGCGGGGTGGGAAGGAAGCTGGCGGAAAGGATCGCCCTGGAGCTCAAGGGCAAGGTGCCGCCCCACCTGGCCATTGGGGCAAAGGTGGAAAGCGCCGCCGCCGAGGAGGCCGTCTTGGCCCTGGCCGCCTTGGGCTTCAAGGAGGGCCAGGCCCGGGCCGTGGTCCTGGACCTCCTGGCCCAAAACCCAGGGGCCAAGGCCCAGGAGCTCATCAAGGAGGCCCTGAAGCGCCTGCGCTAGGGGCGTTGAGGGGCAGGCGCAGGCGGGCCACCAGGCCGGACGGGCTCCCTGGGAGGAGGAAAAGCTGTCCCCCGTGGGCCTCGGCCACCTTTTTGGCCACGGAGAGGCCAAGCCCCTCCCCCGGCTTGCGGGAGGTGCGGAAGAAGGGCCGGCCCGCCTCCTTGAGGGCCGCCTCCGGCATGCCGGGCCCCTGGTCCCTCACCTCCAAGACCGCCTCGCCGCCTTCCGTCCAAAGCCCCACCTCCACCCCCCGGCCCTCCCCGTGCAGGAAGGCGTTGTGCAAGAGGTTCCTCAGGGCTTGGGCGAGGAGAAGGGGGTCCCCCAGGAAGGGCAGGGCCTCCGGGCCCCGGTAGGGGACCCCGAAGGCCCTGGCCTCCTCCTGGGCCAGGGCCGCCAGGTCCAGGGCCACCCGCTCCACCCGTCCCTCCCGGGCCAGGACCAGGAGGGCCTCCACCAGGCGCTTCATGCGCAAAAGCTCCTCCTTGGCCGCGGCCAGGGCCTCCTCCCGGGAAAGGTAGCCTGCCTCCGCCGCTTCCAGCTGGGCCAGGGCCGCGGCCACCGGGGTCCTGAGCTCGTGGGCCGCGTCCCGGGTGAAGCGGCGCTCCCGCTCCAAAAAGGCCCCAAGCCGCTCCAGCATGTGGTTGAAGCTCTCCGCCAAGGCCTTGAGCTCCCCCCCGCCCTCCGGGGCCACCCGGTGGGACAGGTCCCCCGAGTCCGCCACCCGCCGGGCCACCTCGGTGAGGCGGGCCAGGGGCCTCAGGGCCACCCCCGCCAGGCTCGAGGCCAAGAGGGCGAAAAGGAGGGTAAGGACCCCCCCCACCCCCAGGAGGGCCAGGCGGAAGTTGCGCAGGGCCGCCGCGGCCCCCGGATCGTACCGGGCCACGGTGAGGGTCCCCCCCGGGACCTCCAGGGCCAGGACCCGCCACCCCTCCCGCCAGTAGGCCCCGGGGGGGAGGTCGGGCAGGGGGGGGAAGTTGGCGCTTTCCTGCCGCTCCTCCCCCTGGACCAGGCGGAAGGCGAACTCCCCCCTGGGGGGCCTCCGCCCCTCGGAAAGGGCGTGGACGTAGAGGAAGAGGGACTGGTCCAGATCGGCCTCCACCAGGCGCCTAAAGGCCAGGTAGCTGAGCCCGCCCTGGAAGAGGAGGGCTAGCCCCACGGCCAAGGCCAGGAAGAGGGCCAGCCGGGTCCTAAGGCTCATGCCCAAGCCGGTACCCCCCGGGGACGGTGCGCACCACCTCGGGATGGAGCTTCTGCCGCAGGTAATGGACGTAGACCTTCACCGCCCCCACCTTCTCCCCATCCCCGAAAACCCGCTCCGCCAGCTCCTCCGGGGAAAAAACCCGCCCCGGGTGCAGGAGGAAGACCTCCAGCAGGGCGAACTCCCTCAGGGAAAGGTCCACCCGCCGTCCGGCCAGGTAGACCGCCCGGCCCGCCAGGTCGGCCTCCAAAGGCCCCAGGCGCACCCGGCTTTCCTTCACCTCGGCCACCCGGCGCAACAGGGCCCGCACCCGGGCCAGGAGCTCCTCCAGGTGGAAGGGCTTCACCAGGTAGTCGTCCCCCCCCAGGTCCAGGCCCTGCACCCGGTCCTCCAGGGCATCCCGGGCGGTGAGGAAGAGGATGGGGCCCTTGTAGCCCGCCTGCCGCGCCTCCTGGGCCAGGCGGAACCCCCCATCGGGATCCTCGGGCAGGCGGACGTCCAGGACCAAAAGGTCGGGCTCCAGCTCGCAAAAGGCCTCCCGGGCCTCCTCGAGGCCCTTGGCCCAGCGCACCCCGTAGCCCTGGGCCCGCAAGGCCCCCTCCACCGCCCGGCCCAGGTGGGGCTCGTCCTCCAAAAGGAGCATCTGCACGCTTCCAGTATGCCCCCCTCGGGTTAGGCCGGGGTTACCGCCCCCCCTAACCCTTCCCTAACCGCCTTCCCCTACCCTTGGGGGCATGGGCAGGTACGGGGCCAGATGGGAAGGCGTCCTGGGAAGCTTCCTGGAGGTCCAGCTCCTGGCCCCTCCTTGGCGCAAGGGGATGGCCTTCCGGTCGGTGGTGGCGGAGATAGAGCGTCTGGAAGGCCTCTTCAGCCGCTACCGGGAAAGCGAGCTCACCCGCCTGGTGCGCCAGGGCGGGGGGAGGCCAAGCCCCGAACTCCGGGAGGTCCTGGCCTGGGCCCTGAGGCTTCAGGAGGCCACGGGCGGGGCCTTCCACCCCGCCCCCCGGCACGGGGGGGAGGCCCTCCGCTTTCACGGGGAGGAGGTGGAGGTCCTGGCCCCCTTGGACCTGGACGGCCTGGCCAAGGGGTACATGGCCGACCGGGCCGCGGAGGCCGCCCTGAGGGCCGGGGCCCGGGCGGCCCTGGTAAACCTGGGGGGGGACCTGGCCCGCAAGGGACCGGGCTGGGCGGCGGTGGGGGTGGAGGCCCCCAGAGGCCCGGACAACGCCCCCCCGGCCCTGATCCTGAAGCTGGGGGAAGGAGGGGTGGCCACCAGCGGGGTGCGCCACCGGGGAGCCCACCTCCTGGACCCCCGCACGGGGAAGCCCGCCCCTGGCCTCCAGGCCACGGTCCAAGCCCCCAGCGCCCTCCTGGCCGACGGCCTGGCCAAGGCCCTCTTCGTCCTGGGGCGGGAGGCGGGGGCGGTCCTAAAGGGGTTTGGCGCCCAAGGGTACCTCTTCGGCCCCCAAGGCCCCGTGCCCTGCCCAGAGGGAGGGAAGGATGCTTAGGCGCTACTACAGCCGGAGGAGCTTCTTCAGGCGGGTCCTGGGAGGGGTCTTGGCCCTGGGCCTGGTCCGGGCCCAGGGGAAGCCCTGGCCCCCGGGGATGGAGCTCAGGGTCAGCTTCGCCTACGGGGGCGGGGGGCTGCGCTACCGCGCCCCCTACCTGGCCGTCTACGTGGAGGACGAGCGGGGCCACCTGGTGCGGACCCTGGCCCTCTTCCTCATGCCGGGGAAGGGGGAGCGGTGGTGGAACGAGCTCCGGCGCTACTTCAGCCTGGGCAGCCTGGAAGCCATGCGCACCCTCTCCGGCCCCACCCGGCCCCCAGGCCGGTACACCGTGGCCTGGGACGGGAAGGACGAACGGGGCCAGGCCGTGGCCCAGGGCAACTATTACCTCTGCGTGGAGTACGCCCGGGAACATGGCCCCTACGAGCTTTTCCGGGAGAAGGTGGAGCTGGGCGAGAAGGCCTTTCAGAAGAGCTACTCCCTGAGGGGGGAGCTGGTGGAGGTGGCCCTTGACTACGGCAAGAAGGCCTAAGCTGGGGGCCAGCCCTTGGCGGACCCGGCTCTACACCTGGGCCCGGGGCCTGCACCTTTACCTTTCCATGTTTTCCCTCCTGGCCATGCTCTTCTTCGCCCTCACCGGCCTCACCCTGAACCACCCGGAGTGGTTTGGGGAGGGAAGGGTGCGGAAGCTTTCCGGCACCTTGCCCCATGCGCCCTACCTGGAAGGGGAGAAGGTGGCCTGGCTGGCCCTGGCGGAGGACCTGCGGAGCCTCGGCCTCCGGGGGCGGGTGGCCGAGCACGGGGAAAGCGGCGGGACGGCCTGGCTTTCCTTCCGGGCCCCCGGGTATGGGGCGGATGTCCAGGTGGACCCCAGGACGGGGGCCTACACCCTGACCCTCAGCGAGGCCGGGCTGGTGGCCGCCCTCAACGACCTGCACAAGGGCCGGGACACGCCGGGGGCCTGGAGATGGGTTTTGGACCTTTCCGCTTCCCTCCTGGCCCTCCTCAGCCTCACCGGGCTGCTATTGGGCCTTTTCCTGCGCAAGACCCGGCGGGTAGCCCTCTTGACCCTCCTCCTGGGCCTTGGGCTCTTCGGCGGCGTGGCCCTTTGGGCCGCAGGCTAAAGCTCGTCCAGGGCCTCCCTGGGGGTCCTGTACGCCCCCAGGTGGCCGCCTTGGCGCAAGGCCAAGGGGAAGAGGGGCTCCGGAGGCCCTTCCAGGGCCAGGAGGTTCTCCCCGCGGAAGACCCTAACCCCCTCCGGGGGATCCCCCTCCAGGCCAAAGGGGAAGAGGGCCAAAAACCCCGGTCCGGGCTTCCCTTCCCCTCGGTCCAGGTAAAGGGCCACGGGCTCCAGGTATCCCAGGAGGCGGGTGCGGTGCATCTCCCGGCGCAAGGCCTGGAAGGCCCGCAGGTCCGCGGCTCCCTGCCAGAGGAGGAGGTCCGCCTCGGCGGAAAGCCCCACCAGGCTGTAGAGGGCCAGGAAACCCCCCTTGGCCTGCCAGCGGGCGAAAAGCCCTGATAGCTCCTCCTTCAGGTGCTCCTGGACTTCCGCCTCGAGGCGGCGGAACTCCGGCAGGAGGCGGAAGAGGCTAAAGGCCCAAAGCATGCCTCAGTCTACCCCCAGGAAGCGGGCCAAAGCCTCCTCGGAGAGGTAGCGGCCCACGTAGAAGGGGCCGAACTCGCCAAAGCGGGCGGACACCTCGTCAAAGCGCATCTCGTAGACGATCTTCTTGAACTGGAGGGGGTCTTCGCTGAAGAGGTCCACCCCCCATTCCCAGTCGTCCAGCCCCTGGGCGCCGCTAATCACCTGCAAGACCTTCCCCTGGTACTTCCGCCCCGTCTCCCCGTGGGCCTTCATCAGGGCTGCCCGCTCCCGGGCGGGGAGCATGTACCAGTTGTCCTGCCCCTCCCGGCGCTTGTTCATGGGGTAGAAGCAGACGTAGCCCGACTTGGGCACCTTGGGGGTCAGGCGGGGCTTCACATAGGGGGCCTCGGGGTCCAGGGGTCCGGTCTGGCTCCCCAGCTCCACCACGGAATAGAAGCCGTAGGCCGGGCGCAGGTAACGGGCAAAGCGGCTTTTGTTGAGGCCTTCCTCCACCCCCAACAGGGCCTCCAGGTCGGGGCGGAGGTTGAGGAAGAGGAGGTCCGCCTTCTGGGTGACCACCTGGTAGACCCCAAAAGAGCCCTTCCCCTCCGCCTCCACCTCCCGCCAGGCGGCGAGGAGGGCCCGTACCTCCTCCCAGGCCGCCCGCCGCTCCGCCAAGGGGGCCTGCTGCCAGGCGGGGTAGTCCAGGTGGCGGAAATCGTGGAGGATGTGCCAGCCCTCGAGGGTAAAGGTGGGCTCGGGTACGTGCCCTTCCATGGCCTTCACTATACGGGGAAACCCCTTTGTATATTCACCCCATGGCGACCCTGCTCCAGCTTGCCCTCACCCTCCTCCTGGCCCTGGTCCTGGGACGGTACGGGGCCCGGGCCCTGAACTTGTTGGGCCGCCTCACCCCCACGGCGCGGGACAACCGCTTGTTCCAGCTCCTAGGCTACGGGTGGTGGGGGATGGTCCTTCTGGCCGCCCTCAGCTACCTGGCCCACGCCCTGGGCCTTCCTCACGAGCCCTTCGCCTCCTGGGGGAAGGCCCTCACCCTATGGCTGGGGGCCCGGGGGCTTGCCGTCTTGGCGGTCTTGGGCCTGACCTTTCTGGCCTACCGCCTCATCCCCCTCCTCCTGGCCCGCCTCCCCGAGCCCGAGGAGGCCCTCACCCGGGAGGCGGTGCGGCGGCGTACCCTGCGGGCGGTTTCCGAATCCGTCCTCAAGGGCACGGTCCTGGTCCTGGGTGGGCTTCTCCTCCTCTCCAACCTGGGCCTCAACGTCACCGCCCTCCTGGCGGGGGCAGGGGTGGCGGGGCTCGCCCTGAGCTTTGCCGCCCAGAACCTAATCCGGGACTTCCTCAACGGCTTCTTCATCCTGCTGGAGGACCAGTACGGGGTGGGGGACATCGTGCAGATCGGCAACGTGGGCGGCCAGGTGGAGCGCTTCACCCTGAGGCTCACGGTGCTGCGCGACCTGGAGGGCCGGGTCCACTTCCTCCCCAACTCCGAGGTGCGCCAGGTGACCGTCCTCACCCAGGAGTGGAGCCGGGCGGTGGTGGACGTGAGCGTGGCCTACAAGGAGGACCTGGACCGGGTCCTGGCGGTGCTCCGGGACGAGGTGGAGCGCTTCCATGGGGACCCCGAGTGGCGGGAGCGCTTCACCGAGGCCCCTGAGGTCCTGGGGGTCCAGGCCCTAGGGGAAAGCGGGGTGGTCCTCCGGGTGCTCTTCAGCACCAAGCCCGCCCAGCAGTGGCCGGTGGCCCGGGAGTTCCGCCGCCGCATCAAAAACCGCCTGGACCGGGAGGGGATTGAGATCCCTTACCCCCACCAGAAGGTCTACTTCGGCGAACCCCTAAGGCTGGAAAAGGGGGTGTAGGCTAAAGGGGATGCCGGACGTCCACGGGGAGATCCTGGAGGCCCTCCGCCCCCACCTGGGGCCGAGGGCGGAGGCGGTGCTGGAAGAGGGGCTAAAGCGGCTAGGGAAGCGGCCTGCCGAGCTCACCCCCAAGGACGGGGCCTTTTTGCTCAAGGGCCTGGTCTTCCGCGAACTCCAGGCCCGTATGCGCCCCGAGGAGGCCCGGCGGGTGGTGGAGGGGGTACTGGCCCGCTTGGAGGGCCAAGGGGGCTCCTTGGAGGAGCTGGAAGGGGGCCTGAAGCGCTTCGGCCTCTACGTGGACTGGCCGGAGGTGGCCCGGCTCAGGGCCCTGGTGAACCGGCTGCGCCAGGGGGAGGACCCCAGGCTTATGGCCGAGGGGCAGGCGCTCTTGGAGGCCCTGGAGGAGAAACTGGAGGAGGCCCTCCTGCGCCAGGCCAAGGACCTGGCCCACCTGGAGGAGTCCTTGGAGCGGGTGCGCCACCTGGGGGGGCCCAAGGTAAGGCGGCTGGAGAACCTGGTGGAAACCGTGCGCCAGGCCCACGCCGAAGGCCTTCTGGCCCAGGCGGAGGTGGAGCGGGCCCGGAGCCTGGCCCTGGAGCTGCGCAAGCTCCTGGAGTCCAGCGCGGTGCGCTCCCCCACCCTGCCGGAGATCGTCTTCGAAACCCAGGAGGTGGAGGAGGGGCCCAAGCACCCCACGGACGTCTTCGTCACCGTGGAAGAGGCCGCGGAGCTGGAGGGGGAGCTGGTGGTGGACCTGGAGGCCCTGCCCGAGGAGGCCAGCCAGCGCATCCAGGCCCTGGAGGTGGAGGAGGAAAGGCGGAAGCTGGAAGAGCTCCTGGCCCGGTACGGCCAGCTCCTGGGGCGGGCCACGGTGAGCCCCCTCCTGGCCGAGGTGGAGGCCCTCCTCGAGGCCGGCACCCCTGCAGGGGAGAAGCTTCGGGAGCTGGAGGCGGCCCTGCAGGAGGCCGAGCGCAACCTGCGAGCGGAGAGGCGGGCCCGGCTTATCCAGCTCCAGGAGGCCCTGCGCACCCTCCCCCTTCCCCAGAAGGCCAAGGTCCCCCTGGAGGGGGCCTTGCGCCTGGCCGAGGAAACCCTGGCCGAAGGGGGTTACCCCGACCTCCTCCCCCTGGAGGAGGAGCTGCGGCGCCTGGAGGAAGAGGCCCGCCGCCAGGCCCAGGAGGAAAGGCGGCTGGAGGAAGCCCGGGAGGGGCTCCTCAGGGAACTGACGGGAAAGGGGGAGGCCTTCCGCCCCCTGGCCGAGGAACTTAGGGCCCTGGCCAAAGAGGCCTTGGCCGAGGGGCTTGCCCGGATCCAGGCCCGCTACGCCGAGCTCCTCAAGGCCCAAGGGGAGGAGGCCGCCCTAAGGGCCAAGCTGGCGGAGGCGGGAAGCCGCCTCAAGGCCCTCCGCCTCGAGGCCGAGGCCCTGGGCCTAGGGGCCGAGGTGGAGGCCGCCGAGGCCCGCCTGGCCCAAGGGGAACTTCCCGACCTGGAGGGGCTGGAAGCCCGCCTGGCCGAGGCCCGGGCCCGCCGGCGGCAGGAGGCCTTGGAGGAGCTTTCCCGGCTCCAGGCCCTGGCGGAGCGCTTCCGCGGCTTTGGCGGGGAGGGGGTGCTCCGGGCCCTGGAGGAGGAAAAGGGCAAGCCCCTGCCCGACCCGGCCCCCATCGCCCGGGCCCTCCAGGCCCTGAAGCGCCGCCTGGAGGCCAAACGGGAAGAGCTCTTCACCCGCCTCACCGCCTTCTTCCAGGCCGAGGCCCGCCTCCAGGGCTTTCAAAGCGAAACCGCCCGCCGCCTCAGGCCCCTGCGGGAGGTGTTAAGAAGCGCCCAGGAGAAGCTACCCCGCCTGGGCCCCCAGGGCCTTCTCCAGGTGGAAAAGACCCTGGGCCAGGCGGAGGAGCTGCTACGGGAGCTGGAAAAGGAGCAGGAGGCCGCCAAGAGCGTGCTGAAGGAGATCCGGGGAGCGGACCTCGAGGCCCTCCTGGGGGTGTTTGACCAGGGGGAAAAACCCCAGGACCTATCTCCCCTGCGCCTCCCGGGGGTGGAGGTCCTGGGCTTCTTGGACGAGGCCCTTCCCCTGCCCAAGGAAGCCCTGGAAAACTTCCGCCGGGCCCTGGACCGCCTGAACGAGGCCCTGGGCGGGGGACGGGGCCCGGCGGTGGTCCTCATGGGGGAGCGGGCCCTGATCCTGGCTCCCTGGAAGGGGAAGGGCCTGGTGGCCCTCACGGAGCGAAGCGCCCTTTCCGCCTTCCTGCAGGAGCTTTCCCGCTAGTGCTACACTAAAGGGTAGTGGTAAGCGCCTTGACCCTTTGGGAACGCCTGGAACCCCAGCTCGCCTACCTATCCCCCGCGGAGCGGGAAGGGGTGAAGGCGGCCTACCTCTTCGCCGAGGAGGCCCACCGGGGGCAGCTGCGCAAAAGCGGGGAGCCCTACATCACCCACCCCGTGGCGGTGGCGGAGATCCTGGCCTCCTTGCGCATGGACGCGGAAACCGTGGCCGCCGGCCTCCTGCACGATACCGTGGAGGACTGCGGCGTGGCCCCGGAGGAGCTGGAGCGGCGCTTTGGCCCCGGGGTGCGCCGCATCGTGGAGGGGGAGACCAAGGTCAGCAAGCTCTACAAGCTGGCCAACCTGGAAGGGGAGGAGAAGCGGGCCGAGGACCTCCGCCAGATGTTCATCGCCATGGCGGAGGACGTGCGCATCATCATCGTGAAGCTGGCCGACCGCCTGCACAACCTCCGCACCCTGGAGCACATGCCCCCCCACAAGCAAAGGCGCATCGCCCAGGAAACCCTGGAGATCTATGCCCCCCTGGCCCACCGCCTGGGCATCGGCCAGCTCAAGTGGGAGCTGGAGGACCTCTCCTTCCGCTACCTCCACCCCGAGGCCTACCACGCCCTCCTCTCCCGCATCCAGGAAACCCAGGAGGCGCGGGAGCGGGTGATCCACAGGGCCATGGCCATCCTGGAGGAAGCCCTGAGGAAGGACGAGCTCCTCCAGGCCCAGCTCCAGGGCTTTGAGGTCACGGGCCGCCCCAAGCACCTCTACTCCATCTGGAAGAAGATGGAGCGGGAGGGCAAGGCCCTGGAGCAGATCTACGACCTCCTGGCGGTACGGGTCATCCTGGACCCCAAGCCCGCCCCCACGGAGGAGGGCCAGGCCCTTCGGGAAAAGCAGGTCTGCTACCACGTCCTGGGCCTGGTCCACGCCCTCTGGCAGCCCATTCCTGGGCGGGTCAAGGACTACATCGCCGTGCCCAAGCCCAACGGCTACCAGAGCCTGCACACCACGGTGATCGCCCTGGAGGGCCTGCCCCTGGAGGTGCAGATCCGCACCCGGGAGATGCACCGAGTGGCGGAGTACGGCATCGCCGCCCACTGGCTTTACAAGGAGGGGCTTACCGACCCCGAGGAGGTGAAGCGGCGCATCTCCTGGCTCCGCAGCATCCAGGAGTGGCAGCAGGAGTTCTCCAGCTCCCGGGAGTTCGTGGAGGCGGTTACCCGGGACCTCCTGGGGGGACGGGTCTTCGTCTTCACCCCCAAGGGGCGGATCATCAACCTGCCCAAGGGGGCCACCCCGGTGGACTTCGCCTACCACATCCACACCGAGGTGGGCCACCACATGGTGGGGGCCAAGGTCAATGGCCGCATCGTCCCCCTCTCCTACGAGCTGCAAAACGGCGAGATCGTGGAGATCCTCACCGCCAAAAACGCCCACCCCTCCAAGGGCTGGCTGGAGTTCGCCAAGACCCGGAGCGCCAAGAGCAAGATCCGCCAGTACTTCCGCGCCCAGGAGCGCCAGGAAACCCTGGAAAGGGGCCAGGGCCTCCTGGAGCGCTACCTGAAGCGGAAGGGCCTGCCTAAACCCACGGACAGCCAGCTGGAGGAGGCGGCCAAGAGGCTTGGCCTCCCCCCTTCCCCGGAGGAGCTTTACCTGGCCTTGGCCCTGAACCGCCTCACCCCCAAGCAGGTGGCGGAGAAGCTCTACCCCAAGGCCCTCCTCAAGCCGGAAAAACCCAAGCCCCCGCCCAAGAACCAGTGGGGCATCCGCTTGGAGCAGGACCTGCAGGCCCCCATCCGCCTGGCCTCCTGCTGCGAGCCCGCCAAGGGCGACGCCATCCTGGGCTTCGTCACCCGGGGGCGGGGGGTCACGGTGCACCGGGCCGACTGCCCCAACCTGCGGCGCATCCTCCAGGGCCCGGAGGCCGACCGGGTGATGGGGGCCTACTGGGAAGGGGTAGGGGGGAAGGTGGCCACCCTCGAGGTCCTGGCCCAGGACCGGGCCGGACTCCTCCGGGACGTGATGCAGGTGGTGGCCGAGGCGGGCAAGAGCGCCTTGGGCTCGGAAACCCGCATCCTAGGCCCCCTGGCCCGCATCCGCCTCCGCCTCACGGTGCAGGACGGGGAGCGGGAAAGCCTGGTCCAGGCCCTCAAGGGGGTGCGGAGCGTGGAGGAGGTGCGCTGGGTCTAGAGGAGGCGGACCCAGACCTCCCGCTCCCGCGGCCCATCAAACTCCGCCAAGAAGACCTGTTGCCAGCGGCCTAGCCTAAGCCGGCCTCCCTCGGCGGGGAGGAGGAGGTGGACCCCGGTGAGGAGGCTTTTCAGGTGGGCGTGGGTGTTGCCCTCCGCGTGGCGGTCCTTGGGGTGGAAGCGGGGGGCGAGCTCCGCCAGGCGCTCCAGGAGGTCGTGGGCCACCTGGGGGTCCGCTCCCTCCTGGACCAAGAGGCCGCAGGTGGTGTGGGGGACGAAGAGGTAAACCAGGCCGGTATGCCCCTCCAGGGCCTCCTCCACCGCCCGCGTGACGTTCACAAAGCCCTCCTGGGGCGTGCGGAAGCGAAGCCGCTTCATGCCCTATAGGCTACCCCTAGCCCAGGCGGGAGGTGCGCAGGTGGAAACTCTTGGCCACGGGGAAGGTGCGGTCCAAGGGGCCCAAGGCCTCCTCGGCCCAGGCCTTGAGCCGGGGCATGACCCGCCTGTGGACCTCCGGGGGCACCCCTTGGGTGAAGGAGTAAAGCCGCTCCTCCAGGGCCTCCAGGGCCTCCCTTAGGGAGCGTTCCTCCCGCCAGGCCACCACCTGGCGGGCCTTGGGCCTTAGGCCCAGGCGCCGCAGGGCCTCCTCCACCTCCGCCAGGCGCCTTCGGTGCAGGCCCCGCTCCACCCGGATCCCTTCCGCCTCCACCAGGGCCCGCCAGCGTTCCTGCAGGGCCCACTCCTCCTCGGCCTCCACCTGGTCCCACCCTTCCAGGAGCACCCCCCCGGGCCTCAGAACCCTCAAGGCCTCGGCCAGGGCCCGGGGCCAGTCGGGGAGGAGGTGCCAGAAGTGGACCACGATGACCCCGTGCACGCTCTCGTCGGGCAGGGGGATGGCCCGGGCGTCCGCCTCCAGGAGCTGGACCTTCCGGGCCGCCCCCGCGATCTTCTGCCGCAGGACCTCCAGCATGGCGGGGTCCTTGTCCAGGGCCAGGTAGCGGTACCCCCGGGCGATGAGGGGAAGGGCGATGCGCCCCGTACCCACCCCCAGTTCCAGGAGTACGGGGTCTTCCCCCTTCCCCTGAAGGGCCGCGGCCAGGGCAGTGGCGATGCGGCCTGCCACCTCCGGCGGGTAGGCCCGGAGGCGGTCGTAGGCGTAGGCCACCCGGGTAAGGGCGTTGGACATGTCCCCCCTTATTGTACTTGGGTATACTTCCCCCCATGAAGGGCCTGATCCTGGCCGCAGGGCGGGGCACCCGCCTCCGCCCCCTCACCCACACCCGTCCCAAGCCCGTGATCCGGGTGGCGGGGCGGCCCATCATCCACTACGCGGTGGAAAACCTCCTGGAAGCCGGGGTGGAGGAGATCGGGGTGGTGGTCTCCCCGGAGACGGGAAAAGACATCCAAGAAGCCCTGGCCGGCTACCCCGTGCGCTACGTCCTCCAGGAGGAGCCCCAGGGCCTGGCCCATGCGGTGGCCGTGGCCCGAGGGTTCCTGGGGGATAGCCCCTTCGTCCTCTACCTGGGGGACAACCTCTTCCAAAAGGGGATCCGTCCCTTCCTCGAGGCCTTCCGCCAAGGGGTGAGCGCGGTCATCGCCCTGGTGCGGGTGGAAGACCCCAGGCAGTTCGGGGTGGCGGTGCTGGAAGGGAAGCGGATCGTGCGCCTTCTGGAAAAGCCCAAGGACCCCCCCTCGGACCTGGCCGTGGCCGGGGTCTACGTCTTCACCCCGGAGGTCCTCGAGGTCATCCAGGACCTCAAGCCCTCGGCCCGGGGGGAGTACGAGATCACCGACGCCATCCAGGGCCTTATCGACCGGGGCCTAGAGGTGGTGGGGGTGGAGGTGGAGGGCTGGTGGAAGGATACGGGCCGGCCCAGGGACCTCCTGGACGCCAACCGCCTCCTCCTGGAGGAGCTCCTGCCCAAAGTGGAGGGCGAGGTGGAAGGGAGCGCCCTTACCGGGCGGGTGGTGGTGGCCCCAGGGGCCCGGGTGGTGGGGAGCACGGTCATCGGGCCGGCCTTCATCGGGGAGGGGGCGGTGGTGGAAGGCGCCTACATCGGCCCCTTTACCTCCTTGGGACCCGGGGCCAGGGTGATGCGCTCGGAGGTGGAGTACTCCATCCTGGAGGACTACGCCGTGTTGGAGGACGTGGCCTTGCGCCTGCAGGAGAGCATCCTGGGGGTAGGGGCGAAGGTCCAAAGCCGCCACGGCCTCCCCCGGGCCCACCGCCTCATCCTGGGGGACCTCTCCCAGGTGGAACTGGCCTGATGGCCGGCCTCCTCCCCCTCCTCACCGAGGCCTACCAAAGCGGCGAGGCCCTGGGTAAGCGGCTCGGGGTAAGCCGAGCCGCGGTGGCCAAGGAGGCCAAGGCCCTAAAGGCGGAGGGCTTCCCCGTGGAGGTGGGCCGCAAGGGGTACCGCATCCAGCCCGGCACCCCCCTCCCCCACCTCTTCCACCCCCGGGGCAGGCTGGGAACCCCTTACCGCTACCTGGGCCGGGTGGGCAGCACCCAGGACGTCCTCCGGGCCTGGGCGGAGGAGGGGGCCCCCGAAGGCGCCCTGGTCCTGGCCGAGGTGCAGGAACGGGGCCGGGGGCGGCAAGGGAGGCCCTGGGAGAGCCGCCCCGGGGCAAGCCTCACCTTCTCCCTCCTCCTGCGGCCCAGGCTGCCCCTCCCTGCCTTGGGGCTTCTCCCCCTTCTCGCGGGCCTGGCCCTTTGGGAAGCCCTGGGCGTGGGGGGGCTCAAGTGGCCCAACGACCTCCTGGCCCCCGACGGTCGCAAGCTGGCGGGGATCCTCCTGGAGGCCAAGGCCGAGGGGGAGGAGGTGGCCTACGCCCTCCTGGGAGTGGGGATAAACGCAGCCTGGGCCCCTGCGGGGGCTGCGGCCCTGGCCGAGTTCTCCCCCTTCTCCCGGAGGGAGGCCCTGGAGGCCTTTCTGGAGCGGCTGGAAGCCCTCCTCCCCCTCTTGGAGGAGCCGGAAGCCCTCCTCCAGCGCTACCGAAGGGCCTCCTACACCCTGGGGCGGAGGGTGCGGGTCCACACCCCCAGGGGCCCCGTGGAGGGCGTGGCCGAGGACCTCCTCCCCGACGGGAGCCTCCGCGTGGGGGGGGTCCGGGTGGGGGCAGGGGAGGTGGAGCTCCTCCGCCCCCAGGATTGAGTGCCCCAGGCTTAGATTTCCCTCATCCTCTGTGCTAGGATAGGGTCAGGTATGTTGGCCCGCATCTTCACCAAGGAAGAGGCCGATGCCCTCCTCCCCGAGCTGCGGCGGGTCCTCTCCCAGATGCGGCAGGCCCAGGAAGGGCTAAGGGAAGTACAAAGAAGGCTTCCCGAGGCCCGGGGCCTGGAGCGGCGGGCCCTGGAGGAGGAGGCCCGCTTCCTCCTCGGCTCCCTGGAGGCGGATGCCCGGTACCTGGCCTCCTTGGGGGTCTTCCTCAAAGACCTGGAACGGGGCCTGGTGGACTTCCCTGCCCGGCTGGGGGGGGAGGTGGTCTTCCTCTGCTGGCAGGAGGGGGAGCCGGAGGTGGCCCACTACCACCCCCTCTCCGGGGGGTTCGCCCAGCGCCGCCCCCTGGGGGAAGCCCCTAGCGGCCTCCCCCTTCCCCCTGCCCACCCCGGCGAAAAGCGTCCAGGCGCCTAAGGTCCTCCCGCACTAGCTCGTCCCGGCCCGCCAGGGACTCCAGGTGGTGGCGAAGCTCGTGCAACAGGGTCTCCCACACCTCCCCTTCCCAGTCAAAACCAGGGCCGGCCACCTGGTGGAAGGAGCCGTAGTAGAGGGCGATGTGCCGCCCCAAGCCCTCAAACCCCCCCAGGGCCGAAGGGGGCCCGGGGTCCAGGTACTCCCCAAGCCGCCATACCCCTTCCAGGCCCGGCTCCCCCTTGGCCTGGGGCAGGACGTGCACCCCCTGCACCCCCCGCTTGAAGGCCTTGGGGATCTCGTCCCAAAGCCGGGCCACCAACTCCAGGAAGGCCTCGTAGGTCATACCGCCCCCTCAAGGCCGATGGTAAGGGTGGCCGGCCCTTAGGGTGAGGAGGCGGTAGAGCTGCTCCAGGAGGACCAAAAGGGCCAGCTCGTGCTGCAGGGTCAGGGGGGAGAGGGAAAGGAGGAGGTCCGCCTCCCGCCGCACCGCCTCGGGATGCCCTTCCGCCCCGCCCACCAGGAAGGCCACCCGCTCCCCTTCCCACCCCTTTAGGAGCCGGAGGAGTTCGGGGGTGGAAAACAGCCTGCCCCGCTCGTCCAGGACCACCCGGCGGTGGCCCTCGGCCTTGGCCAGGAGGTCCTTAGCCTCTTTGACGAAGAGGAGTTCCAAAGGGGCATACCGCCCGATCCTGCCCGCGTACTCCTCCACCCCTAGCCGGGCGTAGGCCAGCCGGGGCTTGCCCACCGCCACCACCCGAAGCCGCATAGGCCTTAGCCTAACCCCAGGGTATACTCAGGGGCGAAGGGAAAGTGGGACCAAGCCCCACCCCGAAAGAGCCCCCAGGCCCTTACCCAGGGCGGGCTCGAGGCGCCACAAGCGCCGGCAAGGAGGGTTTATGGTAAAGGACACCCACCGGTTCCAGCCCTTTACCCCAGAGCCCATAAGGCTCATCGGGGAAAAGGGAGAGTGGCTTGGGGATTTCCCCCTGGACCTAGAGGAAGAAAAGCTGCGCCGCCTCTACCGGGACATGCTGGCGGCCCGGATGCTGGACGAGCGCTACACCATCCTCATCCGCACCGGCAAGACCAGCTTCATCGCCCCCGCCGCCGGCCACGAGGCCGCCCAGGTGGCCATCGCCCACGCCATCCGGCGGGGGTTTGACTGGGTCTTCCCCTACTACCGGGACCACGGCCTGGCCCTGGCCCTGGGCATCCCCCCCAAGGAGCTCTTCGGCCAGATGCTGGCCACCCAGGCCGACCCCAACAAGGGCCGCCAGATGCCCGAGCACCCCGGCTCCAAGGCCCTCCACTACTTCACCGTGGCCAGTCCCATCGCCTCCCACGTCCCCCCTGCCGCCGGGGCCGCCATCAGCATGAAGCTCCTGCGCACCGGCCAGGTGGCGGTCTGCACCTTCGGGGACGGGGCCACCAGCGAGGGGGACTGGTACGCCGGCATCAACTTCGCCGCCGTGCAGGGAGCCCCCGCGGTCTTCATCGCCGAGAACAACTTCTACGCCATCAGCGTGGACTACCGCCACCAGACGGCAAGCCCCACCCTGGCCGACAAGGCCCATGCCTTCGGCATCCCCGGCTACCTGGTGGACGGGATGGACGTCCTGGCCGCCTACTACGTGGTGAAGGAGGCGGTGGAGCGGGCCCGCATGGGCGGGGGGCCGAGCCTGGTGGAACTCCGGGTCTACCGCTACGGCCCCCACTCCTCCGCCGACGACGACACCCGCTACCGCCCCAGGGAGGAGGTGGAGGCCTGGCGGAAGCGGGACCCCATCGGGCGGTTCCAGCGGTTCCTCGAGGCCCAAGGCCTCTGGAACCTGGAGTGGGAGGAGGACCTGAAGGAGGAGATCCGCGCCGAGCTGGAACGGGGCTTGAAGGAGGCCGAGGAGGCTGGGCCCGTACCCCCGGAGTGGATGCTGGAGGACGTGTTCGCCGAGAAGCCCTGGCACCTAAAGCGCCAGGAAGCCCTCCTCCGGGAGGAACTCTAGGAGGTAGCCATGGCCCTCATGACCATGGTGCAGGCCCTGAACCGGGCCCTGGACGAGGAGATGGCCCAAGACCCCCGGGTGGTGGTCCTGGGGGAGGACGTGGGCAAGCGGGGTGGGGTCTTCCTGGTGACGGAGGGCCTCTTACAGAAGTACGGCCCCGACCGGGTCATGGACACCCCCCTTTCCGAGGCGGCCATCGTGGGGGCGGCCCTGGGCATGGCCGCCCACGGCCTGAGGCCCGTGGCGGAGATCCAGTTCGCCGACTACATCTTCCCCGGCTTTGACCAGCTGGTGAGCCAGGCGGCCAAGCTCCGCTACCGCTCCGGGGGACAGTTCACCGCCCCCATGGTGGTGCGCATGCCCTCCGGGGGTGGGGTCAGGGGCGGGCACCACCACTCGCAAAGCCCCGAGGCCCACTTCGTCCACACCGCCGGGCTCAAGGTGGTGGCCGTCTCTACCCCCTACGACGCCAAGGGACTTCTCAAGGCCGCCATCCGGGACGAGGACCCCGTCGTCTTCCTGGAGCCCAAGCGCCTCTACCGCTCGCTCAAGGAGGAGGTACCCGAGGAGGACTACGTCCTGCCCCTGGGCCAGGCGGCCCTGAGGCGGGAGGGGAAGGACATTACCCTGATCGGCTACGGCGCGGTGATGCCCGAGGTCTTGCAGGCGGCGGAGGAGCTGGCCAAAGCGGGGGTTTCCGCCGAGGTCCTGGACCTCAGGACCCTCATGCCCTGGGACCATGGGGCGGTGATGGAGTCCGTGGCCAAGACGGGGCGGGTGGTCCTGGTCTCCGATGCCCCCCGCCACGCTAGTTTCATCAGCGAGGTGGCCGCCACCATCGCCGAGGACATCCTGGACCTCCTCCTCGCCCCCCCCATCCGGGTGGCGGGCTTTGACACCCCCTACCCCTACGCCCAGGACAAGCTCTACCTGCCCACCGTCACCCGCATCCTGAACGCGGCCAAGCGGGCGTTAGACTACTGACGTGCCCTAAGGAGGCCTATGCCCAAGGAAATCCTCATGCCCGAACTCGCCGAAAGCGTGGTGGAAGGCGAGATCCTCAAGTGGCTGGTGGCGGAAGGGGACTACCTCAAGAAGGACCAACCCTTCGTGGAGGTGATGACGGACAAGGTGACGGTGGAGCTCCCCTCCCCCTACGAAGGGGTGCTGGTGAAAAAGCTGGCGAGGGAGGGGGAGGTGGTCAAGGTCCACGCCCCTATCGCCCTCCTCGCCGAGCCGGGGGAAGGGGTGGAACCCCCTGTGCAGGCCCGGGAGGAGCGCTCCATCGTGGAGCCGGGGTTGCCCGCCAAGGAGGAAAAGGAGGACCTCTCCCTCTTCAAGCCCGACCCCACCCAGGTGGCGGTGAAAAACCCCTTCCTCTCCACCCCCCCTACCCCCGAAGCGCCTAAGGGTCCCGGGGGGCGGGTCCTGGCCGTCCCCGCCGCCCGCAAGCTGGCCCGGGAGCTAGGGATCCCCATAGAGGCCGTGCCCGGCTCCGGGCCCTTAGGAAGGGTGCGGGTGGAGGACGTGCGGGCTTACGCCGCCAAGCAGGGGGCCTCGAGGCCAGCCCCACCCCCCCAGGAAGCCCCCAAGGAGGCCCCCAGCCTCCCTCCAGGCTTCCCTCCCCCGCCCCGGTACACCCCCCCCAAGGGGTACGAGGGGCTGGAGGAGCGCGTCCCCCTAAGGGGAATCCGCCGCACCATCGCCCATGGCCTCTGGCAAAGCCACCTCTACACCGTGCGCACCCTCAACGTGGACGAGGCCGACCTCACGGAGCTGGTGGCCCTGCGGGAGCGCCTGAAGCCCGAGGCCGAGCGCCAGGGGGTAAGGCTCACCTACCTGCCCTTCATCGCCAAGGCGGTGGTGCGGGCCCTGAAGAAGTTCCCCATGCTCAACGCCAGCCTGGACGAGGAGCGGCAGGAGATCGTCTACAAGCGCTACTACCACCTGGGCCTAGCCGTGGCCACGGAACGGGGGCTCATCGTCCCCGTGTTGCGGGATGCGGACCGGAAAAGCATCCTGGAACTCGCCCAGGAGATCACCGAGCTCTCGGCCAAGGCCCGGGAGGGGCGGCTTTCCCCTGAGGAGGTGACGGGCTCCACCTTCACCATTACCAACATCGGCTCCGTGGGGGCCACCCTGAGCTTCCCCATCATCAACCTTCCCGAGGCCGCCATCCTGGGGGTGCACTCCATCCGCAAGCGCCCCTGGGTCATGCCCGATGGCTCCATCCAGGCCCGGGACATCATGTACCTCTCCCTTTCCTTTGACCACCGCCTGGTGGACGGGGCCGAGGCGGCCAGGTTCACCCGGGAGGTGATCCGGCTTTTGGAGAACCCCGAGGTTCTCCTCCTGGAAATGTAGGAGGACGCCATGAAAACCTACGACCTGATCGTGATCGGCACCGGACCCGGCGGGTACCACGCGGCCATCCGGGGGGCCCAGCTGGGGCTTAGGGTCTTGGCGGTGGAGGCCGCCGAGGTGGGCGGGGTGTGCCTCAACGTGGGGTGCATCCCCACCAAAGCCCTCCTGCATGCGGCGGAAACCCTGCACCACCTGAAGGTGGCGGAGGGCTTCGGGGTCAAGGCCAAGCCCGAGGTGGACCTGGATCGGCTTGGCGGCTGGCGGGAAAGCGTGGTGAAGCGGCTCACCGGGGGGGTGGCCGGCCTTCTCAAGGGGAACAAGGTGGAGCTGGTGCGGGGCTTCGCCCGCCTCACGGGCCCCAAAGAGGTGGAGGTGAACGGGGAGCGCTACGGGGCCAAAAGCCTCATTCTGGCCACGGGGAGCGAGCCCGCTCCCCTTCCGGGCTTCCCCTTCGGGGAGGAGGTCTGGGACTCCACCCGGGCCCTCAGGGTGGAAGAAGGCCTCCCCAAGCGCCTCCTGGTGATCGGGGGCGGGGCGGTGGGGCTGGAGTTCGGCCAGATCTACCGCCGCCTGGGGAGCGAGGTCACCCTCATTGAGTACATGCCGGAAATCCTCCCCGCCGGCGAGGGGGAAACCGCGGCCCTGTTGCGCAAGGCCCTGGAGAAGGAGGGCCTACGGGTGCGCACCGGGACCAAGGCCACCGGCTACGAGCGGCGGGCGGATGGCCTCCACGTCCGCCTCCAGCCCGCCCAAGGGGGGGAGGAGGAAACGCTGGTGGTGGACCGGATCCTGGTGGCCGTGGGCCGGAGGCCCCGCACCCAGGGCCTGGGCCTGGAGGCCTTGGGGATCGCCCTGGACGAGCGGGGCTTCGTCCGGGTGAACGGCCGGATGGAAACCTCCGTGCCCGGGGTCTACGCCATCGGCGACGTGGCCGGCCCCCCCCTCCTGGCCCACAAGGCCATGAAGGAGGGGATCGTGGCCGCGGAAAACGCCGCTGGGAAGAACGCCTTCTTTGACTACCAGATCCCCAGCGTGGTCTATACCTCCCCCGAGTGGGCCGGGGTAGGCCTCACGGAGGAGGCGGCGAAGCGGGCCGGGTACAAGGTCAAGGTGGGGCGGTTTCCCCTCTCCGCTTCTGGTCGGGCCCTTACCCTGGGGGGGGCGGAAGGGCTCATCAAGGTGGTGGGGGACGAGGAGAGCGACCTCTTGCTGGGGGTCTTCATCGTGGGGCCCCAGGCGGGGGAGCTCATCGCCGAGGCCACCCTGGCCCTGGAAATGGGAGCCACGGTGGCGGACCTGGCCCTCACCGTCCACGCCCACCCTACCCTCTCCGAGGGGCTCATGGAGGCGGCGGAGGCCCTGCACAAGCAGGCGGTCCACATCCTGAACCGCTAGCGGATCTCCCGTCCGCCCCAGCGCTCCAAAAGCTTCAGGGCCTCCACGTGGTCGGCCTCGGGACCCAGTTCCCGCTTGGCCGCCTCGTAAAGTTCCCGGGTCAGGCGGAGGAGGGGGCTCGGGTCCTTGGCCCCCTCCAGCACCCCCATGGCGATGCCCAGGTCCTTGACCAGAAGGCCCAGGGCGAAGGTCTTGGGGAAGGCCCGGGTCAGGACCCGCTCGGGGATGAGGTTTTCCGTGGCGTTGGAGCGGCCCGAGGAGGCGTTGATGACCTCGAGGGCCTTCTCGGCGGAAACCCCCTGGCCCACCAGGGCCAAAAGCCCCTCCCCCGCGGCCCAGAGGTTCACCGCCAGGAGGGCGTTGTTGATGGCCTTGACCGCATGCCCCGCCCCCACGGGCCCCACGTGGACCACCTTGCCGGCGTAGGCCAGGTAAGGCCTCACCCGCTCCACCGCCTCCTCGGGACCCCCTAGCATCACCGTAAGGGTGCCCCGGGCCGCCCCCAGGGTCCCGCCGGAAACGGGGGCGTCCAGGTAGGTAACCCCCTGGGCCCCAAGGCGCTCCGCCAGCCTGCGGCTGGCCTCGGGCTCGCCGCTGGTGGCGTCCACCCAGTAGGTTCCGGGCCGCAGGTGGGGCAGGAGGGCCTCGGCCACCTCCACCACCTCCTTGGTGGTGGGCAGGCAGGTGAAGATCACCCCCGCCTCGGCCACCCGCTCCAAGGGCACGGCCTGGGAGCCGAACTCCTCCTGGTGCCTGAGGGCCTTGGCGAAGGTCCGGTTCCAGACCAGGGTGGGGAAACGCCGCGCCAGGTGCCCGGCCATGGGGTAGCCCATGGCCCCCAGTCCGAGGAAGGCCACCTTTTCCATGCCCCCTTTTTACCAGAGGCGCAGGAGCTTGGCGAGGCCCCTCAAGCCCAGGAGGAAAAGAAGGCTAAAGCCCATGGCCACCCCCAGGAAGACGAAGAACCCGGGGCCAAAACTGCCCCCAAGGACCATCTGCCGCAGCCAAAGCCCCGCGGGCAGGGCAAGGAGCCAGGAGAGGAGGAGGTTGGCCCAGGTGGGCCTGCGGTAGGTGCCGAGGAAGGGGGCCAGGAGGAGCCAGACGAAGAGCACGGGGAGGACGTTGCGGGCAAGCCCCGCCAGGGTGAGGGCCTGGCCGTGGGAGGCGAGGCCCGTCCCGGCGAAGAGGAGGAGGGCCAGGAGGTCCAGGAGGAAGAGGGATGGGAAGGACCTGCGCTCCCTGGTCATGGCCCCATTTTAGGCCCTGGGTGGGCGGTGGCCTCGAGGAAGACCCGGTCCGCCCGGTAGGAGCTCCGCACCAAGGGCCCGGAAAAGACCTCCCGGAAGCCCAGCCCATACCCCCAGGCCTCGTACCTCTTGAAGTCCTCGGGGGGCACATAGCGTTCCACGGGCAGGTGGGCCGGGGTGGGCCGCAGGTACTGGCCCAGGGTGAGGATGTCCACCCCCGCGGCCCTCAGGTCCCGCATGGCCTCCAGGATCTCCTCCTCCGTTTCCCCAAGGCCCAGCATGAGGCTGCTCTTGGTGAGGACCCCGGGACGGTACCGCTTGGCGTGGGCCAGGACCCGTAGGGTCTGCTCGTACCCCGCCCGCGGGTCCCGCACCTTGGGGGTGAGGCGGCGCACGGTTTCCAGGTTCTGGGCATAGACCTCTGGGGAAGCGTCCAGGACGGTTTCCACCGCCTTGAGGTCCCCCTGGAAGTCGGGGGTGAGGGCCTCCACCAGGACCCCTGGGGCCTTTTCCTTGATGGCGCGGATGGTGGCGGCAAACTGGGCGGCCCCTCCGTCGGGCAGGTCATCCCGGTCCACGCTGGTGAGGACCACGTAGCGGATGCCCAGGCGGGCGATGGCCTCCGCCACCCGAAGGGGCTCCTCGAGGTCCACGAGGCCTTTGGGGTTCCCTGTGTGCACGGCACAAAACTTGCAGGCCCGGGTGCAGATATCCCCCAGGATCATCACCGTGAGGGTGCCGTGGGTCCAGCACTCCCCCACGTTGGGGCAGAGGGCCTCCTGGCAGACGGTGTGGAGGCGAAGCTCCTCTACCGTCTGCTTCAGGGCCTGGTAACGGGCCCCCGTGGGCAGGGTGGCCCGGAGCCAGGCGGGCTTGTGGCGGTCTATGGGCTCGGGCCGGACCTGGGCCAGGCCCCGCTTGACCACCTTGAGCTCCACCACCTCCCCGTTGGGGGAGAGAAGTTCCACGGTTTCAAACTTGGGCTTCATGCCGCGCTCCTTTCCACCTGGGGGTGAGGCCGAAGACCTCGGCCAAGGCGGCCACCACCCGCTCCTTGACCTCGGGCATGGGCACCTTGCGGCCCAGGAGGCGCTCCAAGGAGGTAACCCCCTTGCCCTTGAGGCCGCAGGGGACGATGACGGAAAAATCGTTCAGGTCCGTGGAGACGTTCAGGGCGAAGCCGTGGAAGCTCACCTCCTCCTTCACCGCCACCCCGATGGCGCAAAGCTTGTCCTCCCCCACCCAGACCCCAGCGTAGCCGGGGCTGGGCTGGGCCTGGATGCCGTAGGCCGCCGCCACCCGGACGATGGCCTCCTCCAGCTGGCGCAGGAAGCGGCGCACCTCCCGGCCCACGGGGAAGATGGGGTAGCCCACCAGCTGCCCCGGGCCGTGGTAGGTCACGTCCCCGCCCCGCTCCACCCAGTAGAGGGCAAACCCGTTCTCCCAATACCAGCTTTCGGGGAAGAGGAGGTTCTCCCCCGTGGCCTTCCGCCCCAGGGTGATGACCCGGGGGTGCTCCAGGAGGAGAAGGGTGGGAGGGCGTTCCCCCTTGGCCACCTCCCGGTGCACCGCCTTCTGGTAGGCCCAGGCTTCCCCGTAGGGAAGGAGGCCCAAGTCCTCCACCAGGAACTCCACGCCCCTAAGCATACGCCAGGGAGGCAGGGGCTCCAAGGGGAAGGCCACAAACCTGACCGGGGCCTGACGGGGGCGCCCAACACTAAGACCATGGACCTGGAAACCCGGCTGGAGATGCTCCTGGAGCTGGCCCCGGAGACCCTGGAACCCGGCCTGGCCGAGCGCCTCATGGACGAGGTGCTCGGGGTCCTCAGGCGGCACCTGCCGGTGAAGGCCCTCGAGGCCCGCCTGGAGAAGCGGGAAGGCCACCTGGTCTTCCTGGCGGCGGTGGAGCTGGCGGACTAGGCCCCGAGGAAGCGGGCCACGAGCCGGTCCCGGAGGCCCGGGGGCAGGAGGCGGAGGAGAAGGGTCTCCCGGGCCCGGGCGGGGTGGGCCACCAGGTAGCGGGCCTTGGGGTGGGGGGTTTCCAGGGCCTCCCGCACCGCCTGGGCCACCCGCTCCGGGGGAAGCCCCCTTTGGGCGCTTCTTTGCGCCAGCCTCCGGGCTGTTTCCAGGTAGCGGCCATAGACCCCTTCCGTGCCCGGGGGCGGGGGCTCCAGGTACCCTTCTGCCCGGCGCAGGGAGCGCTCCCAGATGGGGGTGGCCACGGAACCCGGCTCCACCAGGACCACCCGCACCCCAAAGGGCAAAAGCTCCACCCGGAGGGCATCGGCCAGGGCCTCGAGGGCGAACTTGCTGGCCGCGTAAGGCCCCATGAGGGGCAGGGCCACCAGGCCGGACACCGAGCCCATGAGGACCACCCTTCCCCGGCTCCGCCGCAGGAGGGGCAAAAAGGCCTTCACCGAGGCGAAGGCCCCCAGGACGTTCACCTCCAGGGCCTCGCGGAAGGCGGGGAGGGGCACCAGCTCTAAAGGCCCCGCCACCGCCACCCCGGCGTTGGCCACCAGGGCGTAAAGCCCCTCCTCGGCCAGGGCTTCCCGGGCCCGCAGGAGGTCCTCCTCCCGGGTCACGTCCAGAAGGAGGGGCTCCACCCCCAGGCCCCTCAGCCTCACCCCGTCCTCCTCCCGCCGCACCCCGCCGTAGACCCGGTAACCCCTTTGGGCCAACAGGTGGGCGGTGGCCAGGCCGATGCCGCTTCCCGCCCCCGTGACCAGAACCGCCCGCGCCATTTACACCCAGTTTACCTTTTTCCCGCCTTGGACGTACAATCCTGGGCAAACCGGAGGCCACATGTGGGGTAGAAAGGTGCAGCAAAGGATCTACCTGGCAGGGCTTTGGGGAGAAAAACCCCCGGTGCCCGTCCATCCCGAGGCGTTGGCCGAGGCGGCGCGCCGGCGCATGTCCCTCGAGGCCTGGGCCTACGTGGCCGGAGGGGCCGGGCTGGAGCGCACCATGGCGGAAAACCGCCAGGCCTTTGACCGCTACCGCCTCCTTCCCCGGATGCTCCGGGGAGCCCCACCCCCAGCCCTGGGCCTAAGGGTCTGGGGAAAGGCCTGGGCCGCCCCCCTGTTCCTGGCCCCCATCGGGGTCCTGGAGCTGGCCCACCCCCTGGGGGAGCTGGCCGCGGTGCGGGCCGCCGCCCGGAAGGGGGTCCCCTTCATGGTCTCCAACCAGAGCTCCTACCCCTTAGAAAGGGTGGTGGAGGCGGCCCGGGCGGTGAACCCGGAGGCCTTGGTCTTTTTCCAGCTCTATCACTCCAGCGACCCCCGGGTGGTGGAGAGCTTCCTCCGGCGGGCCCAAAGGGCCGGGTGCGCCGGGGTGGTCCTCACCGTGGACACCGTCCAGCTGGGATGGCGCCCCCGCGACCTGGACCTGGGCCACCTGCCCTTCCTCAAGGGGCAAGGCCTGGCCCAGTACCTCACAGACCCGGCCTTCATGGCCGCCCTGGACGAGCCCCTGGAAGGGCCTGCCCTCAAGGCCCCACGGAGCCTGGCCCTCCTCCGGGCCCTTTGGACCCTGCGCCGGACGGGAAGCAGGGTGGGGGTGCGGGGCCTGGGCCGCCTCCTCCGGGCGGTGCGCCGCTTCGTGGCCACCTATTCCTTTCCCGAGCTCTCCTGGGAGGAGGTGCGCCGGGTGCGGGAAGCCACCCCCCTACCCCTGCTCCTCAAGGGCATCCTCCACCCGGAGGACGCGGCCCGGGCCGTGGCCCTAGGGGTGGACGGGATCTACGTGTCCAACCACGGGGGCCGGCAGGTGGACGGGAGCCTCCCGGCCCTGGAGGCCCTCCCCAGGGTCGTCCAGGCCGTGGAGGGGCGGGTGCCGGTCCTGATGGATAGCGGCGTCCGCACCGGGGCGGACGCGGTCAAGGCCCTGGCCCTGGGGGCCAAGGCGGTGGGGCTCGGGCGGCCCTACGTCTACGGCCTGGCTCTCCGGGGGGAAGAGGGCGTGGAGGCCGTTCTGGACCACTTCCTGGCGGAGATGGAACTCACCTTGGCCCTCTCGGGGGTGGGCCGCCTGGAAGAGGTAGGCCCCCATCTCCTCGCCCCGGGGCCCTAAAGGCTGGGGCGGGGCCCAAGGCCCCGCCCCTTGCGGCCTGCCGGGCATCCTTACTGGGCCACCACGCTCACCTTAAGCCGGATGGGCACCTCGGGGTGGGGCTTGTAGGTGAGGACGTACTCCCCCAGCTCCTTGATGGGCCGCTCCAGCCCCAGGCGCTTGGGATCGATGGTGATGCCGTGCTGGCGGGAAAGGGCCTCGGCCACGTCCTTGGCGGTCACGGAGCCGTAGATCTTGTTCTCCCCCGCCCGCACCGGGATGGTGAGGGTAAGGCTCTCCAGGATTTCCTTGAGGCGCTCGGCCTCGGCCTTGCGCTCCGCCAGGCGCTTGGCCTGGGCGCGGATCTTGGCCTCCAGGGCCTTGAGGTTGCTCTCGGTGGCCAAAACGGCCAAGCCCCGGGGCAGGAGGTAGTTCTTGGCGTAGCCGGGCTTGACCCGCACCACCTGGCCCACGTCGCCCAGGTTCTCCAGGGGTTCCAGCAGGATGACCTTCACGCTTCACCCCCTACTTGCGCACCAGCTTCTCCGTGAAGGGCAAGAGCCCCAGGATCCGCGCCCGCTTGATGGTGCGGGCCAGGATCCGCTGCTCCTTGGCGGTCAGCCCCGTGCGGCGACGGGGGAGGATCTTCCCCGTCTCCGAGAGGAACCGCTTCAGCACCTCCACGTTGCGGTAGTCCTTGAGGTCAAACTCCCCCAGGCTGGCCTTCACCTTGGCCTTCCGGGAGGGGCGCCTTTGCGCCTCCTTCTTGGGTTTCGCGTTCTTCGTGCTCAAAACGGCAAATCCTCCTCCGGCGGGAAGTCTTCCAGTCCATCGTCAATATCCACCCCACCCGTCTGGGCGGGACGCGCCTTGGGCGCATCCTGGGACCCGCTTCCGCCGGCCTGGGCAGGTCCACGGGTGGGTTGCTCCAAGCGGAGGGCTTCCACACGGGTCTGGAAGCGGCGCTCTCCGTTGGAGCCAGTCCAGGAGTCATTCACCAAACGGCCGATCACCAAAAGCCCATCGCCCCGCCTCAGCTCCCCGGCCCACTCGGCCAGTTCGCGCCAGGCCTGAACCTCAATGAAGTGGGTCCTCTCCTCCTCGCCGCCTTGCCCCCGGCGGCGCTCGTTCACCGCTAAGCCCAGCCGGGCCACCGCCGTGCCCTGGGGGGTGTAGCGGAGGTCGGGGTCGCGGGTCAGGTTGCCCATGAGGAGGACCTGGTTGAGGGCGTGGCGGAGCCTGGGCTGGCTCCTGGCATCCTCCTGGGTCTCGCGGCCTCGAGGCTCCAGGGGGTCCACAAACTCCCCCCGCACCTGGAGCTCGCTCCGCTTCTCCCCCTCCCGCTCCCACTGGCGGTACTCCAGCCGCCCCTCCACAAAGAGGAGCTGTCCCTTCTTCAGGGTATCCCCCCACATCTCCGCCTGACGGCCCAAAAGGCGCACCCGGTGGTACCAGGGAACCTCCCGCCCTTGGCCCCCGCTTTCCAGGTAGTCCTGGCCGGCCAAGGTGAGGTCCAAGACGGCCAACCCCCCCGGGGTGTAGCGCATGTCCGGCGGGGCGGCGAGGGCGCCGATGAGAAAGACACGGTTCAGGCCTCTGGCCATGGGATCAGTTTACGCCTTGGCGAGGAAGGGCTCCTGCACCTTGACCACCATCACCCGGCGCACGTTGTCGCGCAGGCGAAGCTCCCGGGCCAGGTCATTGGCCCGGTTCTCGGGCATCTCCACCAGGTAGAAGAGGAAGTAGCCCTGGGTGTCCTTGGCGATGGGGTAGGCCAGGCGGCGCAGCCCCCACTCCTCCACCTTTTCCACCTTGGCCCCGAAGCCCTCGAGGGCCTTGGCGATGATCTCCTTCTCCAGGGTGAGCTGGGACTGGTCCAGGTTGGGGCTCAGGATGATGTTGACCTCGTACTTGCGCATCTCCACCTCCTCTCCGGGCCCGGCAGGCCGCACGAGGAAAGATTATACCCCCTTGGCCCAAAAGATAAAAGACCCGGGGGGGCCCTAAGGCCCCCCTTCTGGCTCCGCGGGCAGGATTCGAACCTGCGACCAACCGGTTAACAGCCGGCCGCTCTACCAGCTGAGCTACCGCGGACCGACCGCACTTGGCACTATACCAGTCCCCCCCGGCTAGCGTCAAGAAGCGGCCCCGGGCAAGCCGGGGCCGCTTGCAAAGGCAAGCTAGAGCTTTTTCAGGGCCTGGGTGAGCTGGGTGAGGACGCCCTGGGCGTCCCCATAGAGCATGCGGGTGTTGTCGGCGTAGAAGAGCTCGTTTTCCACCCCGGCAAAGCCCTTGCCTTGGCCGCGCTTGATGACGATGACGTTCTTGGCCTTGTCCACGTCCAGGATGGGCATGCCGTAGAGGGGGCTTCCGGGGCGGCGGGCGGCGGGGTTCACCACGTCGTTGGCCCCGATTACCACGGCCACGTCCACGGTGGGGAACTCGGGGTTGATCTCCTCGAGGTCCTTCAGCTTGTCGTAATCCACCCCAGCCTCGGCCAGGAGGACGTTCATGTGCCCCGGCATCCGCCCGGCCACGGGGTGGATGGCGAACTTCACCTCCACCCCCCGGCTCTCCAGCAGGTCAGCCAGCTCCTTCACCTTGTGCTGGGCCTGGGAGAGGGCCATGCCGTAACCGGGGACGAAGACCACCTTGCCGGCGTAGGCCAGCATCACCGCCGCGTCCTCCACGTCAATGGGCTTGAGGCTCCCCTTGACCTCCCCCGCCTCCTGCTCCACGCCAAAGCCGCCCACCAAGACGCTCCAGACCGAGCGGTTCATGGCCTTGGCCATGAGCACGGTGAGCAGGGTACCCGCCGCCCCCACCAGGGTGCCCGCCACCATGAGGGCGGGGTTGCCCACGGCGAAGCCCTCAAAGCCCACGGCCATGCCGGTGAAGGCGTTGTAGAAGGAGATGGCCACGGGCATGTCCCCGCCGCCGATGGGCAGGGTCATGAGGATGCCGAAGAGGAGGGCCAGAAGGAAGAAAAGGGTGATGCTGAGGGTGGGGTCATTCCAGAGAAGGGAGAAGCCCAGGAGGACCGTTAGGGCCAGGACCAGGGCGTTCACCACCTTCTGCCCAGGGAAAAGGATGGGGCGGCTATTCATGATCCCCTGGAGCTTGGCGAAGGCGATGAGGCTCCCGGTGAAGGCCACGCTGCCGATGAGGCCGCCCAGGATGGCCAGGGCCATGAGCCCGGGGTTGTCAAAGGCCCCCTTGAAGAGCTCCACCGCGGCGATGGTGGCGGCGGCGCCGCCGCCCATGCCGTTGTAGATGGCCACCATCTGGGGCATGTCCGTCATGGCCACCTTGACCGCCGCCCACCAGGCCACCACCGAGCCCACCCCAAGGGCCAGGAGCATGAGGCCCAGGTTGTGCAGCTCCGGCCAGAAGAAGGTGGCCAGCACGGCCAACACCATGCCCCACCCTGCCCAGACGATGCCGCTTTTGGCGGTGGTGGGGTGGGCCATGCGCTTAAGCCCCACGATGAAGAGGATGGCCACCACGAAGTAGGCCGCCTGGATGAGGTCCATTAGGGACCACCCCCCTTGCCGGGCTTGCGCTCAAACATCTCCAGCATGCGCACCGTGACCGCGTACCCCCCGGCGGCGTTGGCCGCCCCCAGGATGACCCCCAGGAAGCCGATGGCCTTTTCCAGGCCGGTTTCCGCGTGGCCCAGAACCACCATGGCCCCCACCACCACCACCCCGTGGATGAAGTTGGACCCCGACATCAAGGGGGTGTGGAGGATCACGGGAACCCGGGTGATGAGCTCATAGCCCAAGAAGGCCGTGAGCACGAAGATGTAGAGCGCCGACCAGAAGCCAAACTCCATCACGCACCTCCCACGAGGGCCTTGGTGGGCCCGTGCAGGATCTCCCCGTCTTTCATCAGGAGCGCCCCCTTGACGATCTCGTCCTCCCACTTGGGGGCGAACTCGCCCTTTTCCACCAGCAAGGCCGAGAGGTTGAGGAGGTTTTTGGCGTACATCTCCGAGGCGTGCACGGAGAGTTCGCTGGGAAGGTTCAGGGGGCCGTAGATGCGCACCCCCCGGACCTCCACCACCTCCCCGGGCCGGGTGAGGACGCAGTTGCCCCCGCTCTCGGCGGCCAGGTCCACCACCACGGTCCCAGGCTTGAGCCGTTCCATCATGTCCTCGGTGAGGAGGATGGGGGCGCGGCGGCCCGGCACCTGGGCGGTGGTGATGAGCACGTCCATCCCCGCCACGTGCTCGCGCAGGGCCTCGTGCTGGATGCGCTTCTCCTCCTCGGTGAGCTCGCGGGCGTAACCCCCTTCTCCCTCGGCGCTGATGGGGAGCTCAATGGGCTTGGCCCCCAGGGACACCGCCTGCTCCACCGCCGCCTTGCGCACGTCGTAGGCGAAGACCTGGGCCCCCAGGCGCTTGGCGGTGGCGATGGCCATGAGCCCCGCCACGCCCACCCCCATCACCATCACCTTGGCGGGGCGGATGGTGCCCGCGGCGGTGGTGAGCATGGGGAAGAAACGGGGGGAAAGCCGGGCCGCATGGACCGCCGCCAGGTACCCCGCCACCGTGGCCTGGCTGGAAAGGGCGTCCATGCTCTGGGCCCGGGTGATGCGGGGGATGAGCTCCATGGCGATCACCGTGGCCCTCTTGGCGGCCAAGGCCCTCACCAGCTCGGGGTTTTTGTGGGCCTGGACGAAGCCCACCACGATGGCCCCGGGCTCCAAGGCCCCGATCAGGTCCTCGGGGGGAGGTTGGACGGTAAAGAGGAGGTTGGCCCCCTTTAGAAGCTCCCCTCGCTCCACCACCTCCGCCCCGGCCTCCGCGTAGGCCGCATCCGGGTGGTAGGCGCCTTCCCCGGCGCCCCGCTCCACCCGGACCCTGGCCCCCCCTTTGACCAGCCGGGCCACCACCTCGGGCACCAGGGCCACCCGTCTTTCCCCAGGGGCCCTTTCCTTAGGAACCGCGATGGTCACCATAGGACCTCCTTCCGCAGCAGTATACCAGCCTGGGTATGGGCATTTGCCCCACCCTGGGGCCGCTGACCCACTGGTCAGGAAGGGAAGGTTGTGGAAGAATGCCGCCATGCGGCCCTCTGGCCTGAAGATCGCCGGTGTCCTCCTCCTGGGCGTCCTGGCCATCAGCCTGGGCAGCATCCTGGTGCGCCTGAGCCTCGAGGCCGCCTCGGACCGGAGCCTGGCCTTCAGCCTGGTGATGAGCGCCGGGCGCATGGCCCTGGCCGCCCTCCTCCTGGCCCCGGGATGGCGGGCCCCCCTTAGGGCGCGGGCTGGGCTACCCTGGGCGGTGGCCGCGGGGGTGTTTCTGGCCCTCCACTTCGCCTTCTGGATCACTTCCCTCTCCTACACCTCGGTGGCGGCCAGCACCGCCTTGGTCACCACCAACCCCGTCTGGATCACCCTTTTCGGTTGGCTTTTCTTCGGGGAACGCCCTTCCGGGCTCACCCTCCTGGGGGTAGGGGTGGCCCTCCTAGGGGGGCTTACCATCGGCCTGGGGGATGCCCAAGGGGGTTCGGGCCCCAACCCCCTCCTGGGAGACCTCTTGGCCCTTCTAGGGGCCTTGGCCGCCTCCCTTTACTTCCTCCTGGGGCGGGAAGCGCAAAGGCGGGGGCTTTCCATCCTGGAATACGTCCGGGTGGCCTACACCGCCGCCGCCCTGGTCCTTCTCCCCCTCCCCTACCTCTTTGGGGGCGGGTACGGGGGGTACCCGTGGGCGGTCTACGGCTACCTCCTCCTCATGGCCCTCCTGCCCCAGCTGGTGGGGCATACCAGCTTCAACTGGGCCACCCGGCACATCCCCCCAGTCCTGGTGAGCCTGGCCATCCTCTTTGAGCCGGTGGGGGCCAGCCTCCTCGCCTTCCTCCTCTTCGGGGAGTTCCCCGGGGTCCGGGTCCTCCTGGGGGCCTTGGTCCTCCTCCTGGGGGTGGCCTTGGCGGTGGTGGGAGGGCGACGGTGAGCTACGTGGCCTTGGCTGCGTTGCTCTGGGGCCTGGGGGGGGCCCTGGCAGGGCGCTTCATGGAGGCCATCCCCCCGGGGGTCCTGATCCCCTTGCGCTTCCTCCTGAGCTTCCTCCTCCTCCTTCCCCTCCTCCTCCGCTTTCCCCCCAAGGGGGAAGGGCCCCGCCTCCTGGGGGTGGGCCTGGCCCTTTCCGGGGCCCAGGCCTTTTACTACCTGGCCATCCACGCCACCAGCGTGGCCACCGGCATCTTCCTCCAGTACCTGGCCCCCGCCCTCCTCACCCTCTACGCCCTTCTTCGCGGGGAGCGGCTTCCCGGGCGGGCCCTGGGGGGGGTGGCCCTGGCCCTCCTGGGGGCCTACGTGCTGGTGGTGGGGCCAGGGGGGCTTTCCGCTAGCCTCCTCGGGGTGGCCTACGGCCTCCTCTCTGCCCTTTCCTTTGCCCTTTACGCCCTCTTCTCCCACGGGCTCAAGACCCCGCCCCTGGTGAGCCTGGGGGTGGCCACGGGGGTGGGGAGCCTCCTCTCCCTTCCCGTCCTCCTGGCCCACCTGCCCCAGGTCCTGGCCCTCAGCCCCGGGGCCTGGGCGGCGGTGGCCTACGTGGTCACACTGGGCACGGTGGTGCCCTTTGGGCTTTTCCTCCTGGGGGTGCGCACGGTGCCGGCGCGGCAGGCCACCTTGGTGGCCATGCTGGAGCCGGTGGCGGGAGCCCTTTTTGCCTGGCCCCTGGCGGGGCAGGCCTTGCGCCTCGAGGCCCTGTTGGGCGGCGCCCTCATCCTCTTGGGCGTGGCCCTGAACCGGAGGTGATATGGCGGCACGGGTCTTTTTCCTCTTCACCCTAGGGTACTTCCTCTCCTACTTCTACCGCTCGGCCAACGCGGTGCTTTCCAAGGACCTTTCCCAGGAGCTGGGCCTGGGCCCGGCGGAGCTCGGCTTCATGACCAGCCTCTTCTACCTGGCCTTCGCCGCGGTGCAGCTCCCCCTGGGAGGGTTTTTGGACCGGGTGGGGCCGCGGGTCGTCACCCCTAGCCTCCTCCTGGTGGCCGCCTTGGGCAGCCTGGTCTTCGCCCTGGCCCCAAGCTTCCCCGTCTTGGCCCTGGGCCGGGCCCTGATCGGGGTGGGGATGGCCGCGGCCCTCATGGGCTCCCTGAAGGCCTTCAGCCTCTGGTTCCCCCAGGGCTACGCCACGGTTTCCACCCTCCTGGTGGGCTTAGGGGCCACGGGAGGGCTTCTCGCGGCCACCCCCTTGGCCCTCCTGAAGGAAGCCCTGGGCTGGCGCGGGGTCTTCCTCCTGGGAGCGGGGGTGGTGGTCCTGGTGGCCCTCCTCATCCACCTGGGGGTGCGCAACGCCCCGCCTGGGGTCCCGTGGCCCAGGGGCGGGGGTGGCGGGGGGCTGAGGGAGGTCCTGGGCAACCGCCGCCTCCTGCGGGTGGCCTTTTTGGGCCTGGCCTTTGGCGGAAGCTTTCTGGCCCTGCAGACCCTTTGGGTGGGGGCCTACGCCTACGCCCTGGGCCTGGGGGCGGTGGCGGTGGGCAACCTCCTCTTCCTCTACTCGGGGGGGGCGGTGTTGGGCTTTTTGGTCTCGGGCTACTTGGCGGACCGCTTCGGCACCCCCAGGGTGCTGGTCCTCTCCGCCCTCCTCTTCGCCTTGGGCCTTGGCCTCCTCCTCCTTAGGGCCCTCGTACCCGCCTACGCCCTCCTGGGCTTTTTTGGCGCCTTCAACATCCTCACCCTCACCCAAGCCCGAGAGCTGGTCCCCCCCCACCTGGTGGGCCGGGGCACCACCCTGGTCAACCTCTTCGCCATTGGGGGCACTTTCCTCTTGCAATGGGGGGTGGGGGTGGTGGTGGGCGCCCTGGGGTACGGGTGGGCCTTTGGGGGGCTCCTGGGACTCCTGGTATTGGCCCTGGCCCTTTACTGGCCGCTCTTTCGCAGGTAAGCGCGCGGCACCGTGGTAAAATCTTTCCATGCTAGCCCAGGTGCAAAGCTACGCCCTCTTCGGCCTGGACGCGGTTCCTGTCACCGTAGAGGTGGATGTCAGCCCTGGGCTTCCCAGCTACGCCCTGGTGGGCCTGCCGGACAAGGCGGTGGAGGAGAGCCGGGAGCGGGTGCGGGCGGCCCTGAAAAACGCCGGCTTCCCCTACCCCCAGGCCCGGGTGGTGGTGAACCTGGCCCCGGCGGAGCTCAAGAAGGAGGGGAGCCACTTTGACCTGGCCATCGCCCTGGGCCTCCTGGCGGCCCAAGGGGTGGTGCCCCTCGAGGCCCTTTCGGGGCTGGCGGTGGCCGGGGAGCTGGGCCTGGATGGCAGCCTCCGCCCGGTGCCCGGGGCGGTGAACCTGGCCCTGGGGGCCCTGGCCGAGGGGAGGAGGCTCCTCCTCCCCCTCCCGAGCGCCAAGGAGGCCGCCCTGGTGGAGGGGGTGGAGGCCCTGGGGGCGGAAAACCTGGCCCAGGCCGTGGCCCACCTGCGGGGGGAGGAGGCCCTAAGCCCCGCCCTGCCCGAGGCGGCCCTCGAGGCCCTGGAGGTCCTGGACCTCCGGGACGTGAAGGGCCAGGCCAAGGCCAAGCGGGCCCTGGAGATCGCCGCCGCCGGCTACCACCACCTCCTCCTGGTGGGCAGCCCCGGCTCGGGCAAGACCATGCTGGCCCGGCGGCTTCCCTTTCTCCTTCCGCCCCTCTCCCAGGAGGCGGCCCTGGAGGTGAGCCGCATCCACTCCGCTGCCGGGCGGGCCCTCAAGGGCCTTCCCCGCACCCCGCCCTTCCGCGCCCCCCACCACACGGTGAGCTACGCCGGCCTCATCGGGGGAGGGGCCATCCCCAAGCCAGGGGAGGTTTCCTTGGCCCACCGGGGGGTCCTCTTCCTGGACGAGTTCCCCGAGTTCAGCCGCGACGCCCTGGAGGCGCTGCGCCAGCCCCTGGAGGACGGGGTGGTCACCGTGGCCCGGGCCCGGGCCAGCCTCACCTTCCCCGCCCGCTTCCTCCTGGCGGCGGCCATGAACCCCTGCCCCTGCGGCTGGTACGGGGACCCGGAAAGGCCCTGCGCCTGCACCCCTTCCCTTCGCCAGCGCTACGCTGGCCGCATCTCCGGCCCCCTCCTGGACCGCTTCGACCTGGTGGTGGAGGTGCCCCGCCTGACCCCGGAAGAACTGGCCCGCGCCCCCGAAGGGGAGGGTACGGAACGGGTACGGGAAAGAGTTCTAAGGGCCCGGGAACGGATGCTGTTGCGCCAGGGCAAGCCCAACGGGGAGCTTACGGGAAAAGCCCTACGGGAGGCAGCCCGCCTCACCCCGGGGGCCGAGGCCCTCCTCCTTTCCGCCGCCAGGAAACTCCTCCTCTCCGCCCGGGCCCACGACCGCCTCCTCCGGGTGGCCCGCACGGTGGCCGACCTGGCCGGGGCCGAACGGGTGGAGGAGGCCCACGTGGCCGAGGCGCTGACGTACCGGCGGAGCCTCTATTAGGGGGACTACGCCCCCTCCCGCCGCAGAGCCCCAAGCCGCTTCGGGTGCAAGGGGCCAACGGCGAAGAGGTAAAAGGCCAGGAAGCCCAGGAGGCCGAGCCGCAGGAGCCAGGTAGGGTCCAGCCGCCCCAACGCCCCCGCCAGCCTTCCCCCCGCTGCCCCCGCCCCGTAGAGAAGGACCCGGACCGCCGCCAGGCCCTGGGCCAGGCCCTCCCGCTCCAGCAGCCAGCCCCGCAGGGCCCGCAGGTGGGCGCCCATGGCCCCCACAGCAAGCCCGTAGGCCGCCCCGCCCAGGAAGAGGAAGGGGAAGGGCAGCAGGATGGCGAGAAGCCCCAAAGCCGCAAGGGCCGGCCCGCCGAGGAGGGCCAGGGCCAGGGGCACCCGCCCCGCCCCGTAGCTCCCCAGGGTGTAGCCCAGGTCCGCCAGGGCGGAGAAGAGGCCGAAGAGGGCCTCCGGGGTGCCTGCCCGGAGGACCAAGAGGCCCAGGAGGGCGGTGGCCAGGGCGTGGGCCAGGGTGAAGAGGAGGGAGAGGAGGAGGCCCGCGGCCAGGAGGTAGGGAAGGGCGGGGTGGACCAGGAGGAGGGGGGGCCCGAGGAGGCTTCCGAGGAGCCCCCCCAGGTTCCAGGCGGCGTAGAGCCGGCCGGTGCGCTCCAGAAGCTCCCTCCCTCCCGCCCGGGCCAGGAGGGCGTCCCAGGCCACGGCGGAGAGGTCGGTGGCCACCATGAGGGGGTAGGCCAGGAGGACCAGGGGGGCTGCCTCCCGGGGCAGAAAGGGGTAGGGAAGCCAGAGGAGCCCCCGGAGGAGGCGGAGGTAGGGCAGGGCCCGCCCCGGGCCCCACCGGTCCAGGAAGGGGGCGAGGAGGAGAAGGGGCCCCAAGCTGAAGTAGCCTAGGGCGGCGAAGAGGCCTACCCAGAAGGCCTCCCCCGTCCTCGCCACCTCCAGGGCCAGGGCGCTGAAGCCCAGGCTTGCCCCTAGATCCCCCAGGAGCTCGGCCGGGAGGCTCCCCCTCACCGCCACCCCCTTCCCGCCAAGGGGCTCAGGGCCAGGAGGGCCCCACCGGCCAGGAGGAAGGGCAGGGACAGGGAAACCCCAGCCAGCCCCCCGCCCAAAAGGGGCCCCAGAGGGGCCAGGAGGCCCGTAAGGAAGAGGAACCCCCCAGCCACCCGGCCCCTGAGCTCGGGCGGGGCCTGGCTCAGGCGCACCGCCCCCGCCAGGGCGCCAAAAGCCGCGCTCCCTACCCCCAGGAGGAAGCAGCACCCCAGGAGGAGGGGCCAGGGGGGCAGGAGGGCCGCCCCCAGGAGGCCCAGGGCCGCGAGGAGGAGGGAGAGGCTTAGGGTCCTCCCCTCCCCCAGCCGGGCCAGGGCCACCCCCAGGAGGAGGCCCAGGTGGCCGAGGCACTCGCCCACCAGCAGAGCCTGTTCAATCCAGATTAGGGTAAGACAAGCGAGTTGTCTCTTGTTTTTGGAACACAAGCTTGTAGTAGCTTGTTTCTCGGTCAAAGTATAAAACATACGTACACTTGTACCCTAAGGCTGGTTGTCCGCCGTACCGAAAGTAGACTTCCAACAAGTATCGGCCCTGTAGTAAGCTCTCGGGTTTGGGGAGCGTGGAAAGATTTGGCACCTCAAGAGGTACCTCACTAACCTGACCGGGCATAACAACCAGGGGAAAATGTGATGGCCTTAGAAATCTCCTCCCTGCGCTTTCGCTACCAGGTTCGTTGACCTCTACAACCTCAATTCCATACTTAGCCAAGTTGGCAAACTGTATTCTCCACGGAGGATAGACAGTCCGAATAGACAAGGCTGGATTAGTTTCCGCATCAGTCAGTTTCTCCTGCAGTTCCTTCATGGCTCTGGTTGTCCTAGCCTGTTGCCATGCGGCAACTGAAAGAACGAGGGTAAATAAGAGCATTAGAAGGTCCCGTATGGCTTCAAAGACTCCCATGGGCTCATTTTGGGGGTCCGCACATCCATATAGCAAGAATCTCAAACGCTCGCACAAAAAAGCGAGCAAAGAGCCCTTCGGCGTAGAAGCAGTACCAAAAACAAGCTAATCCTAGGGCATCCTTTTACTCCCCCAGGACCAAGGCGTGGTAGAGGTCAAAGACCAGGAGAAACCCTCCCTGAAGCCCCACCGCCCAGCCCGCCCCCTGGAGCCGGGGGTCGGGGCGGGTGGCAAGCCAAATCCCCCCGGCGATATAGAGAAGGTCCAAAGCGGCATTTAGGTAGAGGATGTCCCGGAGCTCTGCCCGGCTGGGCTCGGGGGAAAGGAGGCCCACCAGGGCGACGGCGGAGTTGACGGAGGTCCAGAGGGCATTGGTGAGCCAGAAGCTCCGCCCCTTAGGGTCCTCGCTCAGGATCCCCCCTAGGGCCCCGGCCAAGCTCCAGGGGACGCTCCAGAGGAGAAGCCTCGCGGAAAGGGAAAACCCCGAGTACCCTTCCGGTAGGGGTCCAAGGAGGAGGCGCTCCAGAGGGGGCCTCTCCCCGACCCCAGGCCCCTGGGCCAGGGCCGCCCCCCCAAGGGCCAGGGCCAGCAGGAGTCCCAGGACCCGTACCATGCCCCAAGCATCCCACCTGGGCCCGGCGGGAAAGCTTCCCGGGGGCACACTACCCCCCGGATTGGGCCCTAAGCCAGGGGACCAGGGCCTCCGCCGCCACCAGGTTGGTGGCCAAGGGCACCCCGTGGACGTTGCACACGCGCATCAGGGCCTGGACGTCGGGCTCGTGGGGCTTGGGGGTGAGGGGGTCTTGGAAGAAGAGGACGCAGAGGACCAGGCCCTCCGCCACCCGGGCCCCGATCTGCTGGTCCCCTCCCAAGGGGCCGGAGAGGACCCGCTCCACCTCCAGCCCCGTGGCCTCGGCGATGCGCTTCCCCGTGGTGCCCGTGGCCAGGAGGGGAAAGCGGGCCAGGAGGTCCCGGTGGCGGCGGCAGAAGGCCACCATCTCCTCCTTCTTGGCGTCGTGGGCGATGAGGGCCAGGAACCTCATGGGAGCATTGTAAGCTTGGGGCATGGACTACGCGCCCCACCTGCCTTTCCTGGAAAGGCTCCTCATGGCCGCGGGCCCCTCGGGGTTTGAGGGGGAGGCCACCCGGGTCTTCCTGGAGGAGGCCAAGACCTTCGCCCTTACCGAAGAGGACCGGCACGGCAACGCCTACGCCCGGCTGAACCCCGGAGGCAGGCCCAAGGTCCTCCTCCTGGGGCACGCGGACGAGATCGGGGTCATCGTGAGCCACGTGGAGGAAGGAGGCTTCCTGCGCCTCAAGCCCCTGGGGGGCTGGGACCCGCAGGTCCTGGTGGGGCAGCGCCTCCGCTTCCTGGGCAAGGGGGGGCCGGTTTACGGGGTGGTGGGCCGGAAGGCGGTCCACGTGCTCAAGGAGGAGGAGCGCAAACGGGCCGTGGCCCTGGAGGACCTCTTCGCCGACATCGGGGCCAGGGACCGCGAGGAGGCCCTGGCCCACCTCGAGGTGGGCTCGGTGGGCGTCCTGGACCAGCCGCCCCGCTGGCTCCTGGGGAGGAGGCTCGCCTCCAAGGCCCTGGACAACCGCCTGGGGGCCTTCGTGGTCCTGGAGGCCCTCCGCCTCCTCCAGGGGCGCACGGGGGCTGAGGTGGTGGCGGTGGCCACGGTGCAGGAGGAGATCGGAGCCTACGGGGCCAGGACCGCGGCCTTCCGCGAGGCCCCGGACCTGGCCCTGGTGGTGGACGTCCACCACGACGGCACCACCCCCGGGATGGAGAAGGCCCGGGTGGGGGAGGCGGCCCTGGGCCAAGGGGTGGTGCTGGACGTGGGGCCCTTCGCCGACCGGGAGGTCCTGAAGGGCCTTAGGGCCGTGGCCGAGGAGGCGGGCATCCCCTATGTCCTCCACGCCCACGGGCCCTCTTCCGGCACCGACGCCGACGAGGTGGCCAAGGTGCGGGAGGGGATCCCCACGGGCATCCTCTCCCTCCCCTTGCGCTACATGCACTCCCCGGTGGAGGTGGTGGACCTGGCCGACGTGGAGCGGGCCGTCCGCCTTCTGGCCCTCTACGTGGCCCGCCTCTAGGGGGAAGCCATGGGCGAGCTCACCTTCAAGCAGGCCCAAAGGGAGGTGGACGCCTGGATCTCCGGGTTCCAGGAGGGCTACTTCCCTCCCCTCCTGATGCTGGCCCGCCTGGCGGAGGAGCTCGGGGAGGTGGCCCGGGTCCTGGCCCACCGCCACGGCAAGCGGCCCAAGCCGGGGGAGGAGGAAGGGGATCTGGCCGAGGAACTGGCCGACCTCCTCTTTGTCCTCATCTCCCTGGCCAACCGGGAAGGGATTGACCTAGAGGAGGCCTTCCGCAAGGCCATGGCCAAGTACCGGGCCCGGGACGAAAAGCGGTGGACGAAAAAGGAATGAAGCCCGTTCTCCACACCATTACCCCATGGACCCCGCGGGCTTGGCCGGGGAGCTGAATGGCCCTTCTGGTCTGAGGCCACGTCCAGGACCGCTACCGGGAAATCCAACCCGAGGGCAACCGCCCTCTCTCCTTCACGGAGAGCCGAGCCTTCTTGCTTTGCCGGGGAAATCCTCCCCACCCCAGGGCATACCGACCCTACTCCTGGACGACGGCCGTGCCTTCGCCGGGGACCTGCCCCCGGAAGGGGGGGCTGGGACAGCCCTGGTGTCTTGGAAAGCTGGGCCCTCCTGCGGGCCAAGGGAGGTCGGCTCGTCCATCCGGGGCACGGACCGGTGTCCCCCCTAGAATAGGACCATGGACAGCCCCCTGTTGCAGGCCCAGGGCCTACGCAAGCGCTTCGGTGCCCTCGAGGCCGTCCGGGGCGTAAGCCTTGAACTGCGCCCCGGGGAGGTGCTGGCCTTCCTGGGCAAAAACGGGGCGGGCAAGACCACCACGGTGAAGATGCTGGCGGGGCTCCTCCTCCCCGATGGGGGTAGGGTGCACCTCCTGGGAAAGGACCCCTTCCAGGACCCCTGGGCCCTGAGGCACCTGGGAGCGGTGCTGGAGGGCAACCGCAACGTCTACTGGCGCCTGAGCCCCCTGGAGAACCTGGTCTACTTCGGCGTGGCCCGGGGGCTCCGGCTTGGGGCGGCGAGGAAGCGGGCCCTGGCCCTTTTGCAGGAGTACGACCTCCTGGAAAAGGCCCACACCGAGGTGCGCCACCTCTCCCGGGGGATGCAACAGAAGCTGGCCTTCCTCCAGGCCCTGGTCCACGACCCCGAGGTCCTCCTTCTGGACGAGCCCACCCTGGGCCTAGACGTGGAAACCGCCCTCCTCGTTCAGGGCAAAATCCGCAAGCTGGCCCAAGGGGGCAAGGCCATCCTCCTCACCACCCACCAGCTGGAGGTGGCCGAGGCCCTGGCCGACCGGGTGGCCATCATCCACCGGGGAGAGGTGATCCTGGAGGAGGAGAAGGAAAGGCTCCTCGCCCGTTTTGCCGGGGACCACTACGTGCTGGAGCTGGAGGGCCCCGCGCCCCGGGAGGTCCTGGCCCGCCTCCGGGCCTTGGGGGTGGAGGGGGAGGGGCCCTTCCTTTTCCGGGGAAACGGGGAGGCCCTTTGGCGGGTCCTGGAGGCCCTAAAGCCCCTGCCCCTCAGGCGGGTGGCCAAGGCCGAAGTGGATCTCCTGGAGGTCTTCTTGAAGGTGGTGGGCCATGCTTGACCTCTTCCTGGTGGAGTTCTGGCGGAGCCTGCTCTACCTGCGCCGCTACCCCCTGGAGCTTCTGGGGGCGGTGGTCACCCTGAGCCTCCTCTTCTACCTCCTCTTCCTGGGGGCCCGCTTCCTGGCGGGGCCGGGGGCGGAGTTCGGTGGGCGGCTGGAGGCTGTCCTGGTGGGGTATTTGCTTTGGACCTTCACCCTTTCCGCCTACAACGGCCTCTCCTTCGGCCTCATGGAGGAGGCCCAGACGGGCACCCTGGAACAGGTCTTCCTCACGCCCCATGGCCCCATCCCCCTCTTCCTGGTGCGCAACCTGGCGGGCCTCCTCAGCCAGGGGCTCCTGGTCTTCCTCATCGCCTTGGTGCTCATGGCCCTCACCGGGGCCAGGCTCTCCTTCGCCCCCGGGGTGCTCCTCCCCTTCCTGGCGGTCCTCCTGGGGGGGTACGGCCTGGGCTTCGCCATGGGAAGCCTGGCCCTCCTTTACAAGCGGATCGGCCAGCTCCTGGGGCTTTCCCAGTTTCTCCTCCTCTTCCTCCTTCAGGCCCCGGGGAAAGGGGCCTTCCTCCTCCTGCCCCTGGCTCCAGGGGCGGCCCTGGCCCGGGAGATGCTGGCCCAGGGAAGCCCCTTGGACCCCATGGCCCTGGGCCTAGCCTTTCTGAACGGCTTCCTTTACCTGGGGCTCGGGCTTTTCCTCTTCGGGCGGGCGGTGAGGCGGGCCAAGGCCCGGGGGCTCCTCCATGGCTACTAGGGCCCTCCTCCTGGCCCTGGGGCCGGCCAGCGCCCTGGGCCTGGGCCGCTTCGCCTACGCCCTGGTCCTCCCCCTGATGCAGGGGGCCTGGGGGCTTTCCTACGCCCAGGGCGGCCTTTTGGGAAGCGCCAACACCCTGGGCTACCTCCTGGGGGCCCTCCTGAGCCACCACCTCCTGGGGCGGATGGGGTACCGGAGGGGGTTTTTCCTGGCCCTCCTCCTGCAAGGGCCCTTGCTGGCCCTCACCGGGGTCAACGGGTACGGCCTGGCCTTTGCCCTCAGGCTCCTGCAGGGGCTTCTTGGGGCCCTGGTCTTCGTGGGCGGGGCGGCCCTCCTCATGGCCCTGGGGGGTTCGGGCCGGGCCCTGGGGGCCTACTACGGGGGGGTGGGCCTGGGCCTCCTCCTCGCCCCTTGGGTCCTGGTGGGGGCCGAGGGCCCGGAAGCGGCCTGGGGACGGCTTGGCCTCCTGGCCTTCCTCCTGGGCCTCTTCGTCCTCCCCGCCCGCCCTGGGCTCCGGGAACCCCCGCCCCCCGCCCAGGGGGAAGGGGGCCTGGGCCCCATCCTGCCCCTCCTCCTGGCCTATGGCCTCTACGGGGCAGGGTACATCGGCTACATGACCTTCGTGACCAGCGCGGTGGGGAACTGGCCCCTCCTCTTCACCCTCCTGGGCCTGGGGGCCCTCCTCACCGGGGTCCTCTGGGGGCCATGGGTGGAACGGGTGGGGGGAAGGCGGGGGCTTTTCCACGTGCTCCTGGTGCTCTTCCTGGGGAGCCTACCCCCCCTGGCCCAGGGCCTGCCCCCCGCAAGCGCCTTCCTCTTTGGCCTTTCCTTTCTGGGGGTGATCACCGCCCTCACCCAGGCCTTCCGCGCCCTTCTGCCCCCCTCGGCCTGGCCTCGAGCCATGGGGCTTTCCACCGCCGCCTTCGCCCTGGGCCAGGCGGTGGGGCCCACCCTGGCCGGCCTGGCCGCCGAGGCGGTGGGCCGGGGGGAGGGGGCGCTCTGGGCAGCCTCCAGCCTCCTGGCCCTGGCCCTCCTCCCCCTAGGGCCCCGTCACAGGGCGTAAAGGGCCCGGTACTTCCCCTCCAGGTAGGCCAGGAAGGGCCCGGCGCTGGGGGGGGCTCCGGTCACCCGTTCCACCAGGGCCTTGGGGCGGAAGCGGCTCCCCTCGGCGTGGATCTTCCTCCGGGTCCAGTCCAAAAAGGGGCGGAACTCCCCAAGGCGGAAGAGGCCCTCCAGGTCCCCAAGCTCCTCCTCCGCCTTGGCGAAGAACTGGGCGGCGTAGAGGTTCCCCAGGGTGTAGGTGGGGAAGTAGCCGAAAAGCCCCCCCGACCAGTGCACGTCCTGCATCACCCCGTCCTTGTAGTCCCTGGGGGCCACCCCCAGGTAGGCCCGGTACTTCTCCGCCCAGGCCCCGGGCAGGTCCTCCAGGGAAAGCTCTCCCCGGAAGAGGGCAAGCTCCAGCTCCAGGCGCACCAGGATGTGCAGGTTGTAGGTGACCTCGTCCGCCTCCACCCGGATCAGGGAGGGGGCCACGGCGTTCACGGCGAAGTGGAAGTCCTCGAGGCCCACCCCCTCCAGGCTTGGGAAATGGGCCTGGGCCCGGGGGAAGAAGCGCTCCCAAAAGCCCAAGGAGCGGCCCACCAGGTTCTCCCAGGTACGGCTTTGCGACTCGTGCACCCCCAGGGAGACCGCCTCCCCCCGGGGGGTCCCCCAGTGCTCCGGGGGCAGGCCCTGCTCGTAGAGGGCGTGGCCCATCTCGTGCAGGGTGCCGAAGATGCCGGCGTTGAAGAAGTCCTGGAAGTAGCGGGTGGTGATGCGCACGTCCCCAGGGCCGATGGAGATCTCAAAGGGGTGGGCGGTGGGGTCCAGGCGGCCCGCCTCGAGGTCGTAGCCACAGGCCTGCAAAAGTTCCAGGGCGAAGGCCCGCTGGGCCTCCTTGGGGTAGGAACGGTGGAGGAGGGTGGTATCGGGCCGCTTGGGGCTCCCTAGGATGCGGTCCAAAAGCCCGGCAAGACCCTGGCGCAGCTGGGCAAAAAGGAGCAGGAGCTCCGCCGCCCGCATCCCCGGCTCGTACCCCTCCAGAAGGGCGTCGTAGGGCTCCCCATACGGGGGGTCCCCCTGGGGCACCGGGAGGGCGTAGAGGATCTCCGCCTTCTCCCGGGTGAGGGAGAAGACCCGCTTCAGGTAGGGCAGGAAGCCCTGCCAGTCGTCCTTGGGCCGGGCTTCCTCCCAGTAGCTCTCGCTTTCGCTCTCCGCCTCCGCCAGCTCCACCGCTAGGCGCTCGGGGATGGCCCGGGCCCGCTCGTAGGCCTGCCGCCACTCCCGCACGTTGACCGCGGCATCGGAAAAGGGGTCTTGCACCAGGTGCGAACCCTCCACCCGCTCCAGCCACTCCCCGATCCGGGGATCGGTCATGCGCCCGTGCAGGAGCTTGGCCAGGGCAGCCATCTGCTTGGCCCGGTGGGCGTGCCCTTTTTTGGGGATCATGGTGCGCTGGTCCCAGGCGGCCAAGGCTCCCAGGGAGGCCAGGTAGGCGGTTTCCCGTTGGAACTCCAGGAGGTTTTGGTAAGCGGCTTCCGGCGTCACGGGGGCATCATACCCCTTTCCGCCGGGTATGCTAAGGGCCATGCGCGGCCTATTGGTAAGGCTTCTTCTAAACACCTTGGCCCTTTGGCTGGTGAGCCTCCTCTACCCCGGGGTCCGCTTCGCCCCGGGGGCGGGGCTTTTGGACTACCTGGTGGCTGGGGCCATCTGGGGCCTGGCCAACGCCCTTCTCAGGCCCCTGCTCCTCCTCCTGACCCTGCCCCTAAACCTCCTCACCCTGGGGCTTTTCACCCTGGCGGTCAACGGGGCCGTGCTCTACCTGGTGGCCGAGGCCACAGCCCTCGAGGTCCAGGGCTTCCTAGGGGCCTTGGTGGGGGCCCTGATCCTCTCCCTGGTGAGCCTTTTCCTCAACTGGCTCTTCCGCGACTAGCGGTTTTCGGTCACGTAGCGGGAAAGCTCGCCGATCAGGACCTCCTGCTCGCCGATGATGGCTTTGACCACATCCCCGATGGAGATCACCCCCACCACCCGCCCCCCCTCCACCACGGGCAGGTGGCGCACCCGGTGCTCGGTCATGAGGCGCATGGCCTGGGCGAGGTCGGCCTCGGGGGGGAGGGTGAGGGGGTCGGGCGTCATCACCTCCGCCACCCGGGTGTCCTTGGAGAAGCGGCCCAGAAGGACCAGCTTGCGGGCATAATCCCGCTCGGAGAAGATGCCGAGAAGCCTCTCCCCCTCCATGACCAAAAGGGCGCCGATATCGTGCTGGGCCAGCGCCTTCAGGGCCTCCAGCACCGTGGCCTCCGGGGAGATGGCGTAGACCTCGCCCCCCTTACGCAACAGGACCTGGCGGACCGTCATAGGACCCCCTTTCCCTCTTGAGGGTTTCATTATAGCAGAGGGACCCTTTGAGGGTTTCATTACCCTCAGCGCACGGTCAGCACCGGGCCCACCGCGTGGCGCACCACGTGCTCGGCGGTGCTGCCCAGGACCAGGCGGCGCACGGGTGCCCCCAGGGCCAGGAGGTCCGAGGGGCCTTGCAGGGCGAGGAGGTGCTCCGCGGGGTCCCCGGAGAAGGCCAGGGCCTCCACGCGAAGCCCCTGGTCCCGGAGGTAGGCCTCGGCCTCGAGGGCCCAGGCCCCAGCCTGGGCCGGGTCGTCGTGCACGCTCACCACCCGTACCCCAAGCCCCAGGGGCTTGGCCAGGGAGGCCAGGGTGTGCAGGGCCCGCACCGCGCTCTCGGAGGCGTTGTAGCCCAGGATGGCCCCCTCCAGCTCCACGTAGTCCGTGGGGGCCACCAGGACCGGGGTGGGCGAGGCCCGCAGCACCCGGTCCACCGTACTCCCCAGGCCGGCAAAGCTCCCCCCATGGGCCTCCCCGCTCCGCCCCAGGACCAGGAGGTCGGCGGCGCGGGCATGGCGGAGGATCACCTCGTGGGGCAGGCCGGTTTCCATAAGGGTTTCCACGGGGATGCCCGCTTCCCTGGCGCTTTGGGCCAGCCGGCCCAAAAGGGCCTCTCCCTTGGCGGTCAGGGCCTTCTCCAGCTCCTCCCGGTAGGCGGGCAGGGGGATGGTGAGGGCCCCGAAATCCAAAAGCTCGGGCACCCGCACCAGGCGCACATCCCGCACAAAAAGGGCCACCAGCTTGGCCGAAAGCTTGTAGCACAGCCACTCGGCCAGCACCTCCGCCCCCCGGGCCTGGGGGGAGCCGTCCGTGGCCAGGAGGATCCTCATGCCCCCATCTTACGCCCCCCGGGCCCAAGGCTCCCGCACCGCCCGGGCCAGGGCCCAGGCCGGCAGGATCAAAACCCCCAGGGCCAGGAGAACGGGCATGACCCCCAAGGCCTCGATGAGGTGCCCGATGGGGGCGTAAAAGAGGCCGGCGAAGCCCCAGGTAAAGCCCATGAGGAGGCCGGAAACCGTGGCGGTCTGGGTGGGCTCCAGCTCCTGGGCCATGGCCACGGCCACGGGGATGCCCGCGTTCATCAGGGCCCCGGTGACCGCCAGGAGGAGGAGGTACAAGGGGTTTTCTGGGGGAAAGAGGAGCAAGGCCAGGTAAAGGGGAAGCCCAAAGGCCAAGGTACCCACCAGCACCCTCTGGCGGCCAAAGCGGTCCGAGAGGGTACCCCCCAGGAAGGCCCCCAGGGTGGCGGAAAAGCTGTAGACGGAGAGGCTGAAGGCGGTATAGGCATCGGAAAGCCCCTTTTGGGCGTACCAGTAGGGCAAGGTGGTGGAAAAGCTCATGAAGACCAGGCTCCTCAAGGTGGCCATGCCCCAGAGCCGGGCCACATCCCCGCGGAAGACCCGGAGGAAGTCGCGGAAGCCGGCAGGCCGCCCTTGGCGGCGCACCGGGGGCAGGCGCAGCAAGGCCAAGGCGGGCAGGAGGGCCAAGGGGGTAAGCCAGATGAGGCCCTCCAGCCCCCAGGCCCCCACGGCGAAGAGGGCCACGATGGGCCCCAGGGAGAGGCCCAGATACCCCGCGGAGCCGAAAAAGGAAAGCCAGAAGCCCCGGCGGTCCCCAGGGGCGAACTCCCCCACCAGGCTGGCCCCGGAGGCGTGGAAAAGGGCCGAGCCCATGCCCGCAAGCAGGAGGACCCCAAGCAGGACCTCAAAGCGGGGCCAAAGGCCCAAGGAGCCCATGCCCAAGGCCACCAACACCGGCCCCAGGGCGGCAAGGAGCCTGCGGTCGCTGCGGTCGGCGATCAGGCCCGCCAGGGGCTGGAGGAGGCTTCCCGTGAGGGAGTAGGCGGAAACCAGAAGCCCCGCCGTGCCCAGACCCACGCCAAAGTGGGCCATGAGCTTGGGCAGAAGGGGGGTGAGGAAGTTGGAGAAGAGGTCGTTGACCGCGTGGAGCCAGGCCAAGAGAAGGGGCAGCACCTCCCCATCCTAAACCCAACCCTCACGGAGCGTGTGCTAAAATCCCTTCGTGCTGAAGGCCTTCCGGGGTGGAAAAAGAAAAATGGCGCGCCCGAGAGGACTCGAACCTCTGACCTTCGGCTCCGGAGGCCGACGCTCTATCCAGCTGAGCTACGGGCGCACTCAGCGGGAGCTATCGTAGCACGCATAGGAGGAGGCGGTCAAGTGTTTGGGATCAACAAGCGGCTCATCACCATACTCTTCGGTCTTCTGGCCTTGGCCTTCGCCGTGGGGGCCATCCTGCTTTTCACCCCCCAGGCGGGGCAGCAGGCGCGGGGCAAGCCCGTGCTCTGGGTGAACGGGAAGGCGGTTTACGAGCTGGATCTCCTCAGGCTCCAGGGGAACGACCCCCTGTACGCCGCCAACCCCCAGGGGCTTTTGAAGACCCTGGTGGACACCCACTTCCTGGAGCAAGTGATCCTTACCGAGGCCCTGAAGCAGGACGCGGCCCGGGTCCGGGTGGGGAGCGCCGAGGTGCGCAAGGAGGTGGACCGGATCCGGGAGCAGTTTGGCCTCAAGGACAAGAAGGCCTACGAGCAGTTCCTGAACCAGGTGGGGTACACCGACGCCCAGCTGCGGGGGGAGGTCAAGACCCAGCTCCAGATCCAAAAGCGCCTGGAGCAGATCCGCTCCGGCGCCAAGCCCACCCCGGAAGAGGTGCGGCTCTACTTTGAGACCCACCGGGATACATACAAAGGGGAGGACCGGGTCAAGGCCCGCCAGATCGTGGTGGACGACAAGAAGCTGGCGGAGGAACTCCTGGCCAAGGCCAAGGCCGGGGAGGACTTCGCCGCCTTGGCCAAGGCCCACTCCAAGGTGGGGGCGGAGCAGGGCGGGGCCCTGGGGGCGGCCCCGGGGGAAAGCACCCCCAAGCCCGTGACCAAGGTGGTCTTCCCCGAGAAGGTGGCCGAGGCGGTCTTCGCCCTCAAGGGTCCGGGCCTGGTGGGCCCCCTCGAGGCCGGGGGCCGGTACTACCTGGTGCGGGTGGAGGAGTACCTCCCCGCCAAGACCCCCTCCTTTGAGGAGGTCAAGGACCGGGTGGAGAAGGACGCCCAGGAGGCTAAGGGGAACGGGGCCCTCGAGGCCTATCTGGAGGAACTTCGGAAAAATGCCCAGGTCCGCTTCGCCGAGGGCATCGCCTACACCTACAAAAACCCCCCGGTGGCCAGCGTGAACGGGAAGGAGATCCTCCTCGCCCAGGTCCTCCAGCCCGTCTTCTCCAACCAGCAGACCGCCGCCCTCATCCAGCAGGGTCTGGGGGAGCTGGCGGTGCAGTTCTTCCTGCCCCAGACCCTGGAAAGCCTCATAGACCGCGAGCTCCTGGCCGAGGCAGCCAAGAAGAGCGGCCAGCCCTTCATCGGCTCCAAGGACGATGTGGCCCAGGCCTACCTCTTCTACCAAACCCGGGAGCTGAGCGCCACCGAGGAGGAGGCGCGCAAGTTCTATGCGGAAAACCCCGCCCTCTTCACCGTACCGGCCAGCGCCGAGGTGGTGGGGGCCACCTTCGCAGCGGAGGCCAAGGCCAAGGCCTTCCGCGAAGCCGCCCTTAGGGGCGGGGACCTCCAGGCCCTGGCCAAGGCCCAAGGGGGCTCGGTGACCGAGTACGGCACCGTCAACCCCAACCAGCTTCCCGCGGTGCTGGACCGGCTGGTCTTCAAGGTGAAGGAAACCTTCCCCCAGGGCCCCTTGGGGGAGGTGAGCGAGGTGGTGAAGCTGGAGGACGGCACCTTCGCCGTGCTCCTCATCAAGAACCGCAAGCCGGAAACCCTCAAGCCCTACGCCCAGGTGATGGAGGAGGCCAAGGCAGGGGTGATAGGCCGCAAGCGGCAGCAGGCGGCCCAGGCCCTCATCCAGAAGCTCCGCCAGGAGGCCAAGGTGGAAAACCGCCTAAGCCAGGTGCTGGCCGAGCTCACCCCCAAGACGGAGGAGAAGCCCAAGGAAGAAGCGCCCAAAGAGGCGCCCGCCAAGCCTTAGGCCCAGGGGACCTGTCCGCAGGGGGGCCCAAAGGCCCCCCGCTTTTTAAGATGGGGGCATGGACCTCCCCAAGCTCCTCACCCTGTACTACGAGGAACGCCCCGACCCAGAAGACCCCTTGCTGCGGGTGGCCTTCGGCACCAGCGGCCACCGGGGCACCAGCCTCAAGGGCACCTTCACCGAGGCCCACGTCCTGGCCATCGCCCAGGCCATCGCCGACCTGAGGGCCTCCTTTGGGGCCACAGGGCCCCTTTTCCTGGCCAAGGACACCCACGCCCTTTCCCAGCCTGCCTGGGCCACGGCCCTAAGCGTATTCGCCGCCAACGGGATCGAGGTCCTGGTGGAGCCTGAGGAGGGGTATACGCCCACCCCTCTGGTCTCCCTGGCCATCCTGGAGCACAACGCCCATCACTCGGCCAAGGCGGATGGGGTCCTCCTCACCCCGAGCCACAATCCCCCCGAGGATGGGGGCTTCAAGTACAACCCCCCCACGGGGGGTCCGGCGGACACCCGGGTCACCAAGGCCATTGAGGCCCGGGCCAACGCCCTCCTCAAGGAGGGCCTGAAGGGGGTGAAGCGGCTTCCCCTCAAGGAGGCCAAGGGGCGGGCCAAGGCCTTTGACTACGCCGGTCTCTACGTGGCCCGGATCAAGGAAGCGGTGGACCTCGAGGCCATCCGGGCCTCCGGGCTGCGGATCGGCGTGGACCCCTTGGGGGGGGCAAGCCTCCGGGTCTGGGAGCGCCTGGCGGAGGCCTACCGCCTGAACCTGGAGGTGGTAAACCCCATCCTGGACCCCACCTTCCGCTTCATGCCCCCCGACCACGACGGCAAGATCCGCATGGACTGCTCCAGCCCCTACGCCATGGCAGGCCTCCTGGCCCTCAAGGACCGGTACGATCTGGCTATCGGCAACGACCCCGACGCCGACCGCCACGGCATCGTGACCCCCAGGGGCCTCATGAACCCCAACCACTACCTGGCCGCCGCCCTCCACCACCTCTTCACCACCCGGGCCTGGCCTGGGGCCAAGGTGGGCAAAACCGCCGTCACCTCAGCCCTCCTGGACCGGGTGGCCGCCGCCTTGGGCCGGGAGGTCTACGAGACCCCGGTGGGCTTCAAGTACTTCGTGGCCGGGCTGTTGGAGGGCTGGCTGGGCTTTGGGGGTGAGGAGAGCGCCGGGGCAAGCTTCCTCCGCTTGGATGGCCGCCCCTTCTCTACCGACAAGGACGGGATCCTCCTGGGCCTTTTGGCCGCAGAGATGGCCGCCAAGGAGGGCAAGGCCCCGGACGAGGTCTACGAGGCCCTGGCCCAAGGCCTGGGCCGCCCCTACTACGCCCGCAAGGACCTGCCCATCTCCCCCGAGGCCAAGGCCAAACTGGCCCGCCTCTCCCCCGAGGACGTGGGGGAGAAGGAGCTGGCCGGGGAGCCCATCCGGGCCGTCCTCACCCGGGCCCCGGGGAACGGGGAGCCCTTGGGGGGCCTCAAGGTGGTGACCGAAAACGCCTGGTTCGCCGCCCGGCCCAGCGGCACCGAGGACGTGGCCAAGGTCTATGCGGAAAGCTTCCGGGGGGAAGAGCACCTGGAGGCCGTGCTCCAGGCCGCTTTGGCCCTGGTGGCCAAGGTGCTGGCCTAGCCCTTCACCGCCCCCGCGGTAAGCCCGGCCACGATGCGCTGCTGGAAGATGAGGACCAGGACCACCAGGGGCACCGTGACCACCACGCTGGCGGCCATGATGGAACCCCAGGGGATCTCAAAGGGGGTGGCCCCGCCGAAGCTGGCGATGGCGGGGGGTACGGTTTTTACCGCATCCCCTACGGTGAAGGTAAGGGCAAAGAGGTACTCGTTCCAGGCGGCGATGAAGGCCAGAAGCCCCGTGGTCACCAACCCGGGCCCCGTGAGGGGGAGCATGATGCGGAGCAGGGTCTGCAAGGGCGTGGCCCCGTCCACGTAGGCCGCTTCCTCCAGCTCCCGCGGCAGCCCGCGGAAGTAGCCCACCAACACCCAGACGGTAAAGGGCAGGGTGAAGAGGAGATAGCTGAGGATCAGGCCCAAGTGGGTGTTGAAGAGGCCCGCCTGCCGCAAGAGCATGAAAAGCCCTCCCAACACGGAGATCTGGGGGAACATGGTCATGGCCAGCACCAAGTAGAGCACCGCGTTCCTAGGCGGGAAAGGAAGCCGCCCCAAAGCGTAGGCGGCCAGCACCCCCAGAACCAGGGAAAGCAGGGTGGCTCCCCCGGCCACGATGAGGGAGTTGAGCAGGTTGCGGCCGAAGTTGGCCTGCAGGAAGACGTTGCGGTAGTGGTCCAGGGTAAAGGGGGTAGGCAGGAAGCTAGGGTTGGCGGCGAAAAGGGCATCGGAAGGCTTGAAGCTGGAGATCACCGCCCAGTAGAAGGGGAAAACGCTGTACACCACCACGAAGACCACCAGGAGGTAAAAGAGGGTACGGTTGAGTCCGCGCAGCAGGCGCTTCATTTCAGGGCCTCCCTGCCAAGGGTGCGCATGTAAAGGACCACAAAGAGGAAGATGAGCACCAGGATGGCCACGCTGATGGCCGAACCGTAGCCCAAGTCCTGAAAGTCGATGAGGGTCTGGCGGTTGTAGACCGCCAGGGTCCTGGTGGCGGGGTTGACCCCGCTCATGACGAAGATGACGTCAAAGACCCTGAGGGCGTCCAGGGTGCGGAAGATGAGGGCCACCACCAAAGCCGGGGTGAGGAGGGGCAGGGTGATGGTCCAAAACTGCTGCCACCGGGTGGCCCCGTCGATGCTGGCCGCCTCGTAGAGTTCCTCGGGAATGAGCTGGAGCCCCGCCAGGAGCAAGAGGGCCATGAAGGGGGTGGTTTTCCAAACGTCCACGGCGATGATGGCGGGAAGGACCAGCTCGGGCCGGGCCAGGAAGGCCACCTTTTGCGAGAGGAGGCCCAGCTTGACCCCGAGGACGTTGATGACCCCGTAGACATCGTGGAGCATCCACTGCCACATCTTGGCCGAGACCACGGTGGGAATGGCCCAGGGGATGAGGATGGCGGTGCGCACCAGGCCGCGGCCACGGAAGTTGGAGTGGATGATGAGGGCAATGGCCAGACCCAGGACGGTTTCCAAGCTCACGGAGATGAGGGTGAACTTCACCGTGTTCCAGAGGGCCTGGCGGAAGTCAGGGTCTTGAAGGAGGAAAAGATAGTTCTCCAAGCCCACGAACTCCGGGGGCTCCACAAAGGCGATGTCGGCCTTGAAGAAGGACCAGTAAAAAACCTGCGCCAAGGGATAGCCGGCCACCAGGGCCACCACCACCAAGGTGGGAAGGACCAGGAACCAGGCCAGTCGGACCTGCCGCTGCGTCAGCATGATGCCTAAGGATAATCCGCCGGGGGGCCTGGGGCCCCCCGGGAGGGGATTGGGCTAGCGCAGGATGCGGCGGATACGGCCCTCGAGGTCCCGCACCGCCGCCTCCCCGGTCTTCCGACCGGTGAGGGCGCTGTGGACCTCGGTCCAGATGGCCTCGGAAACCTGGTTGTACCGGGCCCCGGCCACGTCAGAGGGACGGGAAACGGCGTTCTGGAAGACAGGAAGGAGGTCGCGGAACCAGGCGTTCCTGGCCAGCACGTCCCGGTCGGTGTAAAGGGCTGGCCGGGTAGGCAGGCGGGAAAGCCTTACGGCGTTATCCTTTTGTACCTCGTAGGAGGCCAGGTACTTGACCAGGTCGGCGGCCTCCTTGGGGTAGCGGCTGTAGGCGGAAACCATAAGCTGCCACCCTCCCAGGGTGGCGGCATTGGGGGCATCGGCCCCGCCCTTGGGCAGCACGGTAACGGCGAACTTGCCCCGGATGGGGCTCCCTTCCGCCTGGCCCAAGGCGTAAGCGTAGGGCCAGTTGCGCATGAAGAGGGCGTTCCCTTGCTGCCAGACGTTCCTGGCCTCTTCCTCGGCGTAGCTGGTGACCCCGGAAGGGGCAATGGTGCCCACAAAGCGGCGCACGGTGTTCAAGGCCAGGGCGGCCCGGCCGTTGTTCACGCTGATGGTCCCGTCGGGCTCCACGATGCGCCCGCCCTTATGGGAGTAAATCCATTCCAGGGCGTCGCAGGTGAGGCCCTCATAGGCCTTGCCCTGGAAGACGAAGCCCCAGAAGTCGCGGTTGCCCGCCTTGCGCTCCCCCTCCATCACCTTCTGGGCCATCTGCTCCAGCTCGGCCCAGGTGCGGGGCGGGTTCTTGTAGCCGTACTTCTCCAGCAGGTCCTTGCGGTAGTAGAGGATACCGGCATCGGTGAAGAAGGGAATGGAGGTGAGCTTGCCCCGAATGGTGTTGTTCTGGACGATCCGGGGGAAGAACTCCCTGAGCTCGGCCTCGGAGAAGTAGGCCTTCAGGTCGGCGGCGTGGGGGGCCACGATACCCGGCCAGATCACGTCGATCATGTAGACGTCCACATCTGGGCTCTTGGCCGCCCAGTACTGCTGGTAGAGGGCCAGACGATCGTTGGTGTCCGCCGGGGCATCGATGTACTCCACCCGGGTGCCCGTCTTCTTACCCCAGGCCTCTACCATCTCCTTCATCCAGCGGCCGCCCTCCCCCACGGCGGTGGAGTCCCCCGCCACCCGGATGATGGGGCCCGCTTGCGCCCGCACCGCCGCTGGACCCAGGACCAGACTGGCCGCCAGACCCACCCCTGCCTTCTTGAGAAACTCCCTACGCCTCATACGCAACCTCCTACTGGAAGCTTTTCCAAAGGGATTTTACCCCCACCTCCTCCTGGCGTCAACGGTCCTAAGGGGCGCTTGGGGTCTGGACGTCAGACCCAGGCCAGCTCCAGGCGGGCCTCGAGGTGCCCCACGGGGAGGCCGCGGTGGTTGCGCACCTCGGGCCGGTCCCAAGGGGTGGGGCCGGGGTCCAGGCCCAGGGCGCGCAACAGGGCCACCACCATCACCTCCCGGGCCTGGGCCGAGCCATCCTCCACCTTGAGGGCCACGCCCAAGGGCCCCCTGGGGGTTTCCGGAAGGGCTAGCCCGTAGTAGCCGTCGGCCCCCCGCTTGGCCAGGAGGGGAAGGCGTTCCATCAGGAGGGTGTCAATGCTCCCTGGGCCCGCCACCAGCTCCGGATGGCGGCGCATGGCCTCCCCCACCCGCCTTAGGGGCTCCCGGTAGGCCGCAGGGGCCTTTTTCGGGTCCGCCAGGAAGTAAAAGGCCCGGGCCGCCCGGGCCAAGGGCAGGGCAAAGGTGGGCACGCTGCACCCGTCCGTGGCCCAGAGGGGCTCTCCCCCCGCCAGCTCGGCCAGGGTCCGGCGGTTCAGGAGCTGGACGGGGTGGTCGGGGCGCTCGTACCCCTCCGGGGGTACCCCCAGGGCCAAGGCGGCGGCCAGCATGCCCGCGTGCTTCCCCGAGCAGTTGTGGTGGAGGGGGGTGGGCTTTTGTCCCGCTTCCTCCAGGGCCTTCCGGGCCTCCTTGGAAAAGGGGGGGTGGACCCCGCAGGCCAGGCGCTCCGGCCCTAGGGCCAGCTTTTCCAGAAAACGGGCGGCCACGGCCACGTGCCTGGGGGTGCCGTCGTGGCTGGCGGTGGCCAGGGCCACCTCCTCTTCCGTGAGGCCAAAGCGCTCCGCCGCCCCGGTGAGGAAAAGGGCCAGGGCCTGGAAGGGCTTGGCCGAGGAGCGGAGGTAGCTAAGGCGGGTGGGGTCCCCGGCATAGGCCAAAAGCCCTTCCTGGCCGTAGATGGCCAGGGAAACCCGGTGGCGGTTTTCCACCAGCTCCCCGCGGTAGGCGTAGACCCAAGCGTTCACCCTCCAAGTCTACGCCGGGCCTCGCGCCAAAGGGGGTGCCAGTCCAGGCCCAAATAGGGGGAAGGAAAGGGGGCCAGCTTGGCCTCCGCCTTGCGCAGGTTCCTCAAGCCCCCCTGGCCCAGGCTGGCCTGGTGCAGGGCAGCGGCCAGGAGGAGGAGCCCCTGCAGAAAGGGGCGCTCCTCCCCCCTCGCCTCCCGCCAGGCCTCCTCCAGGACCTCGTGGGCCTCAAAGTACCTTTCCTGGGCAAAAAGCCGCTGGGCTTCCTCGAGGGCCTGCATCTACGCCCTCCACCCCCCGCCCGCCACGGGAGGGAAGAGGTCCAAGGTGGCCTCCGGGGATAAAGGGGTGGCCAGGCCCTGGAGGTAGCGCACGTCCCGGCCCTCCAGGAAGACCGAAACCCGCTCGGCCAGCTCCCCCCCCTCAAAGAGCTCCTCCCTCAGGGCGGGGTAAAGGCGGATGAGGTGCTCCAGCACCTCCCCCACGGTGCTTCCCTCTATCTCCAGGTAGCTTTTCCCGGTGAGGTCGCGGAAAGTCGCGTAAAGGTTGACCTTGGGCATACCCCGAGTCTAAAGGAAACCCCGGCCCAAGGCCGGGGCCCTGAATCCCAGGGGGATCAGTCCGCCGCCTGGGAGAGGATGCCCAGCTCCCGCAGCTTGGCCGGGGGTACCACGCCCCTCTCCCAGCCCCGCTCCTGGTAGTACTCCTGGAGCATAAGGTCCAGCTCGGCCACCTGGCCCTTGGAGCCGGCGCTATCCGAAGGCTCCTTCAGGAAGCGCTCGGGCAGGTAGTCCGAGCCCTCGGCCCAGCCCGCCAGGTTGTTGTAGTAGCGCTCCAGGTTGTAGATGCGCTCGCCGATGCGGAGCACGTCCTCGGCGCTCACGGGACGGCCCCAGTAGGCGGAAAGCTGCTTGGCGTAGGTCTCGGGGTCCTCGGCAAACTGGCTGAACTTGCAGAGGTCCAAGGAGTCGGTAAAGGCGGAGAGGTCCTGGAAAAGCTTGGTGAGCTTGCCCTTCCCCTCCCAGGCCAGGGGGTCGGTCTTGTAGGGCACCCCCAGGATCTCCGAGGCCGGGGTGTAGGCCCGCAGGTGGCAGGCCCCCCGGTTGGAGGTGGCGTAGGCGATGCCCATGCCCTTGAGGCCCCGGGGGTCGTAGGCGGGGATGGACTGGCCCTTGACCTCCAAGGCGATCTCGGGGTGGCCGATGGCCTTGGCGAAGCGGGCCGGGCCCTCGGCCAGCATATCCCCTACCCCCTTGCGGTAGGCGATGGCCTCGAGGATCCGGATCTCCCCCTCCTTGTCGCCGAAGCGGATCCCATCAGACCCCTGGTAGTACCCCTTCTCCGTGGCCTCCATGAGGACGGCCACCGCGTTGCCGGCCTCAATGGTGTCCATCCCGTAGGCGTTGCAGAGGTAGATGGCGTACCCGGTCCAGTCGGTGTCCGTGTGGCCGGCTTGGGCCCCCAGGGCCCAGGCGGACTCGTACTCGTAGGACTCAAAGCGGATGGTCTTGCCGTCCACGTGGACCTCCACCATCTTCTTGCAGGCCACGGGACAGGCGTGGCAGGTGTTGTCCTGGATGAGGCGGTGCTCGCGGATGTACTCCCCGGAGATCTTCTCCGCCCCCTCAATGGAGGTGTGCTGGGCGTTGAAGGTGGGCAGGGCCCCCATGACGTTGGTGATGTTCATGAGGACGTTGGTGCCATAGAGGGAAAGCCCGCCCTTCTTGGGGGCGGTGACGTTCTTGGGGTCGTTGATGGCCGCCGAGGCCAGCCGGTCCGCCTCCCGCCAAAGCTCCTTGTCCTGGGGCTGGGGCATCTGGTCCTGCTTACCCACCACCACAATGGCCTTGAGCTTCTTGCTCCCCGCCACCGCCCCCGTCCCCCCGCGGCCTGCAGCCCGCTCGTCGTTGTTGACCCAGTTGGCGAAGCGCACCAGGTTTTCCCCCGCGGGGCCGATGGCCATCACGTCGGCCTCCTCCCCGTGGCGCTCGCGGAGGAGGCGGTGGACCTCGTGGGTGGTCTTGCCCCAGAGGTCGGAGGCGTCGTGGATGGAAACCTCCCCGTCCTTGACCAGGAGGTAGACGGGCTTGTCCGAAGCCCCCTTGATGAGGAGGCCGTCAAACCCCGCCCACTTGAGCTTGGCCGCGGTCCACCCCCCCATGTGGCTGTCCGTCACGGTGCCCGTGAGGGGGCTTTTGGTGACCACCGCCAGGCGCCCGGACATCTTGGCCCGGGTGCCGGAGAGGGGGCCATTCATGATGGCGAGAAGGTTCTCCGGGCCCAAGGGGTCCACCTGGGGGCCGTTGTCAAAGACGTACTTGACCCCCAGGCCCCGCCCCCCCACGTACATCTCCAGGTCCTTGGGGTCGGGGGCGAAGTACTCCACCTGTCCGGTGCTCAGGTCGATACGGGCCAGCTTATGGGCATATCCGCCGAGCATCCCTTACCTCCTTTTAGGGCCAGGAAGGCCGCGCCCATGGCTTGGAAAGGTGCGCATGGCTGCCCAGGTTCGGCTGGATTATACCACCTGCCCGGGGGGAAAATGTAAAGGCGACCAGGATAATGGGAGCATGCTGGCCCTAGCCGGTGAGGTCCTCCTGGACCTCCTGTGGGAAGAGGCGACCCCTTGGCGCTTCCAGGGCGTCCTGGGGGGCTCGGTCCTCAACACGGCCACGGCCCTACGCCGCCTGGGCTTTCCCGTGCGCCTCCTCTCGGAGCTGGGTTCGGACTGGCTTTCCCGCCGCTGCGAGGCGGAGATGGAGGCGCGGGGGCTGGAGCTTCGCCTCCTCCGCCACCCCGAGGCCATGCCCCTGGCCCTGGTCCAACCCAATCCCCAAGGGGAGGCGGCCTATAGCTTCCACCTTCCCTTCCGGGCCCCCTACAGCCCCGAGCCGGGAAGCCTTAGGGGGGCCAAGGTCTTCCACTTCGCCTCCCTCTTCGCCCTGGACCCCAGGACGGAAGGGGGCCTGGCGGCCCTGCTGGAAGAGGCGCGGGGGGAAGGGGCCCTCCTCGCCTTTGACCCTAACCTGCGCCGCCCTCCCACCCCGGAGGAAAGGCGGCGCCTTTGGGGCTACTTCCACCAGGTGGACCTCCTCAAGCTCTCCCTGGAGGATGCCCGCCTCCTCTTCCCGGAGGACCCCGTGGGAAGGGTAAGGAGACTTCCCCCCAGGCTCAAGGTCCTCACCCTGGGGGCAGAGGGGGCGGTGGCCTTTTTCCGGGGAGAAGCGGTGCGCCTCCCCGGGGAAGCGGTGGCGGTGGCGGACACCGTGGGGGCAGGGGATAGCTTCACCGCCGGGTTTCTCGCCCTCCTCCTCCGGCGGGGCTACACCCGGGCCAACCTGGACCGGCTACGCCCAGAGGACCTGGAGGAGGCCCTCCGGGGGGGCATCGCCCTCGGCGCCTTGGCCTGCACCGTGCGGGGGGCAGGGCTGCCCGAGGCGGGGCTTGCCGCCTGGAAGAAGGCCTACCTAGGGGATTAGGAGGACCTTGCCCGTGGTCTTCCGCCCCTCCAGGGCCTGGTGGGCTTCCTGGGCCCTTTCCAGGGAGAACTCAGCCCCGATCCGCACCCTAAGCCAGCCCTCCCGCAGGGCCTGGAAAACCTCCCCCGCGCGGAAGAGGAGCTCCTTGCGGCTCGCCGTGTGGTGGTGCAGGGTGGGCCGGGTGAGGAAGAGGCTTCCCTTACGGTTCAGCTCCTGGGGGTCCAGGGGGGGGACCGGCCCCGAGGACTGGCCGAAGAGGACCAGGTAGCCCCGGGGCCTGAGGGCCTCGAGGCTCCCCTGGAAGGTGGCCTGCCCCACCCCGTCGTAGACCACGTCCACCCCACCCCCGGAAAGGGCCTTCACCGCCTGGGCAAAGCCCTCGTAGGGCAGGGCGTAGTCTGCCCCCAGGGCCCGGGCCAGGGCCCGCTTCTCCTCGGTGCTGGCGGTGGCGTAAACCGTGGCCCCCAGGCGCTTGGCCCACTGGATGAGGAGGGTGCCCACCCCCCCGGCCCCGGCGTGCACCAGGACCTGGTCCCCCGGGGCCACGGGGTAGGTGCTCTTGAGGAGGTAGTGCACGGTCATGCCCTGGAGAAGGCTGGCGGCGGCCAGCTTGGGGTCCAGCCCCTCGGGCAGGGGCACGAGCCTTTCCGCGGGCACCACCTGGTACTCCGCATAGGCTCCCTGGACGTTGGCGAAGGCCACCCGGTCCCCCGGGCGCACCCCCTCCACCCCCTCCCCCACCCGCTCCACCACGCCCGCCCCCTCCTCCCCCAGGGTGAAGGGGAGGGGCATGGGGTAGAGGCCCCTGCGCTTGTAGGTGTCGATGTAGTTGACCCCGATGGCCAGAAGCCGCACCAGGACCTCCCCCGGGCCTGGCTCGGGCAGGGGAAGCTCCTCCAGCCGCATGACCTCCGGCCCGCCCACCTGGTGTACCCGTATGGCCCTCATGCAAGGAGTTTATCCGAAGAGGGGCCGGGGGACCCCCTTGACGGATTTAACTTTGTGTCGCAAAGCTATTTGTAGGAGGTAAAGCATGCGGCGCCTAGCGGCAGGCCTACTCCTCCTCCTGGCTCCGGCCTGGGCGGGAGGCCTGAGGTACGGCTTCCTGGGCTACCAGGGCGGATTCCAGGGGGGTGGGGGCGGTTTGGGCACGGTGCGGCTGGAGGGCCTCCCTTGGGCCTTCGGGGGGGAGGGGTATGGGGGAGCGGGCCAGCGGGGAGGGATTTTCTACACCGGGCCCCTCCTGCGGCTGGAAGGGGTCTACCTCCTTCCCCTCCTCGGCTTGGGCGGGGAGGAGCGGAACGGGGCCGGGGGGTTCCTGGTGGAGGTGGGGGTACGGGCCTTCTACTTCCCCCAGGGAACCGGCCCCCTCCTGGGCCTGGGGCTGGGGTACGGCCTGGGTAGGGGCGGCCCCTACCTGCGCCTCCTCTTCGGGGGTGGAGCGCCATGAGGGAGGTGAGGGAGGAAGCCAAGCGCCTCCTCCGGGCGGCCCAGGAAGCCGAGGCCCAGGGCCAGCTCCGCCTGGCCCTGCTGGACGGGTGGTTGCCCCTGGTCTGGGGCGGGGTTTTCGCCCTAGGGCACGCCCTAAGCGCGGCCAACCCCCTGTGGGCCAAGGGGTTCTGGTCCTTGGCTGCTCCCCTGGCCACCCTGCTCACCTTCTACCTGGGTTTCCGGCAGGGGACCTGGGTGGCCAGCGAGCGAGGCCTCCAGACCTTTGCCCTTTGGGGGCTTCTCACCCTCTTCGCCCTCTTGCACTGGCTTCCCCTCCTGCCCCCCAAGGGGGTGGCCGGCCAGAGCTTCCTGGTGAGCCTGGCGGCCTTCGGCTTGGCCTTCACCGGGGTCCTCTGGCGGGCCTGGGGGGTGGTGGGGGCGGGGCTTGGGCTTTTCCTCCTGGACCTCCTCCTCTTCCGCCTCCTTCCCCAGGCCTTCCATCCAGGGATGGCCCTGGCCGGCCTCCTGGCCCTGGTCTACGGAGCGGCATGGCGCCGGCGCTGGACCCCCTGATCCACCAGGAAACCCGGCTCCGCCTGATGGCCCTCCTGGCCGGCCTGGGGGAGGGGGTGCGGGTGGAGTTCGGCTGGCTGAAGGAGGCCCTGGGCCTCACGGAGGGCAACCTTTCCAGCCACCTGCAGAGGCTGGAGGAGGGGGGGTATGTGGGGGTGGAGAAGGGCTACCAGGGCCGCCGGCCCAGGACCTGGGTGTGGCTCACCCCGAGGGGCCTCGAGGCCTACCGCGCCTACCGGGCCCTCCTCCTGGAGATCCTGAAGGACGGGGGGGCAGGGTAGGGGCTTAAAATCTCCCCATGTGGCCCCTTTTCGCCCTGGTCCTAGGCCTCCTGGTGGGCTCCTTCCTCAACGTGGTGATCGGGCGGTTGCCTAAGGGAAAGTCCATCCTCTTTCCCCCTTCCCACTGCCCCCAGTGCGGCCACCGCCTGGGCCCTTCCGACCTCATCCCCCTCCTCTCCTACCTCTTCTTGCGGGGGCGGTGCCGCTACTGCGGGAAGCCCATCCCCCTCCGCTACCCCCTGGTGGAGGGGCTTACCGGGGGGCTTTTCCTCCTCGCCGCCCTCTTCTACCCCCCCTCCCTCGAGGCCTTCCTGGTCTTCGCCTTCCTGGCCTTCCTGGTGGCCCTCGCCTTCATTGACCTAGACACCTACGAGCTACCGGATGGGCTCACCTATGGCCTCCTGGGGCTTGGCCTCCTCTTTGCCTATGCCCTCGCCTTTCCCCTTCCCTTCCCCGAGGCCCTGGACGGGGCCCTGATGGCCGCCGGGGGGCTAGGCCTGGTCGCCGGGTACGGGGGGCTTTTCCTCAGGCGCTTCCGGGAAGGGAAGGCCGAGGTGCCCGTGGGCCCCCACCAGGTGCACATGGCCGCCCTCTTGGGCCTCCTCCTGGGGCCGGGGGTGGGGATGGCCCTAGCCTTCCTAAGCTGGGCCCTTTCCGCCCGCACAGGGAGGCCCGTGGTCCTCCCCGACCGCCTCACCCTCCCCCTCCTCCCCCTGGCCCTTCTCCTCACCCCCCTTCTCGGCCTTTCCCCCCTCGAGGCCTTAAGGGGAAGCCTCCTGGCCGCCGGGGGGCTCGCCCTGGCCGGGGGGCTTTACTGGGCCTTCCGCACCCTCCCCGAAGGGGAAGAGGAGGAGGAGCCCGTGGCCATGGGCTATGGGGACGTGAAGCTCTTGGGGGCCCTAGGGGCCTGGCTTGGGGCCTACAGCTTCCTGGCCCTTTTCCTCGGGGTCTTCGCCGGGGCCTTCCTGGGCCTACTCCTTCGGCAACGGAAGCTTCCCTTTGGCCCCTACCTGGCCCTTGGGGGGGTGGTGGCCTTCTTCTTTGGCGAGGGCCTTTGGCGGGCCTACCTGGCCTGGCTCGGGCTATAGTGGGGGGCGTGGAAGGGAAGTCCCTAGGCGAAGCCCTGGGGGAGGTCCTGGCCCGTCGCCGCAGCGTCCGCCGCTTCAAGCCCCTCCCCATTCCCCAAGAAGACCTGGAAAGGCTCCTTTTCGCCCTGCAGCGGGCCCCCACGGACGCCAGCGCCCAGCTGTACACCGCCATCCGGGTCCGGGACCCGGGGCTGCGGGAGAGGGTGGCGCGGCTTTCTGGGGACCAGGAGCACATCCGGCAGGCGGCGGAGTTCTTCGTCTTCCTGGCCGACGTGCACCGCCTGGAAAGGCTTCTCGCCCACCGGGGGGAGAGGATGGCCCGCTGGCCCAGGACCGCCCTCCATTTCGCCATCCTGGACGCGGGCCTGGCCGCCGCCTACCTGGCCCTCACCGCCGAGGCCCTGGGGTATGGGGTCTGCTTCATCGGCGGGGTGCTGAACGGGGTGGGGGAGCTGGTGGACCTCCTCGGCCTGCCCCCGAGGGTCCTGCCCGTGGTGGGCCTGGCCGTGGGGATACCGGACGAGGAGGGCCCACCACGGCCCAGGCTGCCCCGGGGGCTGGTGGTCCACGAGGACCGTTACCGCCCCTACACCCCGGAGGACCTCGAGGCCGCCTACGGGGCCATGGCCCCCTACAGCCGGGTGGGGGACTGGGGCCGGGTCTTAAGGCGCTACTTCGCCCAGGGGGGGACCATGGAGGAGCGGGAAGGGCCTTACGGCCGCACCCTGGCCCGCCAGGGCCTAGACCCCGACCTGCCGACGGGAGCGGCCTTTTACTCCCTAGGGGCCCTTTTGGAGGAAGCCCTGGCCGAGGCCCAGGGCGTCCTCTTCCGCCCAGGCGAAGCCTGGCTGGAGCGGGAAACCGAGGCCTTCCGCGGGGAAGGGAAGCCGGCAGAAGCCCTGCTCACCGCCTTGCGCAAGGCCCGGGGAGAGGTTTCGGACTGGCCCTAAGCTATTTCCGGGCCTCCTGCGGGGGCCTTCTTGCCCCCCGGTAGGCCTTCTGGTAGTGGGGGGCGAGGAGGCTCTCGATGACCACCCGGCTCCCGTAGCTGCTGGCGTGGGCGAACACCCCCCGGCCCAGGTAGAGGCCCACGTGGTCCACCTCCTTGCCGCCGAAGCTGAAGAAGACCAGATCCCCGGGCCTTAGGTCCTCCACGGGAAGGAGGGCCCCGTACTGTTCCCGGGTGGTGCGGGGCAGGGCCACCCCCAGCTCGGCGTAGACCTGGGCCACAAAGGCCGAGCAGTCCAAGGCGGTGGGGGAGGCCGCCCCGTACTTGTAGGGCACCCCCAGGTAGCGGAGCACGATCCGCAAAAGGGGGTTCTCCGGGTCGTAATCCTCCTTGTCCCCTGGGGCCTCCTGCGTCCGCCCCTCCCTGTACAAGCCCCCTTCCTGGGGGGAGGAGGCCCTTGGCGGAAGGCGCAGGACCTGCCCCACCTTAAGCTCCGGGGAAGGGAGGCCGTTGAGGCGCATCAGCTCCTCCACCGTGGTCCCGTAGCGCCGGGCCAAGGAGAAGAGGGTGTCCCCAGGGGCCACCACGTGGGTGGCCTCGAGGGCGCGCACGCGCAGGACCTGCCCGGGCTGGATGAGGAAGTTCTCCAGCCCATTGAGGCGCATGAGGGCCTCCACCGTGGTCCCGTAGCGCCGGGCGATGGCAAAAAGGGTGTCCCCGGGGGCCACGGTATGGGTCTCCTCCTGGGCGGGTTGGGCCAAGGCCAGGAAGAGGAGGAAGGCCAGGGCGGAAAGCCGGGGCATAGGGCCATTCTACCCGGGCCACCCCCTTGGCCTAGGGCCCGGGGGTGTGCTAGAATCCCCAAGGCGGGGGCCGTTAGCTCAACTGGCAGAGCACCGGTCTCCAAAACCGGGGGTTGGAGGTTCGAGTCCTTCACGGCCCGCCAGATGGCCCTTCGGGGCCTTTTTTTATGGGAGCGTACCAGGTCTTGATCGTGGGTGCCGGCTTCGCCGGCAGCGAGGCCGCCTACCGGCTGGCGCAAAGGGGGGTGCGGGTGGGCCTCCTCACCCAGAGCCTGGACTCGGTGATGATGCCCTTCCTGCCCCCTACCCCCCCCTTCCCCCCAGGAAGCCTCTTGGAGGGGGCCTATGACCCCCAGGACCCCAGGGTCTGGGCCTTCCACGCCCGGGCCAAGTACTTCCTGGAGGGGGAGCCCCGCCTTCACCTCTTCCAGGCCACGGCCACGGGCCTCCTCCTAGAGGGGGAAAGGGCGGTAGGGGTGACCACCTGGGAAGGGCCTTCCGTGCGGGCCGAGCGGGTGGTCCTGGCGGTGGGAAGTTTCCTGGGGAGCACCCTGCGGATGGGGGCGGTGGAGGAGGAGGCGGGCCGGCTCTCCGAGGCCAGCTACCCCGACCTCTTCGCCCACCTCCAGGAGCTGGGGTTCCGCTTCCAGGTACGGGAGGGGGAGGTGCCGGAAACCCCCTCCACCCCGGGGTACCGGGTGCGCTACCACGCCTTCCTCCCCGAGGAGTGGGAGGAGGCCACCTTCCGCCTACGGCGCCTTGGGGGGCTTTACGCCGTGGGGCTTTGCGTCCGGGAGGGCCCCTACGCCCTCATGAGCCAGGAAGGCCTGCGCCTGGCGGAGCACCTTCTCCATGAGCTTGGGTAAGGGCTTTTGCCCTGGCTCCTCCCCTTCCCCGTCCCAAAGGGCCCCGTAGACGGCCACCCTAAGCCGCCGGTGGGTGAGGGCGTGGACCACCTGGCCCAAGGGGCGGGGCTCCACCCCCAGGGCCTTGGCCCTTGCCTCCAGCTCCCCTTCCGGGAAGAGGGGGACCCCATAAAGCCCGGGGAAACGCCCCTCCAGGCGCTCCAGGTAAACCCCCTTGCGCCCCCGGAGGACCAGGGCGGCCAGGCGCTCCTCGAGGACCCGGCGCCTTCGCGGCCTGGGGTAACGGGCCGCTTCCCCCTGGCCCTGGCAGAAAGGCGCCAGGGGACAGGAGGGGCAAAGGGGGGCCTTGGGCAAGCAGACCGTGGCCCCCAGCTCCATGAGGGCCTGGTTCCACTCCCCTGGGTCCACCCCCTGGGGCAAGAGGCCCTGGGCCAGGAGGCGGAGCTCCTTGGGGGAAGGGTCCTCCTGGGCGAAGAGCCGGGCCAGGACCCGACGCACGTTCCCGTCCACCGCCGCCACCCGCTCCCCAAAGGCCATGGAGGCCACGGCCGCCGCGGTATAAGGGCCCAGGCCGGGAAGCCTCACCAGCGCGGCGTAGGTGCGGGGCAGGTCCCCCTGCTGGCAGGCCAGGCGGTGGAGGTAGAGGGCCCGGCGGTAGTACCCCGCCCCCTGCCACACCCGGAGCACCTCCTCCAGGGGGGCCTCGCCCAGGGCCTTCAGGGTGGGGAAACGCTCCAGGAAGCGGTGGTAGTAGGGGATGGCCTGGGCGGTGCGGGTCTGCTGCAGGAGCACCTCGGAGACCAGGATGCGGTAGGGGTCCTTCTCCCCCCGCCAGGGCAGGAGGCGGGCGTGGGCCCGGTACCAAAGGAGGAGGGCTTCGGCCAGCACAGGGTTAGGGAAAAAGGCGCCGGTGCTCCACCATGAGGCAGCGGTCGGCCACCAGGGGGATGCCCGCCTCGCGCAAGGCCGCCTCAAAGCCCGGGTGGCGGATCCCCGACTGGAGCCACACCAGGCCCGGGCGCAGGGCCAGGACCTCCTCCAGGTGGTCCATGAGGGCCTCCGGGGGGCGGAAGACGTCCAGGAGGTCCACGGGTTCCCCAAGCTCCCGCAGGCTCGCCACCACCCGCTCGCCAAAGAGCTCCTCCCCGGCGAAACGGGGGTTCACGGGCAGGATGCGGTAGCCCCGCTCCCAAAGGTATTTGGGCACGTAGTGGGCAGGGCGGCTAGGGTCCCTGTGGGCGCCCAATACGGCGATGGTCCGAGCCTTCTCCAGATATGCCCTGAGTTCACTGGCGTTCATGGCCGGTAATCCAAGGGGCGCAGGTAAAACTCCCCGATGGCCGTGGAGGAGAGGAGGGCCACGGTGGGCAAGGCCCGCTTCCAATGGCTACGGTTCACCCGCTCCTTTACCCGCAGGACCTCCTCCTCGGTGTAACCCAGGCCCAGGATGTAGGCGTCGGGGTACCCCTTCAGGTAGTGCTCCAGGATCACGTCGGCCCGCAGGTAGCGCACCCCCAGGTCCCCTTCGTCCGTCTGGCCGGGGATGAGGTCGGCGGTGGGGACCTTCTTTACCACCACCTCCGGCACCCCCAGGTAGCGGGCCAGGCCCCAGACCTGGGTCTTGTACAGGTCCCCCAAGGGGTTTAGGGGAGGGGAGTCGTCCCCGTGCCAGGTGTAGTAGCCGAAAAGCCGTTCCGTCTTGTTCCCCGTGCCCAGGGGCAGGGCCCGGTAGGCCTCGGCCTTGTCAAAGAGGACCATCATCCGGGCCCGGGCCATGAGGTTGCCCTTGCGGTGGGGGGTGAGGCCGGGGGTCTTCTCCGCGTACCCCTCCACCATAGGGGTAATGTCCACCTCCTCCAGCTCCACCCCAAAGGTCCCCGCCACCAGGTAAGCGTGTTCCCGGGAAAGGGGGCTGGAGTCCCGGTGGGGCAGGAAGAGGGCGTGGACCCTATCGGGGCCCAGGGCCCGCACGGCCAGGGCCAGGGTGGTGGCGGAGTCCACGCCCCCCGAGACCGCCACCAGGGCCCTCTCGTACCCCCGCCAGGCCAGCTCCTCCCGCAGGAAGCGGGTGAGGAAGTCCGCCACCAGGGGCCAGTTGAGTTCCAACACCTCCTGCGCCTTGGGGGCCTCAAGAATCCGCATGCTGCCTCCCGTTCAGCACCCGCTTTAGGTCGGGAAGGAGGAGGGGAAGGCCTGCCTCGAGGTCCGAAAGGAGCGGGCTGTCGTACCGCACCGGGGGGATCCTCTCCCGGTCCAGGTGGAAGAGGAGGGCCGCTTCCTCAAAGAGGGGGGCCTCGGCCAGAATCCGCCCCTCGGGGCCCACCACCAGGCTCCCCCCGCTCATGCCCTTGCCCGCCTCAAACCCCACCAGGCTAGCCAGGATCACGTAAAGCCCGTGCTCCGCCGCCACCGCCCGGGCCAGGGTGCGCCAGCGCTCCACGTTCTCCGGCCGCTCCCCCTGGAAGCCCCGGGCCGGGCTGGCCGAGGGCACGTAGATCACCTCCGCCCCGTCCAGGGCGGCGATGGCCGCGGTGACGGAGTGCCAGAAATCCTCGCAGATGAGGATGGCTGCCCGGCCAAAGCGGGTGGGGAAGGCCTCCACCCGCCGCCCCCGGGCCAGGTAGCGCTCCTCGTCAAAGACCCCATAGGTGGGCAGGAAGACCTTGCGGTGCACGTGGACGATGCGGTGGGGCAGCTCCAGGTAGGCGGCGCTGTTGTAGTAGGCCCCCTCGTCCCGCTCGTAAAAGCCCACCACCAGGTCCAAAAGGCCCAGGTCCTCCCAGCCCGCCTGTTGGTAGACCCCGGAGAGGAGCTCCAGAAGCTCAAAGCGGGTCAGGGCCAGCTCCCTAACCCCCCCCTGGAGGAAGTAGCCCGTAAGGGCCGCTTCGGGCAGGACCACCACCTCGGGGGCGTAGGGGCGGAGGGCCTTCAGGTGCTCGGCCAGGCGGGAGAGGTTCTCCCTAAGCCTCGCCTTCTCCGGCCGGAACTGGAGTAGGGCATGCCGGGCCACGCCCTTATCCTAAACCCCGGCGGGGGCCAAACCGGGCTCCAGGTAAAGCTTGGGGTCGGCCTGGGGGAAGGGGTTGTCCTGCTCCTCCAAGGCCCTTAGCTCCTCGGGGGAAACCCCCTGGAGGAGGCGGAAGAAGCGCTCGGCGTGGGCGCGGTAGCGCTCCTCGGCGTAGGCCTTGGCCTGGCCGGTGTCGATCAGGAAGGGCCAGTCGGAGGCCTCGAGGAGGAGGAGTTCCCGCATGGCCTGCTGCAGCACCTTAGGGGGCAGGCTCCCCTGCCGGACCGCCTCCCGCATGGCCCCCTCCGCCCGGTAGACCAGGCGCCAGTAGTCCAGGGTGGCCGGGTTGAGCCAGACCCGGTGGTCCCCCCCCCGGCCCCAGGACCCCTCGGGCAGGGCGGTGCGCACCGCCTTACCCTGGACCGCCTCCTTGGCCGTCACCGCCTCCACCCCCGGGGTTCTGGCCAGGAGGCGGAGGACCTCCTCCAACCAGGCCATCCCCTCGTACCACCAGTGGCCGAAGAGCTCGGCATCGTAGGCGGAAAGGATCACCCCTTCCGGGTGGGCCCGGGAAAGCCCCTCCACCAAGGCGGCGAAATGGGCCGCGTGCTCCTTGGTCTTGGCAAAGGCCGCCTCGGGGTCGTAAGGGGCCTTTTGGGCAAGGTCGGCCTGGCGGTGGGTGACCCGCCAATGGTGCAGGCCGGAAAGGGGGTCCTTGCGGTGGAACTCCCGGTAAAGCCCCTCCCCCGGGTAGCCGTGGTCGGCGCTCCAGACCTGGAGGGCCGTTTCCTGGTTGCGGGCCAGGACCCTGAGGCCACTTTCCAGCTCGTGCACGTAATAGGTGGCCTCGGTGCTTTCCACCGGCCCCAAGGAGGCCTCCCCGTAAGGGGAAAGGGGCCTTCCGCCCTGGACCAGGTGGGCGTCCACGAAGGTGTAGCGGATCCCCGCCCGCATGAGGACCTCGTCCACCCCTGCCCGGAACCCTTCCGGCGCCCCCTCCACGGGAGGCTTCCAAGGGCCCCTAGGCCGGTAGGCCATCTCGGGGAGCCAGAAGCCCGTGGGGTCCTTGGCGAAGTGGCGGCGATAGGTGCTCATCCCCGTCTTCACCTGGGCCCACAGGGCCCCGTCGTGGCCCAGGAGGGGGGAGTAGCCGTGGGTGGCGTTGCTGGTAAGGAGCTCCACCTGGCCCCGGTCCTGGGCCCGCCGGAAGGCGGCGAGGAGGTCCCCCCCCAAGGCGTGGAAGTGGTCCAGGGTAAGCTCCCAAAAGGCCACCTGGTGGCGGGCGCTTTTCTCCAACTCCGTGCCGCCATAGCGCAGGTAGTCGCTTTGGGCCCGCTCCAGGCGGTCCTTGGCGTAGGCCAGGAAGCCGGCCTTCACCCTCGCATCCGCCAGCTGCTCGGCCAGGATGGGGGTGATGCCCAGGGTGAGGCGGGCCTCCACCCCCTCCTGCCAAAGCCTTTCCAGGGCCCGGAGGAGGGGGAGGTAGGTTTCGGCCATGGCCTCGTACAGGGTCTCCTCCCCAAAGGGCCACATCCCGTGGGCCCGCACGTAGGGGAGGTGGGCGTGGAGGACCAGGGCGAGGCGCGCCATGGGCCTAGCGTACCACGGTGCCCTCCCCCGCCAGGGCCCGCTGGATGGGGGCCTCCACCCGGCCATCGGCGAAGACCACCCGCCTCACCCCTCCCCTCACGGCCTCCACCGCCCCCATGACCTTGCGCTTCATCCGCCCTTGGGCCAGGGCCAGGTAGGCGGGCTCCTCCACCCTCTCCACCGGGATCTCCCGCACCAGGCTTCCCTCATCGGGGTAGTGGGCCAGGAGCCCGGGCACGTTGGAGAGGTAGACCAGGGCCTCGGCCCCGTAAGCGGTGGCCAGGAGGGCCGCCACCTGGTCCCCGTCGGTGTTGATGGCCTCGCCCTCGTAGCTGATGGCCGGGGGGGTGATCACCGGCAGGTAGCCGGCCTCGAGGAGGAGGTCCAAAAGGGCCCGGTTCACCCGCTCCACCGTGCCGGTGTAGTCCCCGCGGTGGATCTTCACCTTGCCGTCCTCCACGTACTTCACCGCGGTTTTGCGCCGCCCCTCCAGAAGCCTGCCGTCCAGGCCGGAAAGGCCTATGGCGTTCACCCCCTCCTTCTGCAGGAGCTCCACCAGGCGCTTGTTCCTCAGGCCGCAGTAGACCATGAGGAAGATGTCCAGGGTCTTGGGGTCGGTCAGGCGGCTCACCTGCCCCCCGGGATGGGTGAGGAACCGGGGCGGGTGGCCCAGGGCCTCGGCCACCCTGTTGGTCTCGGCGCTTCCCCCGTGGACCAGGAGGAGGCGCACCCCCTCCTTCCAGAGGGCGGCGGCGTCCTGGGCCACGGCCTGGTAGTCAATCCCCTCCGCACCCCCCACCTTCACCACGATCATGGGCACCTCCTAAGGGTGCAGGCCCGGGAAGTCCAGGCCCAGGGTTTCCGGCCAGCCCATGCGGACGTTGAGGGCCTGGAGGGCGTGGCCGGCGGTGCCCTTCACCAGGTTGTCAATGGCCGCCATCACCACCAGCCGCCCGGTGTCCTCCTCCAACTCAAAGCCGATGTCCGCGTAGTTGGTCCCCTGGACGAAGCGGGGGTCGGGGTAGCGGTGCACGCCCTTCTTCTGCTTGACCAGGCGGACGAAGGGCTCGCCCCCGTAGGCCTCGCGGTAGGCCTGCCACACGTCCCGCTCGCTCCAGCCGTCCAGGAGAAAGGCCTGGGCGGTCATGAGGATGCCCCGCACCCGGTCGGTGGCGATGGCCGTGAGGTGGACCTCGGGCCTCCCGGGGAGGTTTTCCACCACCTCGGCGGTGTGGCGGTGGCCCGTGGGCTTGTAGACCCTAAAGGAGCCTGCCCGCTCGGGGTGGTGGCTCGCTGGGCTGGGCTCGGCCCCGGCGGCGGAGGTGGAGATGAGGAGGGTGACGAAGATGGGACCTGGCTTCAGCACCCCGGCCCGCAGGAGGGGATGGAGGCCGAGAAGGGTGGCGGTGGCATTGCACCCGGCCCCCGCCATCCAGTTGGCCTCCTTCAGGGCCTGGCGGTGGAGCTCGGGGAGGGCGTAGACGAAGCGGCCCAGGAGCTCGGGCCGGGGGTGCTCCCCGTAGTACTTGCGGTAAAGCTCCGGATCCTTGAGGCGGAAGTCGGCGGAGAGGTCTATGAGGATGGGGGCCAGGGCCGCGTAGCGATCAAACTCACGGGCCAAGACCCCGTGGGGCAGGGCCAGGATCAGGATGTCCGCGGGCTCCAGGGCCTCCGGGGGGATGAACTTGAGGCTGGTTCTCCCCCGCAGGTTGGGGTGGACCAGGGCCACGGGCTCCCCGGCGAAGCGCCTCGAGGTCACCTGCTTGACCTCCAGGTAGGGGTGGGCCAGGGCCAGGCGCAAAAACTCCCCCCCCGCGTACCCCGAGGCCCCCACGATGGCCAGGGTCTTCCTATCCACGGGCCACCTCCCAGGCGTAGCGCAGGATCTCCCCGGGGATGTCCACCCCGGTGGTGTGCACGGAGTTCTTGAACTCCATGGTGTGGTTCACCTCGTTGACCAGAAGCCCCCTTTCGGACTCAAAGAGGTCAATGGCCACCACCCCACCCCCCACGGCCCGGGCCGCCTTCACGGAAAGCTCGGCGATCCCTTCCGTGAGGGGGCAGGCCTCCGCCTGGCCGCCCCGGGCGGTGTTGGTGATCCAGTGCCCGCTCCTGCGGTAGATGGCGGCGATGGCCCTCTCCCCCACCACGAAAACCCGGATGTCCCGCCCGGGTTTCCTCACGTACTCCTGCAGGTAGAGGAGCTGGTGCTGGAAGCCCCCCAGGACCTCCTTGTGCTCCAGGATGGCCTCCGCCGCTTCCCGGTCGGTGATCTTGGCCAGAAGCCGCCCCCAGCTGCCGATCACGGGCTTCAGGACCACGGGGTAGCCCCAGGCTTCCATGAGGGCCAAGGCGGCCCCGGCCTCGGTGAGGAGGGCCGTCTTGGGCTGGGGCAGGCCCGCCCGTTCCAGGGCCACGCTGGTGGCCCACTTGTCCCCGCAGGTCTCGATCACCTCGGGGCGGTTGACCACGGGGATGCCCAAGGCGGTAAGGTAGCGGGCCACCGCCAGGCCCCGGGACTGGCTCACGCACCGCTCCAGGGCCACCGTGACCCCCTCCAGCTCTTTGGGCTTTTCCCCCAAGACCATGGGCAGGGCCGGGGCGTAGACCTTTTTGTGGGGGATGCCCAGGGCCTCGGCCCGTTCAAAGAGCATCTTCTCGTCGGGGCGGATGCGGTCGTAGAGGATGGCCAGCATGGCGCTTTCCCCCTTTAGGGCTCCCCGACCGGGTTTTCCCGGTCGGGGTCCCTGAGGGAGGCTAGGCGGGGCTCACTCCCCCCAGTCCTCCGCCTCCTCGGGGGCGGCCTCGAGGCGCAAGGGGTCCAGCCCCACCACCTCCAGCTCCGCCCCGCAGTCCTCGCAGACCAGAAGTTCTCCCAGCTCCGGGTTTTCCAGGGTCAACTCCGCTCCGCACTCCGGGCAAGTGGCTACCATTCCTCGTCCTCCCCTTCTACCTCGCTCCAGTCAGGGACAAAGCTGAAGCCGCACTCCGGGCACTGCACCTCCTGGCCCTCGTCCTCCTCGGACACCTCAAAGGTGTACCCGCAACGGGGGCAGTCCACGAAGAAGCCCTCCAGGCCCTCCTCCGTCACCTCCACCTCCAGGGGGTCCAAGGAGGTCACCTCCAGAAAGGCCCCGCAGGCCTCGCACTCCAGCACGTCCCCCACCTCGAGGGTTTCCAGGTCCTCCGCCAGCACCACGCTGGCCTCGCCGCACACCGGACAGGTGATCTCCAGGTCCTCCATGGGTCCAGTCTACTCCCCCGGGAAGCGCCCGTGCTTCTTGTAGTAGTCCAGGAGGGAGCCCTCCTTGAGCGCCTCCAGGAGGAAGGGGGGTGGGGGGCGGAGGGCGAAACGCTCCCCGCCCCGCACCAGCACCCCCCGCTCCAGGTCCAGCTCCACCAGGTCGCCGTCCTCTAGCGCATCCACCACCTCCTCCGAAACGAAGGGCACGATGCCCAGGTTCACCAGGTTGCGGAAGAAGATGCGGGCGTAGCTCTTGGCGATCACCGCCCGCACGCCCAGGCGCTTCAGGGCCTCGGGGGCGTACTCCCGGCTGGAGCCCAGCCCCGCGTTGCGGCCAAAGACCAGGATGTCCCCGGGGCGCACCTCCTGGGCGAACCCGGGGCGCAGGTGGGCAAAGGCAAACTGGTGGAAGCGGTCCTCCCCCACCATGAAGGGGGCGTACTTCCCCGGCAGGATGTCGTCCGTGTTGATCTGGTCGCCGAACTTCCAAACCCTAGGCATGGACCTCCTCCAGATCCTCCGGGGTGGTCAGGTAGCCGGCCACGGCGCTGGCCGCCGCCACCCGGGGGCTTGCCAGGTAGATCTCCGCATCGGGGGCCCCCATCCGCCCGCGGAAGTTGCGGTTGGAGGTGGAGACGCACACCTCCCCCGGGGCCAGGACCCCCATGTGCCGCCCCATGCAGGGGCCGCACCCCGGGGTGCCGAGGGTAGCCCCCGCCTCCAGGAGGGTGAGGAGGGTACCGTCCTTGGCCGCCTCCTCCAGCACCTGGCTGGAGGCGGGCACCACCAGCAGCCGCACCCAGGGGGCCACCCGCCTTCCCTTAAGCACCTCCGCCGCCGCGCGCAGGTCCTCAATCCGCCCGTTGGTGCAGGTGCCGATGAAGACCTGGTCCACCCGCTTGCCCTTCACCGCGGCCACCTCGTGGACGTTGTCCACGTAAAAGGGCACGGAAACCCTGGGGGTGAGGGCAAAAAGGTCAATCTCCACCTCCCGGACGTAGTGGGCATCGGGATCGGGGTAGAGCCAGTCCGGCACCCGGTAGGTCTCCAGGATCTCCCCCGAGGGGACCACGAGCCCCGCCTTGGCCCCCGCCTCCACGGTGAGGTTGGCCAGGGTCATGCGCTCCCCGCGGGTTAGGGCCTCCGCCCCGTCTAGGAGGTGGATCTCCACCGCCATGTAGGTGGCCCCCTCGGCGGTGAGGAGGCGGACCATCTCCAAGGCGGCATCCTTGGCCGTAACCCCCTGGGGAAGCCGGCCCCGGAAGACCACCTTTACGCTTTCCGGCACCCTTAGCCAGGTGCGGCCGCTGGCCGCGGCCAGGGCGATGTCCGTGGCCCCCATCCCCGTGCCGAAGGCCCCCACCGCCCCGTAGGTGGTGGAGTGGGAGTCCGAGCCCACCACGATCCAGCCGGGCTGGGCCAGGCCCTCCTCCACCAGGACCTGGTGGCACACCCCCCGGCCCACGTCAAAGACCCGGATCCCGTGCCGCCTCCCCCACTCCCGGATCTCCTTCTGGGCCTTGGCCACCTCCAGGTTGGCCGCGGGGGCCACGTGGTCGATGACGACGGAAACCCGCTCCGGGTACCGGGGGGTGGCCTCCAGGTACTCCAGCCGCTTGAAGAAGCTCCCGGCGATGGAGTCCACCACCATCACCTGGTCCACCTCCACCACCACCAGCTCCCCCGCCCGAACCTCCCTTCCCGCCTTATGGGAAAGGATCTTTTCCGCCAAGGTCAGGCCCATCCCCACCTCCTTCACGCGGTGATCCACTCCCTCAGGATCCGGTCCAGCTCCTCGAGGGTAAGCTGCCCCCGGTCGGCCAGGGCCTTGATGTGCTGGGTGATGCGGGCCAGCTCCTCCTCCCCGTAGTGCAGGCCCAGCTCCTCGGCCCGGGCCCGGATGGCGTGGCGGCCCGTGAGCTTGGAGGCGATGATGAGCTTCCGCCTCACCCCGAAGACCTCCGGCGGGTAGGGCTCGTAGGACTCGGGGTTGATGTAGATGGCCTTGAGGTGCATCCCCGCCTTGTGGCTGAAGGCCGTCTCCCCGGTGATGTAGTTGTTGAAGGGGATCTCTACCCCCACCATCCTGGCCACCATCCGGTCCAGCTCGGGGAGCATCTCCAGCTTGTACTTGCCCCGCACGTACTCGGGCTGCAGGGTGTACATCCGGGCCAGGAAGCCCCCTAGGGGCGTGATCCCGTTCCGCTCGCCGATCCCCAAGACCGTGGTGTCCACGTGGGTAGCCCCGGCCTCAATGGCCTCAAAGGCGTTGGCGATGGCGCAGCCGGTGTCGTTGTGGCCGTGGAACTCGATGTCCACCTCGGGGCCAACCACCCGCCTCACCTCCCGCACCAGGGCGTAGACCTGCCGGGGGGTGGCGATGCCCACGGTGTCCGCCAGGCCCACCCGGTCCACGTAGGGGGCGATGGCCCCGTAGATCTCCAAGAGGTCGTGCTCGTCCGAGCGGAAGGTATCCTCGGCGGAGAAGCGCACCTCCACGTGGGGGGCCTTCTCGCGGATGTACTGGATCACCTCCCGGGCCTCCTCAATGATCCGGGGGATGTCCCGGCCATGGGCGGCCCGCAGGTACTTGCTGGTGCCAAAGAGGAGGTCAATCCCCTGCACCCCGGTCTCCACCGCCACCTCCGCCGCGTCCAGGCGGGTCTGGATGTGGGTCACCACCTTGGCCTTGAGGCCCAAGGAGGCCAGGGTCTCCGCGTCCTTGCGGGACTGGGGGGAGGCCATGGGGGTGGTGACCTCAATGTACTCAATCCCGAACTCGTCCAGGGCCTGGGCGATCAGGACCTTGTCCTGGGTGGTGAAGTTGGCCCGCTCAAACTGCTCCCCTTCCCGCAGCGTGGAGTCTATGATCCGCCATTCCCGCATGCGCCCCTCCCCAAAAGAAAACCGGCCCGAACTCGGGCCGGGGGATAAGGAACCCTACGAGGGCTATCCTACCCCCCGGCGGCCGAGTTTTTTCTCTAGGGCCAGCATCTTGCCTGTAAGGGTATACGAAGACCCCGTATTTTGTCAACGGCCAAACCGCCGCTCCCGGGCCTGGTAGCTCCTCAGGGCCCTGAGGAAGTCGATCTTCCGGAACTCGGGCCAGAGGACATCGGCGAAGTAGAACTCCGAGTAGGCGGACTGCCAGAGGAGGAAGCCGGAAAGCCGGATCTCCCCCGAGGTGCGGATGATGAAGTCAGGGTCAGGCAGGCCGGCGGTGTAGAGGCGCTGGGCGATGGCCTCGGGGGTCAGGGCCTCGGCCACCTGGCCGGGGGTGAGGCCCTGGGCCTCGGCCTCGAGGAGGAGCCGCTTCACCGCGTCCACGATCTCCTCCCGTCCCCCGTAGCCCATGGCGATGTTGAGGACCATGCCCCGGTGGTGGCGGGTCCCCTCCTCCAGGCGCTCCAAGGCCTTAAGCACCTCCGGGGAAAACCCCTCCCGCCGGCCAATGACCCGCACCTGCACCTGGTGCTCCAGGATGCGGTGGTCCTCGGCCATCCGCTCCGCCTCCCGCACGAAGAGGCGCATGAGCTCCTCCACCTCTTCCGGGGAGCGGTTGAAGTTGTCGGTGGAGAAGACCCAGACCGTCACCGTGGTGATGCCGAGCTCCAGACACCACTCCAGGACCTCGTAGGCCTTGTGCACGCCAAACTCGTGCCCCTTGGTGGGGGAAAGGCCCAGGGCCCGGGCGAAGCGGCGGTTCCCGTCCAGGATAAGGCCCAGGTGCCGGGGCATGGGCCCCCCCTTCACCTCCTCCTGGAGGCGCCGCTCATAGAGCCAGTAAAGGGGGCGGGAAAGGGAGAGGAGGCGGCGGAGCATACCCTATCCACCCTAAGGCGGTTGGGTGAGAAAGGGAAGGACCCCCTAGCGGTAAAGCTCCCGGGCGATGATGTGCCGCTGGATCTCCGAGGTCCCCTCGTAGATCTCCGTCACCTTGGCGTCCCGGTAGTACCGCTCCACCCGGTAGTCCCGGTGGTAGCCGTACCCCCCCAGGACCTGGACCGCCTCCCGGGTCACCTCCACCGCCACCTGGCTGGCGAAGAGCTTGGCGGCGCTGGCCTCGAGGGTGAACCGCTCCCCCAGGTCCTTCTTCCGCGCGGCCTCCAGGACCAGGGCCCGGGCGGCGGCGATCTTCACGTGCATGTCGGCCAGCTTGAAGGCGATGGCCTGGTGCTCGCGGAGCTTCTTGCCAAACTGCTCCCGCTGGTCGGCGTAGGCCTTGGCGATCTCGTAGGCCCCGCGGGCGATCCCCACCGCCTGGGCCGCCACCCCGATGCGGCCCGAGTCCAGCCCCGCCAGGGCGTAGGCCAGGCCCCTCCCCTCCTCCCCCAGGAGGTTCTCCTGGGGGACGAAGACCCCCTCGAGGCGGACCTCAGCGGTGTGGGCCGCGTGCAGGCCCATCTTCTCCTCAGGAAGGCCGAAGGAAAGCCCCTTAGCCCCCTTCTCCACCAAGAAGGCGCCGATGCCCCGCTCCGTGCGGGCCATGACCACGTAGAGGTGGGCCTGCCCCGCGGAAGTGATCCAGCTCTTCACCCCGTGAAGCTCGTACCCCCCCGGCACCCGGCGGGCCTCGGTGCGGAGGCTCGCGGCGTCGGAACCCGCGTGGGGCTCGGTGAGGCAGAAGGCCCCGATCCACTCCCCCCGGGCCAGGGGGAGGAGGTACCTCCGCTTTTGCGCCTCGGTGCCGAAGCGGAGGAGCATGTACTGGGGCAGGCCGCTGGTGACGGAAAGGATCACCGCCACGCTGGGGTCGGCGGCGGCGATCTCCTCCAGGGCCAGGGCCCAGGTGACGGAGTCCAGGCCCACACCGCCCCACTCCTCCGGGGTGGTCATGCCCAAAAAGCCCAGCTCCGCCAGGGCCCTAAGCTGGGGCCACGGGTACTTGCCCTCCCGGTCGTACTCCGGGGCCAGGGGGTAGAGGACCTCCCTGGCCACCTTGCGCACCGTGTCCAGAACCAGCCGCTGCTCCTGGGTCAGGGTCATCGGAACCATCGTATCACCGCAAGGCGGCAAAAAAGCGTCATTCCTCGCCGGGCAGGGCCTCCTCCCCCCAGCGGGGGGCCCGGCGGACCGGAAGGCCCAGGTGGTCCAGGATGCGCTGGGTGATGAAGCCCAAAAGATCCCCGATTTCCTTGGGGCGATGGTAGAACCCTGGGCTGGCCGGCAGGACCACCGCCCCGGCCTCCGCCGCCTGGACCATGGCCTTGAGGGTGGGAAGGGGCAGGGGGGTTTCCCGGGGGACCAGGACCAGGGGGCGGCGCTCCTTGAGGTGGACGTAGGCCGCCCGGGTGAGGAGGGTGTCCGCCAGGCCGTAGGCGATCTTGCCCAGGGTGGTGGCGGAGCAGGGCACCACCACCATCCCCCGGGTGGGGAAGGAGCCGGAGGCGATGGGAGCCCCCAGGTCCGTGTCCCGGTAGACCCGCTGGGCCAGGGCCTCGAGGTCCTTGGGGTGTAGGCCCATCTCCTCCCACAGGACCCTTTTGGCCCCTTGGGACACCACCAGGTGCACCTCGGCCTGCCCCTCTAGGGTCCTGAGGAGGTCCAGGGCGTAGGGCATGCCGCTCGCCCCGGAAAGGCCCACCACGATGCGGGGAGGTAGCGCCATCCTTCCCATCCTACCCGCCCCCCCTCGAGGCGCCCGTGGCCCAGCCCCCGAACCCGGCCCGTTTCCCCAAGGGAAAACCCCGGACCCCTTGGGCCCGGGGGGCACCCCGTGGGGCGGGGGCTTACTTCAGCTCCACCACCGCGCCCACGGCCTCCAGCTTCTTCTTGATCTCCTCGGCCTCGGCCTTGGGGATCCCCTCCTTGATGGGGCCGCCCTTCTCGGCCAGGTCCTTGGCCTCCTTGAGGCCCAGGCCGGTGATGGCGCGGAGCTCCTTGATCACCTCCAGCTTCTTGGCCCCCGCATCCTTGAGGATCACGTCAAACTCGGTCTTCTCCTCCACGGGGGCCGCGGCAGCCGCAGCCGCAGGGGCCGCGGCCACGGCCACGGGGGCCGCGGCGGTCACACCCCAGGTCTCCTTAAGCACGTCGATGAGCTGCTTGAGTTCCAGAACCGTCGCCTGAGAAAGCTCTTCCTTGATGCGTTCAATGTCCAAAGCCATCTTCTACCTCCTACGCCGCCTTCTTTTCCGCGTACGCTTCCAAGATGCCTACCAGTTCGCGGGCCACGCCGCCCAGGACCCCCACAAGCTCTGCCATGGGCGCCTGCAGGACCCCAAGAAGCTCCGCCCGGAGCTCGTCCATGGTGGGAAGCTCCGCCAGGGCCACCAGGTCCTTGGCCGTGAGCACCTGGCCCTGCAGGAGTCCACCCTTGGCCTCGGGGATGCCCTTGGGGTTCTTCTTGGAGAAGTCCACCAGGGCCTTGGCCGCGGCCACCGGGTCCTGGTAGAAGACCACGGCGCTGGGCCCCTGCAGGCCATCCAGCTCGGGTAGGCCAAGTTCCTTGAGGGCGATGCGGATCAGGGTGTTCTTGGCTACAAAGAGCCGGGCCCCCTTCTCCTTAAGGGCCTGGCGCAGGGCGTGGGTTTCCTTGGCGGAAAGCCCCTGGTAGTTCACCAGGAAGAAGGAGCCACGGGCCTGCTCAAGGTTCTCCTTGAGGGCGGCAAGAAGCTCAACGTTGCGCTTGTTTGGCACGCCTTCCTCCCTTTTCGGGGCAGGGGAACCCCGGCCGACTTTTTAGGGCTTTTGCGAAACGCTCCCCCTCAAGCGCCTCGGCGGGATGTTTAAGGCCTTTGCCCCCCGCTGTCTTGGGCCTGGGCGCCATCGCGCCCGGGGTGCCATATAGGAGTCTAAAAGGCCCGGGGCCTGGCGTCAAGGCCAGGCCCCAGGGCGCGCTTCCTTAGGAATGGGGGTTGATGCGCAGGCTCGGCCCCATGGTGGTGGTCACGTAGACCGAGCGCAGGAAAGTACCCTTGGCCGCCTCGGGCTTGCTGGCCTCGAGGGCCTTCAGGAAAGCGCGGATGTTCTCGGCGATCTTCTCCGGGGGGAAGCTGGCCTTGCCCACGGGGGCGTGGATGGCCCCGGTCTTGTCGTTGCGGAACTCAATCCGCCCGGCCTTGATCTCCCGGATGATCTCCCCGATGTTGAAGCCCACCGTGCCCGCCTTGGGGTTGGGCAGGAGGCCCCTGGGACCCAGGATCCGGCCCAGCTTGGAGCCCACCGCCCCCATCACGTCGGGGGTGGCCACCACGGCGTCAAAGTCCATCCAGCCATCCAGGATCTTCTGGATGATCTCCTCCCCGCCCACGTAGTCGGCCCCCGCCTCCTCGGCCTCCTTGATCTTCTCCCCCTTGGCGATGGCCAGCACGCGCACCTGGCGGCCTAGGCCGTGGGGAAGGGAAACGGTGCCCCGCACGTTCTGGTCGGACTTCCTGGGGTCAATGCCCAGCTTGGCATGGACCTCCACGGTCTCGTCAAACTTGGCCGTGGCCAGCTCCTTGAGAAGCCTGGCCGCCTCGTCAATGGAGTAGACCTTGTTGGGGTCCACCTTCTCCAGGAGGGCCCGGTAACGCTTGCCCGGCTTAGGCATCCTTCACCTCCGGCGCGCCCACCACCTCCACCCCCATGGACCGGGCCGAGCCGGCGATCATGCGGGCCGCGGCCTCGAGGTCGGTGGTGTTCATGTCGGGGAGCTTCTGCTTGGCGATCTCCACCACCTGCTGCCAGGTGATCCGCCCCACCTTCTCCCGGCCCGGCTTGTGGGCCCCCTTCTCCAGCCCCGCGGCCTTGCGGATCAGGTAGCTGGCAGGCGGGGTCTTGGTGACGAAGGTGAAGGAGCGGTCGGCGTAAATGGTGATCTCCACCGGGACGATGGCGTCCCCCATGTTGGCGGTGGCCGCGTTGAAGGCCTTGACGAACTCCATGATGTTGGCCCCGTGCTGGCCCAAGGCCGGGCCCACCGGGGGCGCAGGCGTGGCCTTGCCCGCGGGCAGCTGCAGCTTGACTACGGCAACAACTTTCTTCATTTTTCCCTCCTAGGCTCCCCCCAAGTTGGGGGTGCAGACGCCTTTAGGCCTTGACCACCTGGGAAAAGTCCAGCTCCACAGGGGTCTCGCGCCCGAAGATGGTGACCATGACCTTGACCTTGCCCTTTTCCGGGCTGATCTCGGTCACGGTGCCGGTGAAGTCCGCAAAGGGTCCGGAAACCACCCGCACCTGGTCCCCCTCCCGGAAGGCCACCTGGGCCTTGGGGGCCTCCTTCTTGCCCAAGAGGCCGGAGACCTCCAGGATGTGGCGCACCTCGTCCGGGGAAAGGGGTACCGGCCGGTTGCCCGCCCCCACGAAGCCGGTGATGCCCGGGGTTCCCCGGACCACCTCCCAGGCCTCGTTGGGTTCCTCCTCGTCCCCCAGGTCCATCTGGACGAAGAGGTACCCGGGGAAGAGCTTCCGCTTGACGACCTCCTTCTTCCCCCCCTCGCGGAGTTCCACCACCTCCTCCGTGGGGATAAGGACCTGGAAGACCTTGTCCCCTAGGCCGAAGGCCCTAACCCGCTTTTCCAGGTTAGCCTTGGCCTTCTCCTCCTGCCCCACGTAGGTGTGGACCGCGTACCATTCAATGCTCATCGCAAGAGCCCTATGAGGAAGCGGAAGACCAGGTCGTAAAGCCCCAGGACCACCATGGCCACCAGGGTGAAGACCAGGATGGCCTGGGTACCCTCCACCACCTGCTCCCGCGTGGGCCAGGTAACCCGGGCGAGCTCGGCCCGGGCCTCCTGGAAGTAACGGACAATCCGGGCGAACATCAGACCTTCACTTCCCGGTGGGCGGTGTGCTTATCGCACCAGGGGCAGTACTTCTTCAGCTCCAGCTTGGAGGTGGTGTTGCGCTTGTTCTTCTCGGTGGCGTAGTTGCGGCGTTTGCACTCCGTGCACTCCAAGAGGATTTTGATGCGGACCTCGCTGGCCATGCCTCACCTCACAAAGGGGGGAGGAAGCCCTCCCCCCAGGGCTTACTCCAGGATCTTGGTGACCACGCCGGCGCCCACGGTCCGCCCACCCTCCCGGATGGCAAACCGCAAACCCTCCTCCAACGCCACCGGCTTGATCAGCTCCACCACAAACGTCACGTTGTCCCCAGGCATCACCATCTCCACCCCCTGGGGCAACTCCACCACCCCCGTCACATCCGTCGTCCTAAAGTAAAACTGCGGACGGTACCCCGTGAAAAAACCCGTGTGCCGCCCACCCTCCTCCTTCTTCAAGATGTACACCGAAGCCTCAAACTTCGTGTGCGGCGTAATGCTCCCAGGCTTCGCTAAAACCTGCCCCCGCTCCACCTCGTCCCGCCCTACACCCCGCAGGAGCAAACCTACATTGTCCCCAGCTATCCCCTCCTGCAAAGTCTTCCGGTGCATCTCTACACCGGTCACCACCGTCTTCCGCGTCTCCGGAGCAAGGCCCACAATCTCCACCTCGTCCCCAACCTTCACCTTGCCCCGCTCAATCCGCCCCGTGGCTACCGTCCCACGACCCGTGATGGTAAACACGTCCTCCACCGGCATCAAGAACGGCTTGTCCACGTCCCGCTGCGGCGTGGGAATGTACCTGTCAATGGCGTCCAACAGCTCCCAAATCCGGTCCACCCACTCGTTCTCCCCTCGCTTCGTCTGGGGGTTCTTGTGCATCTGCTCCAGCGCCAAAAGCGCACTCCCGCGAATCACCGGAACCTCATCCCCAGGAAACTCGTACTGGTTCAAAAGGTCCCTCACCTCCATCTCCACCAGGTCCAAAAGCTCGGGGTCGTCCACCATGTCCACCTTGTTCATGAACACCACGATGTACGGAACCCCCACCTGCCGCGCCAACAAAATGTGCTCCCGCGTCTGCGGCATCGGCCCGTCCGCCGCCGACACCACAAGAATCGCCCCGTCCATCTGGGCCGCACCCGTAATCATGTTCTTGATGTAGTCCGCGTGCCCAGGACAATCCACGTGGGAGTAGTGCCGCGCCGCCGTCTCGTACTCCACGTGCGCCGTGTTGATGGTAATCCCCCGCGCACGCTCCTCCGGCGCCTTGTCAATCTCCCCGTAGTCCTTCACCTCCACATTGGGGTTCTCCGCCGCCGCTACAAACGTCAGCGCCGCCGTCAGCGTCGTCTTCCCGTGGTCCACGTGCCCAATCGTCCCCACGTTCACGTGGGGCTTCGTGCGGATAAACTCGCCCTTGGCCATGGTTCCTCCTTCTTGCTTGCACGCAAAGGCCGCCCTGGGAGCCTGAGGCCCAGGGCAGACAAAAAGATGGAGCTCGCGGCCGGGCTCGAACCGGCGACCTCACCCTTACCAAGGGTGTGCTCTACCTGCTGAGCTACGCGAGCTCGTGGAGCGGGAGACGGGACTCGAACCCGCGACCCTCGGCTTGGGAAGCCGATGCTCTACCAACTGAGCTACTCCCGCATGGGGGTGTGCTGGGCACACCTGGTGGGCAGGGCTGGATTCGAACCAGCGTAGGCATACGCCAACGGTTTTACAGACCGTCCCCTTTGGCCGCTCGGGCACCTGCCCACGCACCACCTCTTGCTGGAGCCACCCAGGGGAGTTGAACCCCCAACCCCCCGATTACAAGTCGGGTGCTCTGCCAGTTGAGCTAGGGTGGCAGGACGGGGGATAGGACCCTGTCCGAGGGATTAGGCTAACACACCAAGGGGAAAGTGTCAAGATAAAGGCATGCGCATCGTACCTTTTGGCGCCGCCCGGGAGGTGACGGGCAGCTGCCACCTCCTCCTGGCCGAGGGGCGGCAGGTCCTCTTGGACTGCGGCATGTTCCAAGGACGGGAGGAGGGGAAGAACCAGGAGCCCTTTGGCTTCCAGCCTTCCCGCTTGGCCGCGGTGGTCCTGAGCCACGCCCACCTGGACCACGTGGGCCGCCTGCCCAAGCTCTTCCGCGAAGGGTACCGGGGACCGGTCTACGCCACCCGGGCCACGGCCCTCCTCATGCGCATCGTGCTGGAGGATGCCCTCAAGGTGATGGAGGAGCCTTTTTTTGACGAGGAGGACCTGGAAACCCTCTTTCGGCACCTAAAGCCCCTGGAGTACGGAGAGTGGCTGCGCCTGGGCGACCTCACCCTCTCCTTGGGCCAGGCAGGCCACCTGCCGGGAAGCGCCTTCGTGGTGGTCCATGGGGAGGGGAAGACCCTGGTCTACAGCGGGGACCTGGGGAACCGGCAAAAGCAGGTCCTTCCTGACCCTTCCCTTCCCCCCAAGGCGGACCTGGTCCTCTCGGAAGGCACGTACGGGGACCGGCCCCACCGGCCTTTCCCGGAAACGGTGGCCGAGTTCCTAGGGATCCTGGGGCACACCTTGGCCCAGGGGGGGAAGGCCTTCATCCCCACCTTTGCCGTGGAAAGGGCCCAGGAAATCCTGTACGTGCTCTACCAGCATGGCCACCGCCTGCCCCGGGCCCCCATCTACCTGGACTCCCCCATGGCCGAGCGGGTCCTGGAGCTCTACCCCCACCTGGTGCGTTACTTCAGCGAGGAGGTACAGCTTTACTTCCTCCAGGGGAAAAACCCCTTCCGCCCCCCGGGCCTTCAGGTGGTGGAGAGCGCGGAGGTTTCCCGGGCCCTGACCCGGGAGGAGGGGCCCATGGTGGTCCTGGCCGGCAGCGGCATGCTCACCGGGGGACGGATCCTGCACCACCTCAAGCACGGCCTGGCCGACCCCAAAAACGCCTTGATCTTCGTGGGCTACCAGCCTCGAGGGGGGCTGGGGGCGGAGATCATCGCCAGGCCGGAAAGGGTGCGTCTCCTGGGCCAGGAGGTGCCCTTGAGGGCCAGCGTCCACACCCTGGGCGGTTTCTCGGGGCATGCCGGCCAGGACGAGCTTTTGGCCTGGCTGGAAGGCCAGCCCCGGGTGGTCCTGGTCCACGGGGAGGAGGAGAAGCTCCAGGGGCTGGGCGCCCTTCTGGCCTCGCGGGGCCAGGAGGCCAGCCTGGCCACCTTTGGGGAAGGGGTGGAGGTGTAGGCCTAGGGGGCGGCGCGGAAGCCCAGGCGCTCCAAGACCATGCGGGTGGCAGGGCTTTTGTTGAGGGTGTAGAAATGCACCCCCTCCACCCCCGCTTGCAAGAGCTCGGCCACCTGGCGGGCGGCGTGTTCCACGCCGATCTCCAGGATGACCTGGGGGTCGTTCTGGTGGCGCTCCAGCTGGGAGAGGAGGGGCCCGGGGATGCTGGCCCCGCAGACCTCGGTGAAGCGGCGGAGCTGGGGGTAACTGGTGATGGGCATGATGCCGGGGAGGATGGGAATGCCGATCCCTACCCGCCGGGCCCGCTCTAGAAAGCCAAAGTAGTGGGCGTTGTTGAAGAAGAGCTGGGTGATGGCGAAGTCCAGCCCTGCCTCCACCTTGGCCTTGAAGTGGCGCAGGTCGGCCTCGAGGCTTTCGCTTTCCGGGTGGCCCTCGGGGTACGCCGCCCCCCCCACGGAAACCCCTTCCCCGTAGCGCTGACGGATGAAGGCCACCAGCTCAGCCGCGTAGCGGAAGCCCTGGGGATGGGGCCGGAAGACCCTCTCCCCTTGGGGGGGGTCGCCGCGGAGGGCCAGGAGGTTTTCCACCCCCACGGCCACGAACCGCTCCAACACCCCCTCCACCTCCTTCCGGCTCTGGCCGGCCACGGTGAGGTGGGCCAGGGGCAGAAGGCCCAGGCGGCGGATGCGCTCCGCCCAGGCCACGCTCCTTTCCCGGGTGCTCCCCATGGCCCCATAGGTGATGGAGACAAAGGCTGGACGGAAGGCCTTCAGTTCCCCCATGGTGCGGAAAAGCGCCTCCTCCCCTTCCGGGGTCTTGGGGGGGAAGAACTCAAAGGAAAAGAGGGGCCCCCTGCCCGCCCTAAGGAGGTCCCGGATTTTCATGCGACCGAGTGTAGCCCCTCCCCCACCCCCGGTCAAGGGTGGCAGAATGGGGCCATGGTGGAGGTTCCCGAGATCCCCAAGGCGGCCAGCCTGGAGCTTCCCGCCAAGGAGACGGCCCTCATCGTGGTGGACATGCAAAACGACTTCGCCCACCCCCAAGGGGCCCTCTTTGTGCCCGAGGCTCCCAAAAGCGTCCCCGCCATCAGGCTCCTCCTGGAAAGGGCCCGGGGGGCGGGGGTGCGGGTGGTCTACACCCAGGACTGGCACCGCGAGGACGACCCCGAGTTCCAGATCTGGCCCCGGCACGCGGTGGCCGGCACCTGGGGGGCAGAGATCCTGGAAGAACTCCGCCCGGAGCCGGGGGACCTGGTGGTGCAGAAGGTGCGCTACGACGCCTTCTACGGCACCCCCCTGGACCACTACCTGCACCTTTGGGGGGTGAAGCACCTGGTGGTCACGGGTACGGTGGCCAACATCTGCGTGCTGCACACCGCGGGATCGGCTGCCCTCCGCTGGTACAGCGTGGTCCTCCCCGAGGACGCCACCAGCGCCCTGACCCCCTTTGACCTCCAGGCCGCCCTACGGCAGATCACCTTCCTCTACCAGGGGAAGGTGACGCGGGCCGAAGGGGTGCGGTTTGTTTGAGCGCCCTGTCCTGCACGGCCTTCCGGAAGGCTTGGACCCCGCCCCCTTCCCCCAGCAGGATCCTTTCTGGGTGCTGGCGGAAAGCCTCCCGGCCGAGGCCCCAGACCCCGAAGGGGTCCGGGGGCTAAAGCGGGCGCGGGGGATGGGACCCTGGAGGGGGAGGATGCCTTGGGCCTTCGGCCTGGGATGGCCCGAGGCCTGGCCCGTGGACGACCTGGGGGCAAAGCGGGCGGCCTGGGCCCCCTTGGGGGTGGGAAAGGCCGGGCCTTTCGCCCCTGGCGAGGCCTTCCCCCCCTACCGCAGCCACCTATGGCCGAGCCGGGTCTAATCCCCTTGGCCATGGCGGCCCCCCTAGGGGAGGTGGGCCTCCTCCAGCGGGCCCAAGTCCTGGGCTTTCCCCTGGCGGAGACCTGGGTGGAGGGGCTTTGGGAAGAGTTCAGCCGCCTCAACAACCTGCCCGACCGCCTGGGGCGGCTCTTCCAGGGGGTGTTCGGGGTCCGGGTGGACGAGGAACGCCTTCTCCTGGCCGCGGAGGAGGCGCAAAGGGCGGTGCGGGAGAGCTACCTCCTCCCCGAGCGGGCGGAAGCCTTCCTCCGCACCCTGGGCCCTGGAGGCTTCCTCCTGCGCCGGGCGGGAGAGGAAGGCTTCCACAAGGCCTCCGGAGCCCAGGAGGCCCTCTTCGCCCTCAAGCGCCTGTGGGCGGAAGCCTTCCGGGTGGAGGCCATCCTGGCGCGCTCCCCGGACCTCCTGGCCCAGCCCGCCCCGGTCCTGGTGCAACGGGCGGGAGGGGCCGAGGAGGACCCCTTCCTCTCCCTGGACCTGAGCCGGGCCCTGGGCCAGCCTGTGGTGGCCTACGCCTGGGAGGGACACCTGGTGCGGATAGAATCCTCCCATGGTGGATAGCCACGTCCACACCCCCCTGTGCGGCCACGCGGAAGGGGCCCCGGGGGAGTACCTGTTCCAGGCGCAAAAGCAGGGGCTAAAGGGCCTGGTCTTCACCGACCACAGCCCCATGCCCCCCTGGTACGACCCGGGAAGCCGCATGGGCCTGGCCGAGCTTCCCTTCTACCTATTGGCCCTGGAACGGGTGCGGGAAACCCATCCGGAGGTCTACGTGGGGATTGGCCTCGAGGCCGACTTCCACCCCGGCACCGAGGACTTCGTGCGCACCCTCCTCCGGAGCTACCCCTTGGACTACGTGATCGGGAGCGTCCACTACCTGGGGGCCTGGCCCCTGGACCATCCCGACCACCAGGGGGAGTACGCCTGGCGGGACCTCAAGGAGGTCTACCGCGCCTACTTCCGCGAGGTGGCCAAGGCGGCGCAAAGCGGCCTCTTCCACGCCATCGGCCACCTGGACCTACCCAAGAAGTTCGGCCACCGCCTGGAGGAGGAAGCCCTTCTGGAACTGGCCGAGCCTGCCCTCCAGGCGGTGGCCGAGGCGGGGCTCTTTCTGGACGTGAACACCGCCGGCCTACGGAACCCGGCCCAGGAGGTCTACCCCGCCCCCGTCCTCCTCCAGCGGGCCCGGGAGCTGGGCATTGGGGTGGTCCTGGGCTCGGATGCCCACCGCCCGGAACAGGTGGGCTTCGCCTTCAGGGAGGCCTCGGCCCTCCTCCGCCGGCTGGGCTACAGGGAGGCCCACTATTTCCAGGAAGGTAAGCCCCGGGCCTACCCCTTGTCCAGGGCCCCGTAAACCCGCTCCCCTTCAGGCCCCAGATCCAGGTGGGAACGCTCGCCCCCAGCCGCCTCGTAGGCCCGTACCGCCGCCACCAGGCGGGCAAAGGCCTCGGCGCAGGGGTCAGGGGCCGGGGCTTCGTACTCCATGTAGGTCACCCGTTCGTACTCGGGGCCATACTCCTGGGCCTCCTCCTCCACGCAGGCACGGTAGCGGCGAAGGGCCTCCTCCACCCGTTGGCGCGCCTCTTCCACGGGGGTCATACCCATCCCCTCCTTAGCCTGATTATATTAGGTTTTCTTACTGCGAAATCTAAGGCTAGCCGCGGGAATGGGCCCTTCCTGGAAGCGCTCCTCCCGCCAAGGATCCCCCCGCCAGTGGTAGCCCAGCCTCTCCCAAAACCCCAGCTCCAGGTGGTCCAGAAGCTCTATGGCCTGCACCCACTTGGCGCTCTTCCAGGCATAGAGGTGGGGGACGAGCAGGCGCACCGGCCCTCCCCGCTCAGGGGGAAGGGGCCGGCCGAAAAGGGTGTGGGCCAAAAGGACATCCTCCCGCAGGAGGTCCTCCAGGAGGAGGTTGGTGGTGTAGCCCCCGTAGCTGTGGACCAGGACCGCCACCGCCTCCGGCCTGGGCCTGGCCCGTTCCAGGAGAACCCGGGCCTGTACCCCCTTCCAGGCCACGTCCAGGCGGCTCCAGCGGGTTACGCAGTGGAAATCCCGCACCACCTCCACCTGGGGTAGGGCCAGGAGGTCGGCGTAGCCGAGGACCAGGGGGGCCTCCACCAACCCGCGCACCTCCAGCCGCCAGGTTTCGGGGGAAACCCTAGGCTCTTCCCCATAGGTGAGGATGGGGAAGCGCTGGGTGAGGATCTGCCCCGGGGGTACCCTGTCCATACGCCTTTAGGATAGGCCGGGTACCTGCAGGCAAAAGCGCCCTAGCTCACCGGCTCTGGTAACGGATTACCCGCACCCTTTCCAGGGTGATGAGCCCCTCCCGCACCATCCCCTCCAGCACGGGCAAGAAGGCCTGGATCTTCTCTTCGGTATCCACGATCTCCACCAGCACCGGAAGGTCTTGGGAAAGCTGCAGGATCTTGGCGGTGTGGATGCGGGAATGGGCCCCAAAGCCCATGAAGCCCTTGAGCACCGTGGCCCCGGCCAGGCCCGAGCGTTTGGCCTCCAGCACAATGGCCTCGTGGAGGGGCCGCCCCTCGTGGCGGTCGGACTCGCCGATAAACACCCGGAGGAGAAGGGCCTCGCCTTCCAGCTTCATGCCCCTAGGCTACCAGCGCCCCCCCGAGCCGGTAGCCCAGGAGGACCAGGAAGAGGCCCAGGGCCAGGCTGGCCCCCACGTAGAAAAGGGCCTGGACCACCTCCCCTTCCTGCAGAAGGGCGAGGGTTTCGTAGCTGAAGGTGGAGAAGGTGGTAAACCCTCCCAGGAGCCCCACGGCCAGGAAAAGCCGGGCCTCGCCGGAAAGGGCCCCCTCGAGGGAAAGGCGGACCACCACCCCGATGAGGAAACTCCCCAGGGCGTTGACGAGAAGGGTGCTGTAGGGGAAACCGGGTCCGGTCAGGCCCTGCACCCAGGCCCCTAGGCCATAGCGCAATAGGGAGCCCAAAGCCCCGCCCAAGGCCACCAGGAGGTAGCGTTCCACCCCCAAAGTATAGTGAGGCCATGAAACCCAAGACCTTCTCCCCCATCCTCACGGCCAAGGGGGTGCGCCTGGCCATCGCCGTGGGCCGCTTCAACGAGCGGGTGACCAAGCTCCTTTTGGAGGGGGCCCTCGAGGCCTACGCCCGGCTGGGGGGGGACCCTGCCGAGGTCCTGGTGGCCTGGGTGCCGGGTTCCTTTGAGCTCCCCCTTATCGCCAAGCGCTTGGCCCAGAGGGCCGACGTGGATGCGGTGGTGGCCCTGGGGGCCGTGGTCCGGGGGGAAACCCCCCACTTTGAACACGTGGCGGGGCAGGCAGCCAGCGGCCTCATGCAGGCCATGCTGCAGACGGAAAAGCCCATCGTCTTCGGGGTTCTCACCACCAACACCCCGGAGGAAGCCCAGGAAAGGGCCGGGGGCAAGGCGGGGAACAAGGGGGCGGAGGCGGTCTTCACCGCCATTGAGATGGTGCGCCTCTTGGAGGCTATTTCCCGGTGAAAAAGGCCCGGGCGTAGCGCAGGTGCAGGTAGAGGAAGCACCCCAAACAGAAGCCGAAGGCCAGGTTGACCAAGGCCAGGAGGGCCACCAGCAGGGCCAGGCCGTAGCCCAGACCCTTTAGGCCGAGCAGGAGGCAAAGGGAGGCCAACCCCAGGAAAACCGCCCCCAGGCTCCGGGCGAAGCGGTGGGGCCTTGGGTCCTCTTCGGCCAGCCTTGGGGGTACCTGGAGGAGCCGCTTCAGGGCCACCATCAGGTCCCAAGGGGTGTGCTGGCTCAGCATGAGGAGGAAGAGCAGGTAGACGAGAAGGGGAAGGTCCAGAAGGGCCGCCAGGGGGAGAAGAAGGGTCAGGAGGGCCTGGTTGAAGCGGAGCTGGTTCCGGTCCGTCCTCATGGCCCCACTATACATATGAGCCTATGAAGCATAGGGGTAAGGTGCACACTCGGGCCAGGACAGGGGAGAATGAGGGCATGGTCCCCCTGCTCACCACCCCCCTTCCCGTCCCCCACGGCTTCACCACCCGGGAGGGTGGGGTTTCCCAAGGGCCCTTCGCCAGCCTGAACCTCTCCCCGGCCACCGGGGATGACCCCGAACGGGTAGCGGAGAACCAGCGCCGGGTCCTGGAGGCCTTCGGCCACCCTCCGGTGGCCGCCTTGAAGCAGGTGCACGGCACCCAGGTGCACCGGGTGACGGGCCCGGGGACCTGGGAGGGGGATGGCCTCCTCACCCAGACCCCAGGCCTCCTCCTCCGGGTAGGGGTGGCGGACTGCTACCCCGTGCTCCTCTACCATCCCCAAGGGGCCGTGGCCGCCCTCCACGCGGGCTGGCGGGGGGTGGTGGGGGGGATCCTGCCCCGGGCCCTGGAACTGCTGGCCGGGCTGGGCCTGGACCCCCAGGAGGCCCACCTGGCCCTGGGCCCGGGCATCGGGGGGTGCTGCTACCAGGTGGGGGAGGAGGTGGCGGCCCGCTTCGCCGAGGCGGGCCTTTCCACCTTCGCCCAAGACCCTAAGGCCCCGGGCAGGTACCTCCTGGACCTAGAAGGGGCCCTCCTCCTCCAGGCGCAAAGGTGGGGGATCCCCAGGGAACGGATCCACCGGGTGGGCCTTTGCACCCGCTGCACCCCCACCCTCTTCTCCCACCGCCGCGATCGGGGGCGGACGGGGCGGATGTGGGGGCTGGTCATGCTCCCCCCGCGTTAAGGGAGGGTTCACCCCGGCGTGGCACAATGAGGCCATGCTCTTCCCCCGGGCCGTCCTTCCCTCCCTCCTCCACCTCACCCCAGCCTGGCTGCGGGCGCGGGGCCTCCAAGGGGTGATCCTGGACCTGGACAACACCCTCCTCCCTTACGGGGAGGAAGACCCCCCTCCCCCCTACCGGGCCTGGCTGGAGGACCTCAAGGCCGAGGTGCCCATCTACCTCCTCTCCAACGCCCTCCCCGAGCGCTTCGCCCGGGTGCAGGGAAGGCTTGGCCTCCCGGGCCACGCCCCGGCCCTCAAGCCGTGGCTGGGCTTCCGCAAGGCCCTGAGGGCCCTGGGCCTCCCCGCCCGGGAGGTGGCGGTGGTGGGGGACCAGGTCTTCACCGACGTCCTGGGGGGCAACCTGGTGGGGGCCTACACCGTGCTGGTGCCGCCCTTGCGGGAAAAGGAATTCTTTTACACGCGTTTCATACGGATGCTGGAGACTCCGTTTAGGAAACCCTGGGGAGGGTCGGCATGAGCGTGCTCACCATTGGCGACAAACGGCTGGGGGCCATCCTTTTGGACGCCGGGCTCCTCACGGACGAGGAGCTGCAGATGGCCCTGGAGAAGCACCGGGAAGTGGGGGGAAGCCTGGCCGAGGTGATCGTGGACTCGGGCCTCCTTTCGGAAAGGCGCATCGCCCAGGCCATTGAGGACCACTTCGGCATCCCCCTGGTGGAGCTGCACACCCTGGAGATCCCCCCCAAGGTCAAGGCCCTGCTTCCGGCGGAGAAGGCCAAGGAGCTCCAGGCCATCCCCTTCGCCCTGGACGAGGAGGCCGGGGTGGTGCGGGTGGCCTTCGTCAACCCCTTGGACACCCTGAGCCTCGAGGAGGTGGAGGACCTCACCGGGTTGGTGGTGGAGCCCTACCAGGCCACCCGCAGCTCCTTCCTCTACGCCCTGGCCAAGGGGTACCCGGAGCTCAACCTCCCCCTGCCCCCCTTACCCACAGGCCCCACGCAAGGGGAGCTGAAACTGGGCGAGCTCCTTCTGGAAAAGGGCCTCCTGGACCGGGCCACCCTGGAAGAGGCCCTGGTGGAGCAGGAGAAGACGGGGGACCTCCTGGGGCGGATCCTGGTGAAGAAAGGCCTGCCCGAGGGAGCCCTCTACCAGACCCTGGCCGAACAGAAGGGCCTGGAGTTCCTCCCCTCCACCGAAGGGATCTCCCCCGACCCCGCAGCCACCGCCCTCCTCCTCCGCTCCGACGCCCTGCGCTTTAGCGCCGTTCCCGTGGCCTTCCGCGAGGGCAAGGTGGAGGTGGTCCTGGCCGACCCCCGGCACAAGGAGGCGGTGGAGGAGCTCCTGGGGCGGCCGGGCCGCTTTTACCTCACCCTGCCCAAGGAGTGGGAGGCCCTGTTCCACCGGGCCTACCCGGAGAAGGGCCGCTTGGGGGAGGTCCTGGTGCAGGAGGGCCGCCTGAGCCGGGAGCACCTGCGGGAAGCTTTGGAGGTGCAAAAGCGCCTTCCCAAGGCCAAACCCCTGGGGGAGATCCTGGTGGAGCTGGGCCTGGCCCGGCCCGAAGACGTGGAAGAGGCCCTGAAGAAGCAGCGCCAGGGCGGGGGGCGTCTGGAGGACACCCTGGTCCAGTCGGGCAAGCTCAAGCCCGAGGCCCTGGCCCAGGCCGTGGCCGCCCAGCTGGGCTACGCCTACATCGACCCCGCGGAGAACCCCCCTGACCCCGGGGCGGCCCTCCTCATCCCCGAGGACCTGGCCCGCCGCTACGGCATCTTCCCCCACCACCTGGAAGGGAGGAACCTGGTCCTCCTGATGAAAGACCCCAGGAACATCCTGGCCCTGGACGACGTGCGCCTGGCCCTCAAGCGCAAGGGGCAAACCTACGAGCTGGTGCCGGCGGTGGCCACCGAGGCCGCCATCACCAAGCTCATCGAGCGCTTCTACGGCAAGGAGGAGCTGGGGGAGCTGGCCAAGGAGCTCTCCAAGGGGTACCAGGAGGAGGAGGCCACCCCCACCGAGCTGGACGAAAGCGCCGCCCAGAAGTTCGTCAAGCAGGTGATCCGGGAGGCCTACCTGCAGGACGCCTCGGACATCCACGTGGAACCCCGGCAGGCCGACGTCCTGGTGCGCCTCCGCATCGATGGGGCCCTGCGCCAGTACACCACCTTGCCCAAGGGGGCCCTGAACGCCATCATCAGCGTCATCAAGATCATGGGCGGGCTCAACATCGCCGAAAAGCGCCTGCCCCAGGACGGGCGGGTGCGGTACCGCGAGGGCTCCATTGACCTGGACCTGCGCCTTTCCACCCTGCCCACGGTGTATGGGGAGAAGGCGGTGATGCGCCTCCTCAAAAAGGCCAGCGACATCCCGGAGATCGAGGGCCTGGGCTTTGCCCCCGGGGTCTTTGAGCGCTTCCAGGAGGTGATCTCCAAGCCCTACGGGATCTTCCTCATCACCGGGCCCACGGGAAGCGGCAAGAGCTTCACCACCTTCTCCATCCTGAAGCGGATCGCCACCCCCGATAAAAACACCCAGACCATCGAAGACCCCGTGGAGTACGAGATCCCCGGGATCAACCAGACCCAGGTAAACCCCCAGGCTGGCCTCACCTTCGCCCGGGCCCTTAGGGCCTTCCTGCGCCAGGACCCGGACATCATCATGGTGGGGGAGATCCGGGACTCGGAAACGGCCAAGATCGCCACCGAGGCCGCCCTCACCGGCCACCTGGTCATCGCCACCCTGCACACCAACGACGCCGCCCAGGCCGTGACCCGCCTGGACGAGATGGGGGTGGAGCTTTTCAACATCTCCGCCGCCCTCATCGGCGTTCTCTCCCAGCGCCTGGTGCGGCGGATCTGCGACCACTGCAAGGTGGAGGTCAAACCAGACCCCGAGGTCCTGCGCCGCCTGGGCCTCACGGAAGGGGAGATCGCGGGGGCCAAGCTCTACAAGGGCATGGGGTGCGAGCGATGCAGCGGCACCGGGTACAAGGGCCGCTACGCCATCCACGAGCTCCTGGTGGTGGACGACGAGATCCGCCACGCCATCGTGGCGGGAAAGTCGGCCACGGAGATCAAGGAGATCGCCCGCAAAAAGGGCATGAAAACCCTGCGGGAGGACGGGATCTACAAGGCCCTCCTGGGGATTACCACCCTCGAGGAGGTCCTGGCGCGTACCATTGAGTGAAGGAGGCACGCATGCCCAAAACCCCCGATATCGTAGACCTTTTGACCCTGGCCGTGGAGCGGGGAGCCAGCGACCTGGTGATCACCGTGGGCCTTCCCCCCATGATCAAGGTGGACGGGGAGTTCCACCCCACGGAGTACGAGCCCCTCTCCCCCCAGGACACCCGCCGCCTCATGTACGCCCTCATGGACGAGAAGCAGCAGCGGATCTTTGAGGAGGAGAAGGAGCTGGACTTCTCCTTCAGCCTCCCGGGCAAGGGCCGCTACCGGGTGAACGTCTTCCTGCAACGGGGGAGCGTGGGCGGGGTCCTGCGGGTGGTGCCGGCGTCCATCAAAAGCTTTGAGGAGCTGGGCCTGCCCAAGGCCATCGCCGAGATCGCCATGGCCCCCCGGGGCCTGGTCCTGGTCACCGGGCCCACGGGAAGTGGCAAGAGCACCACCCTGGCCTCCATGATCGACTACATCAACGAGCGCAAGCCGGTGCACATCGTGACCATCGAGGACCCCATTGAGTTCTTCCACCGGCACAAGAAGGCCATCATCAACCAACGGGAGATCGGGGCCGACACCCACGGGTTCCACAAGGCCTTGCGGAGCGTCTTGCGCCAGGCTCCCGACGTGATCCTGGTGGGGGAGATGCGGGACTACGAGACCATCGCCGCCGCCATCACCGCCGCCGAGACCGGCCACCTGGTCATGGGTACCCTGCACACCAACTCCGCCCCGGAGACGATTGACCGGATCATCGACGTCTTCCCCGAGGTCCAGCAGGAACAGGTCCGGGTCCAGCTCTCCAACAACCTGGTGGCCGTCCTCACCCAGCAGCTCCTGCCCAAGGCCTTTGGAGGCGGGCGGGTCCTGGCCTATGAGCTCATGATCGCCACCCCGGCGGTGCGGGCCCTGATCCGGGAGGGCAAAAGCCACCAGCTCCGAAGCGTAATCCAGACGGGAGGCCAGTTCGGCATGATCACCATGGACGCCTGCCTGGCCGACCTGTACAAGCGCAAGCTCATCACCTACGAGATGGGCCTGGCCCGGGCCGTGGACCCCAAGGAGTTCATGCGCCTGGCGGGGGTGGAGGAGGGCACCCGGCGCTAGAGCCCCTGGTAGACTGGAGGTCATGTACGAAGCCGTCATCGGCCTCGAGGTCCACCTCCACCTCAAGACCCGGACCAAGGCCTTTTGCGGCTGCGAGGCGGAGTACTTTGGCCAGGCGCCCAACACCCACACCTGCCCGGTCTGCCTGGGCCTCCCGGGAAGCCTGCCCGTACCCAACCGCAAGGCGGTGGAGTTCGGCCTGAAGCTGGCCCTAGCCCTGGGAAGCCGGGTTCCGGAAAGGCTCCTCTTCCACCGCAAAAACTACTTCTACCCCGACCTGCCCAAGAACTACCAGATCAGCCAGTACGACCTGCCCCTGGGCCAGGGGGGGAGCCTGCCCTTGGGGGGACGGGCGGTGCGCATCAAGCGCCTGCACCTGGAGGAGGATGCGGGCAAAAGCCTCCACCTGGAGGGGCGGACCCTCTTGGACCTCAACCGGGCCGGTAGCCCCCTCATCGAGCTGGTCACCGAGCCGGACCTCCATACCCCCGAGGAGGCCCGGCTTTTCCTGCAACGCATCCAGGCCCTGGTCCAGACCCTGGGCATCTCCGAGGCCAGCCCCGAGGAGGGGAAGCTAAGGGCCGACGTCAACGTGTCCCTGCGCCGCCCCGGGGAGGGCTTGGGCACCAAGGTGGAGATCAAGAACCTCAACTCCTTCAAGAGCGTCCAGCGGGCCCTGGAGTACGAGATCCGCCGCCAGACCGAGATCCTGCGGCGGGGGGAAAGGGTCAAGCAGGCCACCTTGGGCTTTGAGGAGGGGAGCGGCAAGACCTACCCCATGCGCACCAAGGAGGAGGAGGCCGATTACCGCTACTTCCCCGAGCCCGACCTCCCCCCAGTACCCCTCCCCCGGGCCTGGCTGCAGGAGATACGGGCCAGCCTGCCCGAACTCCCGTGGGAAAAGGAGGCCCGCTACCAGGGCCTCGGCATCAAGCCCCAGGACGCCGAGGTGCTGGCCTACACCCCGGCCCTGGCCCGCTTCCTGGACCAGGCCCTGGCCCTAGGGGAAGCCTCCCCCCAGGCCCTGGCCAACTGGCTCCTGGCCGACGTGGCCGGGCTTCTCCGCGAGCGGGGGCTTGCCCTGGAGGAAACCCGCCTTACGCCCAAGGCCCTGGCCCGGCTGGTGGCCCTCTTTGAGCGGGGGGAGGTCACCAGCCGCGTGGCCAAAACCCTCCTGCCCGAACTCCTGGAAGGCCAAGACCCCGAGGCCCTGGTGCGGGAGCGAGGCCTAAGGGTGGTGGCCGACGAAGGGGCCCTGCGCCGCGTGGTGGCCGAGGTCCTGGCCGCCATGCCCGAGGCGGCAGAGAGCGTCCGCCAGGGGAAGCTCAAGGCCCTGGAGGCCCTCCTTGGCCAGGTGATGCGGCGGACCCGGGGCCAGGCCAAGCCCGAGGTGGTGCGCCGCCTCCTCCTGGAGGCCCTTGGGGTAGGATAGGGCCGATGCGCTACGAGGAGGCCGGGGTCAACATCGAGGCCAAGGCCGAGGCCCTGAAGCGGGCCAAGGAGGCCATCGCCGCCACCTATACCCCCTCGGTCCTTAGGGGCCTGGGGGCCTTTGGGGGGCTTTTCGACGCCATGGTCTTGAAGGGAATGGCCCATCCCGTGCTGGTGGCCACCACGGACGGGGTGGGGACCAAAACCCTCTTGGCCCTCGAGGCGGGAGAGGTTTCCGGCCTGGGGTTTGACCTGGTCCACCACTCGGTCAACGACCTCCTGGCCCAGGGGGCTACCCCCCTCTTCTTCCTGGACTACCTGGCGGCAAGCCGCCTGGAGGAGGGGGTGCTCTCCGCCCTCCTCACCTCCTTGGCCGAGGCCTGCAAGGCCCTTTCCATCCCCCTCCTGGGCGGAGAGACCGCGGAGATGCCCGGGGTCTACCGGGAAGGGGCCTGGGACATCGCGGGCACCTTGGTGGGCGTGGTGGAGAAGGGGGAGATCCTGGGGCCGGAACGGGTGCGGGAAGGGGACGTGCTCCTGGCCCTTCCCTCCTCCGGACCCCACACCAACGGCTACTCCCTGATCCGCAAGGTGGTGGCCGGCCAGGACCTGGAGGCCTTCATCCCCGAGCTTGGGGAAAGCCTAAAGGCCGCCCTCCTCCGGCCCCACCGGGCCTACCTGGCGGAGTTTCTCCGCCTGAAGGAGGCCGGGGTGGAGATCCACGCCATCGCCCACATCACCGGGGGTGGGCTTCCGGAAAACCTGCCCCGGGCCCTCCCCCCGGGCCTGGGGGCCGAGGTCTACCGGGGAAGCTGGCCCGTGCCCCCCGTCTTCCCCTACCTGCAGGGCCTGGGGAATATCCCGGAAGAGGAGATGTACCGCGTCTTCAACATGGGCCTGGGCCTCCTCCTCATCCTCCCCGAAGGGGAGGCGCAACGGGCCCTTACCCTGGTGGAGGGGTTCTTGGTGGGGAAGGTGGTCCGAGGCGCGGGCGTGGTTCTGCTATGAAGGAAATCTGGCTCATCCGCCACGGTGAGACGGATTGGAACGTACAACGGCGCTTCCAAGGCCACCTGGACGTGCCCCTATCCCCGGTGGGCATCGGCCAGGCCTTCCGCCTGGCCCAGCGCCTGGGCAAAAGCCAACTGGCCTTCCAGGGGCTTTTCTCCTCGGACCTACGCCGGGCCAAGGAAACCGCGGAGCCCCTGGCAAGCCTCTTGGGCCTCCCCCTATCCCCCACCCCCCTCCTGCGGGAGATCGACGTGGGGGCCTTGGCCGGGCTTAGCCGGGCGGAGGCGGAGGCTAGGTACCCGGAGTTTTTCCAGAAGGCACAGGAAGACCCCTGGCACACCCCAAGGCCAGGGGGGGAGAGCATGGCCCAGGTAGCCCGGCGCCTGGAAACCTTTTGGGAAAGCCTCCCCCCGGGGCGCCACCTGGTGGTGACCCACGGGGGGATCGTCCGTGCCGCCCTCAAGCTGGTCTTGAACCTCGAGGGCCAGGCCTGGCGGCGCTTCCACATCCCCAACACCTCCATCACCCGCATCCTCCTGCCGGCAGGGGAGGTGCTGACGGTTTCCGACACCGCCCACCTGGAAACCTGGGCCGACTGGCTTTCCGACGAGAGCCTAAAATAAAACCCCCCGGCATGGTGCCGGGGGGCCAGGTTGGAGCGGGAGACGGGACTTGAACCCGCGACCCCGACCTTGGCAAGGTCGTGCTCTACCGACTGAGCTACTCCCGCAAGGAAAAATCCCCCGCACCGACCTACTCTCCCAGGACCCTGCGGTCCCAGTACCATCGGCGCTGGCGCGTTTCACTTCCGTGTTCGGAATGGGAACGGGTGGTTCCACGCCGCTATGGGCACGGGGGATTCTCGTGTTTTGCTTTTCAAAATCCCCGCACCGCCCTTGGGGGCGGGGGATCCCGGCTGGGGTGGCACCATCAGGGCCATAAGGGTCAAGACCTCGGACGATTGGGACCGGTCGGCTCAACGCCTCGCGGCGCTTACACCCCCGGCCCATCCACCGGGTGGTCTTCCCGGGTCCTTACCGGCTTTACACCGTGGGAGGCCTCATCTTGGGGCAGGTTTCCCGCTTAGATGCTTTCAGCGGTTATCCCTCCCGCACATGGCTACCCAGCCTATGCCCCTGGAGGGACAGCTGGGAAACCAGAGGTGCGTCCCTTCCGGTCCTCTCGTACTAGGAAGAGCCCCCCTCAAGCCTCCTGCGCCCGTGGCGGATAGAGACCGAACTGTCTCACGACGTTCTGAACCCAGCTCGCGTGCCGCTTTAATGGGCGAACAGCCCAACCCTTGGGACCTTCTTCAGCCCCAGGATGCGACGAGCCGACATCGAGGTGCCAAACCTCCCCGCCGCTGTGGACGCTCGGGGGAGATCAGCCTGTTATCCCCGGGGTAACTTTTATCCGTTGATCGATGGCCCTTCCACACGGAACCACCGGTTCACTAGGCCCGGCTTTCGCCCCTGCTCGGCTTGCAGGCCTCACAGTCAGGCTCCCTTCTACCCTTGCGCTCTCCGGCGGATTTCCGTCCCGCCTGAGGGAACCTTTGGGCGCCTCCGTTACCCTTTAGGAGGCGACCGCCCCAGTCAAACTGCCCGCCAAGCGCTGTCCCCAATCCCTTGGGTTAGGCCCCCAGCCGCATCAGGGTGGTATTTCACCGGCGCCTCCACCGCCCCCGAAAGGGCGGCTTCACAGGCTCCCACCTATCCTACGCAGACGCGACCAAGAGCCAACACCAGGCTGCAGTAAAGCTCCACGGGGTCTTTTCGTCCTGCCACGGGTAGGCCGCATCTTCACGGCCAGTTCAATTTCACCGGGTCCCTCGCCGAGACAGCGCTCCGGTCGTTACGCTTTTCGTGCAGGTCGGAACTTACCCGACAAGGAATTTCGCTACCTTAGGACCGTTATAGTTACGGCCGCCGTTCACCGGGGCTTCGGTTCAGGGCTTGCACCCCTCCCCTTGACCTTCCGGCACCGGGCAAGCGTCGCTCCCTATACCTCCTCTTACGAGTTCGCAGAGAGCTGTGTTTTTGGTAAACAGTCGCCAGAGCCTGTTCACTGCGGCTCCCCTAGGGCGCCCAAAGGACGCCCCGAAGAGCACCCCTTCTCCCGAAGTTACGGGGCTAACTTGCAGAGTTCCTTGGCGAGGGTTCTCCCGCGCGCCTTAGTGCTCTCGCACCCGCCCACCTGTGTCGGTTTCCGGTACGGGTTCCCGTGGGTTGTGCTTAGAGGCTTTTCTTGGCTCCCTGGCTTCGGAGGGTTGTCACCCTTACGGGCTTCCCCACCACGCAGAGCTTCTGGGAAGCGGATTTGCCTACCTCCCACCCTGCGCTTCTGGCCGGGCTCAGCCATGGCTCCGGTCCCCCTAGCCTAGAGCGTCCCCCCATCGCACCCACGGGAAGGGCCGGAATATTAACCGGCTGCCCTTCGGCTACGCCTCTCGGCCTCACCTTAGGTCCCGCCTAACCCTACGCTGACGACCATTGCGTAGGAACCCTTGGGCTTACGGCGACAGGGATTCTCACCCTGTTTATCGTTACTCATGCCGGCATTCGCACTTCCCTTACCTCCAGCCGCCCTCACGGGTCGGCCTTCATCGGCATCGGGAACGCTCCCCTACCGCCTGAGGGTTGCCCCCCAGACCCGCAGCTTCGGCGCTGGGCTTAAGCCCCGATCATTTTCGGCGCAGCGTCACTCGACCAGTGAGCTATTACGCACTCTTTAAAGGATGGCTGCTTCTAAGCCAACCTCCTGGCTGTCTCAGCGACGCCACATCCTTTCCCACTTAGCCCAGACTTCGGGACCTTAGCTGGCGGTCTCGGTTGTTCCCGCGCTTGGACGCGGACGTTATCGCTCGCGCCCTCACTCCCAGGCTCCACCTGGGACCCTTCGGAGTTTGACAGGGTTTGGTAGGCTGGTGGGCCCCCTAGCCCTATCAGTGCTCTACAGGCCCCAGTCAGCACCTGAGGCTGACCCTAAAGTCATTTCGGGGAGAACCAGCTATCTCCGGGTTCGGTTAGCTTTTCACTCCTAACCCCAGCTCATCCGAGGGGTTTGCATCCCCCACCGGTTCGGGCCTCCACTGGGTTTCACCCCAGCTTCACCCTGGCCAGGGCTAGCTCACCCGGTTTCGGGTCCACGGCCGCGGACTGCGCGGGCCGCACGCGGCCCGCCTCCGCCCTCTTCGGACTCGGTTTCCCTACGCCTCCGCCTCCTCGGCTTAAGCTCGCCCACGACCGTGAGTCGCCGGCTCATGCTTCAATAGGCACGCCGCAACCCGCAAAGGGGCCGCGACTGCTTGTAAGCCCACGGTTTCAGGCTCTATTTCACTCCCCTCCCGGGGTTCTTTTCACCTTTCCCTCACGGTACTGGTTCACTATCGGTCACCCGGAGTACTTAGCCTTAGGCGGTGGTCCGCCCAGATTCCCCCATGGCTCCACGAACCACAGGGTACTCGGGTACCCTCACCTATCCCTTAAGCCTTTCGCCTACAGGGCTTTCACCTTCTCTGGCGCTGCTTCCCAGCAGCTTCGGCTAGACCAGGGATTCGGTATCCGAGGGCCCCACAACCCCGCCCGGACAAGCCGGACGGTTTAGGCTCTTCCCCTTTCGCTCGCCGCTACTCAGGGAGTCGCTTTCGCTTTCCTCTCCTCTGGGTACTGAGATGTTTCAGTTCCCCAGGTTCCCCCCGCCAAACGGCGGTGACCTGTGTTCCCACAGGCCGGGTTCCCCCATTCGGACATCCAGGGATCTGTGCCCGCTACCGGCTCCCCCTGGCTTATCGCAGGTAGCCACGTCCTTCATCGGCTCGGGTGCCAAGGCATCCACCGTGGGCCCTTAGCATCTTGACCCTACAAAGCCGCACTGCCGTACGGCTTACAACCGCATCACTCGCCACCCCAGCTTTCAAGATCCCCCGCCGCCTCCCAGGCAGCGCAAAGAAAAAACTACCAGACCTAAAGACCCCTGTCAAGGGGGGAGGGTAGAATGGGGTTAGCCGGGTATGGAATGACCCTCCAGGCCACCTTGCGGGAAGCGGATCTGGTGCGCCCTTTGCCCAAGGGCTACGTGCAGTGCCGGGCCTGCGCCCACTACTGTGCCCTTCCCCCAGAAGGGGTGGGCAAGTGCGGGGTGCGGCGCCACCTAGGGGGCAGGCTTTACCTGGTGACCTATGGCAAGGCCGCCGCGGTCCACCTGGATCCGGTGGAGAAGAAGCCCCTTTACCATTTCCACCCGGGGGAAGGCATCCTTTCCGTGGGCACCGTGGGGTGCAACCTCTTCTGCGCCTTCTGCCAGAACTGGCGCATCTCCCAGTTGCGCGGGTTCCGGGTGGATGCCGAAGGGCACCTGGACCGGCCCATCGGGGAGGACTGGCCTCCGGAAAGGATCGTGGCCCAGGCAGAGGCCTTGGGGGTGCGGCTTCTGGCCTACACCTACAACGAGCCCGCCGTCTGGATCGAGTACGTCCGGGACACCGCCCAGCTGGCCAAGGAACGGGGCATGCAAAACGTCTTGGTGACCAGTGGGTTTGAGACCCGGGAAGCCTGGAGCTACATCCGCCCTTATCTGGACGCCGCCAACGTGGACCTGAAGGGGTTTAGCGAGAGGTTTTACCGGGAGATCTGCGGGGCCCGGCTGAAGCCCGTTCTGGAAACCCTCGAGCACCTGGTGGCCCAGGGGGTCTGGGTGGAGGTGACCACCCTCCTCCTGGAGGGGTACAACACCCAGGAGGAAGAGGTGCGGGCCATGGCCCGCTTCCTCCGGGGGCTTTCCCCCGAGATCCCTTGGCACCTCTCCGCCGCCCATCCCGATTACCGCATGCTGGACCTAGAGCCCACCCGGCATGCCACCCTGGTACGGGCCTACGAGATCGCCAAGGAGGAGGGCTTGCGCTTCGTCTACCTGGGAAACGTGCTGGACGAGGCCCGAAGCTCCACCTTCTGCCCGGGGTGTGGCGCCCTCCTCATCCGGCGGCGGGGCTATTGGGTGGAGCCCCGTTGGGAAACCCCGGGCCTCTGCCCAGGGTGCGGCAGGAGGATCCCCGGCGTATGGACCTGGTAAGGCCTCCAGCGGTAGCCGGCTACTTCTACCCCCAGGAGGGCAGGGCCTTGGAGCAGGAGGTGGCAAGGCTCCTCGGCGAAGCCGCCAGCCCCCCCGGGCCCAGGATCCGCGGGCTTCTCCTGCCCCACGCCGGCTACCGCTACTCGGGGCGGGTGGCGGCCAAGGGGTTTGCGGCCCTCCTCCCCTGGCGGGGAAGGGCAAGGCGGGCCATCCTCCTCGGGCCCAGCCACTTCCTGGCCTTTCGGGGCGTGGCCTTCTACCCCTACCGGGCCTGGGCCACGCCCTTAGGGGAGGTGGCCGTGGACCTGGAAGGGGGAAGGCGGCTTCTCCGGCTGGGCCCCCCCTTCCGCGAGTACCAGGAGCCCTTCCTGGAGGAGCACAGCCTCGAGGTCCTCCTCCCCTTCCTGCAGGCGGTCCTCCCCCACACCCCCATCCTCCCCCTCCTGTTCGGGGAGGTGGACCCCGGGGAGGCTGCCCGGGGCCTTTTGGAAACGCTGGGCCCCGAGGACCTGGTGCTGGCTTCCAGCGACCTCTCCCACTACCACCCCGACCCCATGGCCCGCACCCTGGACGCCAAGACCCTGGAAAGGGCCCTGGCCCTGGACGCCCAAGGGGTGGCGGGGGCCGAGGCCTGCGGCCGCCTTCCTTGGGCTACCCTCACCCTCCTGGCCCGAGCCCAGGGCTGGCGGGCCCAGCTTTTGGCCTACGCCACCAGCGCCGAGGCCTCCGGGGATGCGGGGCGGGTGGTGGGGTATGCGGCGGTGGCCTACCTGGCCTAAAGGCGTAGGAGGGGCCGGAACCAGGGGATGGAGAGGAGAAGGAGGAGAAGGGCCAGGGCGAAGAGGAGCCGGGCCCGGGGCTTGCCCTTCCGGGCCTGGCCTAAGCCGGCATGGGCCAGGCCCAGGGCCACAAGCCCCCCCACCCAGTGTTCGGCCACGAAGTAACGGGCCTCCCCCGGGGTCTGCAGGGTAGCCTCCAGGGCGGCCAAGGCCCCTTGGAAGAGCGGGCTAGCGAAGGCCAGGAGCACCCCCAGGACCACCTGCAGGGTGAGGGCGTGGGCGAAGAAAGCGCCTGGCCGGGGCTCGGGGCGGACCAAGGCCCAAAGGCCGAAGGCCAGGACCAGCCAGCGCACCAGGTTGTGGAGGAAAAGCAGGGCCTCGTGCATGGCAAAAGCCTACCCCAGCCCCCCGCGGGACCTGGGGAAGGAACACACAAAAAGCAGGCCGGAAAGGATAAAGGGCAGCCCGGTCAGGAAGAAGGCCACCCCAGGGGCCCGGCCAGGGCTGCAGAGACGAGGCCAAAGGCTATGCCTCCAGCCAGGAGAAACCATCCCCCAAGGCGGGGCCGCCGCCAGGCCAGGAGGAAAATCCGCGCCTCCTTTCCCCTGACCCCAGGGCCCCGGCAAAGAGGAGAAGGAGCCAAAAGGCTGCGGCCAGACCGGAAAGAAGGCGGGCCACAAGGCGCACTACCCCTCCAGCAGGGCCAGGGCCTGGCGGAGGTCCTGGACCTCGAGGTGGGCGGGGTAGCGGGGGTCCCGGGGCCGGTGGCCCCGGTCCACCCACACCGCCTTAAGGCCTGCGAGCAGGGCCCCCTGCACGTCCCGCTCGGGATTGTCCCCCACCATCACCGCCTCCTCCGGGGCCACCCCGAAGGCGCAAAGGGCCATGCGGAAGAGCCTAGGGTCGGGCTTGCCCAGGCCCACCTCCCCGGAGATCAGGGTGAGGGAAAAAGCTTCCCCCAGGCCCGCCCCAAAGAGCTTCTCCCGCTGTAGGTCCGGCACCCCGTTGGTGAGGAGGAGCAGGCCTGCCCCCTTGGCCCGTAGGGCCTCGAGGAAGCCCGGCACCTCGGGAAAAAGGGGGTAGCGGCGCCTTTCGTGGAAGAAGGCCTCGGCCAACTCCCGCGCCCGCTCCACCGGCCCGCCCAGGAGCCCAAGGGCCTCGCGGAAGACCCGCTCGCGAAAGGGCCAGGCCCAGGCGGCCAGGGCCTCGAGGCCCGGGGTGGTGTAGCGGGCCCAAAGGGCCTCCAGGGCCGAGTGGCCGATGCGCTCCGCCCAGGGGTAGAAGGGGGCTTGGCGGAAGAGGGCCTCGGCCCGGGCCTTCACCGCGGGGAAAAACCCCTTTACCCCCACCTCCTGCCCCAAGGCCTCCAGTACCCCTTGGCTCACCCCGTGGTCCTGGAGAAGGGTATCGTCCAGGTCCAGAAGCCAGAGCCTCATGCCCCCTCCTGGACCAAAAGGGGGTTCTCCCCGGGGTCAAAGAGCAGGAGGTGGTCCCCGGCCTCGCGGAAGGCCAGGCCGTACTTGGCCAGGCGGAGCTTCTCATGCTCCAGGCTTTCCACCAGGAAGACCAGCCGGCCTTCCCAGAAGCGGAGGCGGGCGAAGCCCTCCCCCTCGGGCCGGGGACGCTGGGGCCCCCGCTCCACCCCCCCGGGGCCGGGGCGGAGGAGGAGCAGGGGCCCCTCCTTGGGCACCAAAAGGGCCTCCTTCTCCGGAACCAGCTCCTCCAGGGCCAGGCCCAAGGCCTGGTAGAAGCTCACCCCCTGGCCCAGCTCGGGCACGTACAGCAAAAGGGTTTCGCTCATAGGCTTCGCAGGAAGCGGCGCAGGTCCTCCTCGTCCTCCACCACCTGGAGGAGGGCCAGGTCCTCGGGGGCGATCTCCCCCTGGGCCCGGAGGAAGGCCAGCCAGTAGGGGTCCACGGCCAGGGGCCGCCCCAGGCCCCGCCGCAGGTAGAGGAGGTTCCAGGCCAGGGTGAGCTCCGCCAGGGTGCCCACCCCCCCGGGCAGGGCCAGGTACCCCGCCCCCAGGTCCAGAAGCCGCCCGATGCGCTCGGGCAAGGTGGCCGCCGGGAGCTCCAGGTCCACGTGGGGGTTGGGGCCCGTGCGGTCGGGGAAGAGGGCTGGGGCGGTAACCCCCACCACCACCCCGCCCTTGGCCTTCACCCCCCGGGCCAGGGCCTCCATCCCCCCCTTGTACCCGCCGCAGGCCAGGCCAAACCCCTCCTCGGCCAGGACCTCCCCGTAGCGGACCAGCCTGGGGTAGAGGGGGTCGGCTGGGGAGAGGCGGGAGGAGACAAAAACGGCAAGAAGGCGCATCTAGCGGCAGCGCACCACCAAGACCGGCACGGAAACCCGGTGGAGGACCCCCTCGGTCACCGAGCCCAAGAGGAGCTTGTCCAGGCCCGTCCGCCCGTGGGTGCCCATCACCAGGAGGTCAAAGCCCTTGGCCGCCTCCACGATGGCGGGCACCGGCACCCCCTCCTTCACCTCCCCCGTGGCCTCCACCCCCTTGGCCTGGGCCAGGGAGAGGGCCTTGGCGATGGCCTCCTCCCCCGCCTTCCTGAGGTCCTCTAGGAGCTCCAGGCCGTAGGGGACGCTTTCTGGGGCAATCCAGATGGCCTGGGCCGGGTTCTCCAGCACGTAGAGGAAGTGGACCTTGGCGGAGAGGGCCTGGGCCAGCCCAAGGCCATGCTCAATGGCCTGGAAGCTGCAGGGGCTCCCGTCCGTGGGCATAAGGATGGTTTTGTACATAAGGCCTCCTTCGTTTTCATCATACCCTGGGGCGTAGACTAGGGGCGTGTGGATCTACGGGCGGAACCCGGTCCTCGAGGCCCTGAAAACCGGCCAGGCCCGGCGGGTCCTGGTGGCCCGGGGGGTGGAGGGCTGGTTCCTAAGGGAACTGGAACGCCTGGGGGCGGAGTACACCCTGGTGCCCCGGATTGAGCTGGACACCCTGCTCCGCACCACCCACCACCAGGGGGTGGCGGCGGAGGTGGAAGAACCCCGGTACGCTCCCCTGGAGGAAGCCTTCCGCCTGGCGGAGGCCCGGGGGGAGCCTCCCCTTTTGGTCTTCCTGGACGGCATCACCGACCCCCGGAACTACGGGGCCATGATCCGCAGCGCCCTGGCCCTGGGGGCCCACGGGGTGGTTTCCGAGGCCCGCCGAAGCGCCCCTCTTTCCCCCCTAGCCCTGAAGGCCAGCGCCGGTGCGGCCCTAAAGCTCCCCGTGGTCAAGGTGACCAACCTACCCCGGGCCCTGGAGGAGGTGAAGGCCCGGGGGCTTTGGGTCTACGGCCTGGACCTCCGGGGGGAGAAGACCCCAAGGGAGCTGGACTTTAAGCGGCCCCTGGCCCTGGTGGTGGGCTCGGAAGGGGAAGGGATGCGGCGGCTGGTGCGCGAGGGATGCGACGAGCTTTTCCGCATCCCCATCCGCCCCGAGGCCGAGTCCCTGAACGCCTCCGTGGCCTTGGCCATCGCCCTCTATGCCGCCCGGGAGGCCCGGGGTGCCCGGGGTGTAGGATAGGGGCGTGGACTGGGTCCGGCTCCTCTCCCGCCTCCTCCAGGCGGAAAGCCTCCCCGGGCAGGAAGGGGAGGCGGCGGCCCTGCTCCTCGAGGCCCTGAAGGGCATGGGCCTCCCCGCCTGGTTGGACGAGGCGGGCAACGTGGAGGCCCTCCTGGGGGAGGAGGAGCCCGAGGTGGTCCTGGCGGGACACCTGGACGTGGTGCCCGTGGGGGACCCTGGGCGCTGGCCCTACCCCCAAGGGGCCGTGGCGGAAGGGGCCCTCTGGGGCCGGGGGGCGGTGGACATGAAAGGCCCCCTGGTGGCCATGCTCCTGGCCCTGGAGAACCTTGCCCAAAGGCCCCTTCGGGGAAGGGTGCGCCTTTTGGCCGCCGTGCAGGAGGAGGTGGGGGGGTTGGGAAGCCGCCACGCCGCGCCAAGGCTTTCCCCCCGGGCCTTCATCCTGGGGGAGCCCTCGGGACGGCGGCTCATGCGGGGGCACCGGGGCCGGGCCGAGGTATGGGTGGACCTGGAGGGAGAGGAACGGCACGCCGCCCTGGCGGGCGAGGAAAACCCCCTTTACGAGCTGGCGGAATACCTCCTGGCCCTGCGCGACCTCCCTCCCCTTCCCGGCCTCCACCTCACCCCCACCCGGGTGGACACCTACCCCGGGGCCAAGAACCAGACCCCGGGGGTGGTGCGGCTTTACCTGGACGTGCGCTACGAGCCTGAAGCAGACCCGGAGAGGCTTTTGGAAAGGCTGCGGGCCCTAGGGGGGGCCTCGGTCTACATCCCCGAGGAGGAACGGGGCTCAGGGGAGGTGCGGATGCGGCTTTCCGCCCTCTGGCCCCCCTACCGCCTGGGGGAAGACCACCCCCTCCTCCTCGAGGCCCTCAAGGCCTTGGGCCAGGAAAGGGCTGGGCTCTGGCCCTTCACCACCGATGCCCCCTACCTGGGGGCCAAGGCCCCGGTGCTGGGCTTCGGCCCTGGGGACCCCGCCCTGGCCCACACCCCCAAGGAGCACATCCCCCTGGCCGAGGTGGAAGCCGCGGCCAGGGACTACGTCCGCCTGGTGGAGGCCCTATGGAGCGCCGCACCCTAGCCGGAACCCCTTACCGCAAGCTCCTCACCGCCCCCCGCCCCGTGGCCGAGGGGCTCAAGGCCAGGCTGGAGGCCAAAGGCATCCCCGTCTTTCTGGAAACCCCCTTTTCCGGCCTCCCCGAGGCGGCCCTGGGCACCTACATGGGGGACGTGGGCCTCTGGGTGCCGGAAGCCCTCTTGGGGGAGGCCGAGGCCTTGCTGGAGGAGGAGATCCCATGAGGGTGGTGGGCCTGGACCTGGGAGGCACCAAGATCGCCGCCGGGGTGTTTGACGGGGAGGGCCTGCGTTCCCGGGTGGTCCTCCCCACCCCCAAGGAAGGGGGGGAGAAGGTGGTGGCCGCCCTGGCCGAGGCCGCCCTCCAAGCGGAGGCCCAGGCCGGGGCAAAGGCCCAGGCCATCGGCCTCGGTACCCCCGGCCCCTTGGATTTCCAGCGGGGGATCATCCGCTTCACCCCCAACATCCCTGGCCTGCAGGACTTCCCCATCCGCCGCCTCCTGGAGGAGGCCACGGGCCGGCCCGTCTACCTGGAAAACGACGCCAACGCCGCCGCCTTGGCCGAGCACCACCTGGGGGCCGCACGGGGGGAGGAGAGTTCCCTTTTCCTCACGGTCTCCACCGGGATCGGGGGTGGGGTGGTCCTTAAGGGCAGGGTGCTCCGGGGGGAGCGGGGCCAGGGCGGGGAGCTGGGGCACACCACCCTCCTCCCCGGGGGGCCGGTGTGCGGCTGCGGCCTGGAGGGGTGCCTCGAGGCCCTGGCCGCCGGCAGGGCCCTGGAACGGGAGGCCAGCTACGCCTACGGGCGCCCCGTGGACACCAAGGAGCTCTTCCGCCTCTTCGGGGCGGGGGAGGCCAAGGCCAGGCGTCTGGTGCTCCAGGCGGCCCGGTACGTGGGCATCGGCCTGGCTAGCCTGGTCAAGGCCTTTGACCCCAGCGTGGTGGTGGTGGGCGGGGGCCTGGCCCTGAACGCCCCCATGGGGTACTGGCAGGCCCTGGAAGAGGCCTACCGCCACTACCTGGCCGGCTGGGAGGTCCCCCCCCTGCGCCGGGCCCTTCTGGGGAGCGAGGCTGGGCTTCTGGGGGCAGCCCTCACCGCCTACCTGGAGGTGCAAGGTGGCGGCGGGTAAGGTTCTGGTCCTGCTGGGGCTTGTCCTGGTGGCCCTAGGCCTTCTGCTCCTTTATGCCCCCAAGCTCTTCGCCTGGTTCGGCCACCTGCCCGGGGATATCCGAATCGAACGGGAGGGGTTCCGGCTTTACCTGCCCCTCACCTCCTCCTTGCTGCTCTCCCTGCTCTTGAGCCTGGTCTTGGCCCTGGTGCGGCGCTAGGAGGAAAACCCGCTCCTTGCCTGCCCTGGGGCGGTACAGGCGCAGGGAAAAGGCCACCACCCCCAGGCCGCTCACGGAAACCCGCCAGGGCCCTGGGGGCAGGAGGGCCAGGTAGCGGAAGGGTTGGCTACGGGCAAAGCCCAGGGTCAGGGCGCCTCGAGGGGTACCTAGGGTCAAGAAGGGCCCCTCCCCTGGCCCCGGGCTGTAGGCCTCCCCCTTCACCTCCAGCACCAGGCTCTCCTCCAGGGGGGCAAAGTCCAAAAAGGCCTCCTCCCCCGGCTCCAGCAAGGCGGCGGCAAACCCCTCGGGTGCCGCCTCCAAGCCCCTGCCCTCCCCGGGGAGCAGGGCCTGCTCCCGGCCCAGGCCCAGGAAGCGGTAGGGAAAGGCCTCGGGGGAAAAGGCCTGCCGCAAGGGGGTAGGAAGGAGGGACCACGCCTCCTCCCCCATGGCCAGGCGCATGAGGGCCTCCTCCCGGGCAAGCCCTGCCAGGGCCAAGGCCGCCGCCGCCCGTTCCTGGAGCTCGCGGCGCCAGCCTGGGGGCAGGGCCTGGGAAAGGAGGCGGCGCTCCGCTTCCTTGGCGAAACGGTAACCCTCCCGGTACACCAGCCACCCCTTGCGCTCCAGCTCCCCCAGGTAAGGGTAGGCCTCCAAAGCCTCCAGCACCGGCTCCGGCAGGGAACCCCCCACCACGGAAAGCCGCTCTAGGGCCATGCGGGCCGGCTCGCTCAGCCAGCGGGCCTGGAGGCGCAGCTGGGCCAAGGGCCGCTGGGGTAGGTCGGCGCAGGCCAGCCAGTCGGCCATCCATTCCGGCTGCCCCCCGGAAAGGAAGTAGATCCGGGCCGCCTCGAGCAAGGGAAGGCCCGCCAGGGGCCCACGCCGGGCTTCAGACCAGGTAAGGGGCGGAAGGTCCACCACCCGAAGCCGCTCCGGCGGGTAGTGGGCCCGAAGCTCCAGGAAAGCCCGGGGTTCCTCCCCGGGCTCCAGGTTGAGGACCACGAGCCCGCGGTGGGCCAGGACCTCGCGGAGAAGGGAAGGGGGAAAGGGCCCTTCCAGGTAGGAAAGCCCCTGGGGGCGAAGCCCTTCGTGGAAGGGCAGGCCCAGGGCCTGGGCCAGGGCCTGGGCCAGGTCCCGCTTGCCCGCACCCGCCCGCCCTTTCAGGACCAGGACGAGGGGAAGGGGGAGGGTGGCCAGCTCCCGCACCAAGGCCTCCCGGATGGGCACGGGGGGCCTCCGCTCCCAGCGCAGGCGCACTTCCTGGACCCAGTCCCAGAGTCCCTCCACCGCCTCCAGGCCTTCCAGGACCTCCCCCTGCCCGGTGGCCTCCAGCTGGATCCAGGGGGGGAGCGCCAAGGGGTCCTGCCCCGGGGGGAAGGGCCGCTCCCCCAGGGCCCGGGCCAGGCGGTGCAGCTCCACCCGCAGGTTTTGCAAACCGGCCCCGTGCCCGTAGAGGAGGTCGGCCAGGCGGGCCCTGGGAGTAGGCCCCTCCAAGGCCAGGTAGTAGAGGAGGGCCAGGCCCTTGCGGGAAAGGCGCACCTCCTCCAGGCCGGATAGGAGGCGGGGCCGGCCAAAAAGGGGAAGGGTGTAACGGGGGGGGTTACCCGAGCGTTTCAACGCGTTACCACCCTGGCTTTTATTCTACCACCTTCCCCAACCCGCCTGGCCTCCAAGGGCACCTTTTCCCAGGAAACGCCAGGGAAACGCGCCCTCGCCTAACCTTAGAGCGTCCTGAGAGGCTCAAGCCTCCCGGGACGGATTAAGGAGGGATGTATGCGCAAAGGGATGTTGGTAGCAGTCTATGTACACGTCAAAACCTCCATAGGGCATAACCCCAAGGGACTTCCGCGCCTTCCTCCCCCTGCACCCCAGAGGGCAAGCGCCCAAAGGGTGAGCAGGTCCAGCCCCGCCCGGAAGAGGCTCTGTCCCAGCCTCCCGTGCTTCTTGGGCCTCACCGGACGCACCCGGTGCAGCACAAGCCCCGTCCGAAACGCCCACACGAAGGCCAGGCTCAAGGGGACCAAAAGCCGCGAAAGCCTCTCCCCCCGCGTCACGTGCGTGGCCTCCAGGTCAAATCCCCGCCCCTTCAGGGCCCCAAAGAGCCGCTCTATCCCCCACCTGAGCCCGTACACCTCCAGCACCCGGTGAGGGTCCAGGTCCGTAGCCACAATCAGCCACTCCCGGACCCCAAGGCGCAACCCCACCACCCACATGCGCCGCCCGTAGACCCAGTACCGCCGCCTGGGCACCCGGCTCTCTCCCACCTTCAGGGAGGCAAAGAGCTCCCAGGCCCGAGGGCCCGAGCCCAACCGCCACATCCGGGTGTTGGCCTTGATTCGGATGCACCGGGGGATGCCCTTCTCCTCCAGGTACCGGAACCACGCCTCCCCTATGAACTCCCGATCCGCCAGGAACCCCTCCACCCGGAGGTGGGGGAAGTGGGCCCTCAGGAAAGCCAAGGCCCTCTCCATCAGGGCGATGCGTTCGGGGGTGGAGGAGTTGCCGTCGTGGGGAAGGAAGCTCCAGAACAGGGGGACGGCCAGGCCTTGGTACAGGAAGGCCAGCATCAGGAGGTTGACCTTGCTCTTCCCCAGCTCCCACTCGGTCCGGTCCATGACCAGGAGGAGCCCTTGGGGTCGGAGGAGGGCGAAGATGAAGCGGGCATAGCCCTCCCCGTCCAGCCCCGGCCAGGCCAAGAACCGCTGGAACCTTCGGTAGGCGGAGCGGGGGTCAGGGCTGGCTATGGAGCCGAGGGAAAGAGCGAGTCTGGGGCCGCTTGTGGTGCGGGCGGTGACCAGAGCCATCACCAGGGCGGCCAGGAAGGTGAGGCGCCTGAGGTCGGCCTTCCAGTATCGCTTCAAGGCGTTGATGAGTGGGGTAAGCTGTTCCATGGGGACCACCTCCTATGGGTACCTGCCCATCCACGTGGGCGCAGGTCCATCCTAAAGGGGTGGTCCCACGTTTTGACGTGTACTGAGGGTAGCAGTATTGGCCCTGGCCCCCTTGGCCCTGGCCCAGATCGTGGCCCCCACCACGGGTAACGGCCCGGACGCCGTGGCCAAGGGGGTAAACTCGGCCTCGGTGAACCAGACCATCCAGCTCATCCTGCCCAAGGCCACCGCCTTGCACCTGGACGTGACCACCCTGACCTTCGACCTCACCGCCTTGGATGGCCCCAACTGGCCCAACTCCGGGGCCGATTTCGGCAACCAGATGGTCTGCGTCTACGGGCTCCAGGAAGACGATGTGAGCACCAAGCTGGGGGACAACTTCTACAACCAGATCCAGACCCTGCCCCTGGGTACCTACTACGAAGTGGCAAACTGGCCCAACATCCGCATCGTAGGGGGCGGCCAGGTCACCGCTTACCCGCCCATCAAGCTGGACAAAAACGGGGAGCTGGTCCCGGGGAGCAAGAACCACTTCGTCTGCTACCGCTCCTTCATCCTGCAGAAGTTCTCCAACGGCAAGCGGTGGGAGCTGACCGTAAGCCGCAACGACCCGCAAGGCGCCCAGAGCATCCAGCATCTCTACATCCAGGACAACCCCTGCGACACCTTCGGCGCCGCCACCGGCCTCTACGCCCTGCCCAACGGGGCCACCCTGCAGCTCGTGCCCAAGAACCTGCAGGCCGGCCCCACGGGGAGCCGTTCCAACAATAACCCCAAGCAATGCGGCTACAAGAGCTGGCTGGATGACCTGGTGGTGGTGGCCGTAAAGGTCAACGCGGACCTCTGGGGCACCAGCACGGCCAACCTCACCTACACCCTCGCCACCACCGCCTGGTAAGCGGCCAGGGGCCCAAGCCCCCAAAGGGGCTTGGGCCCCGTTCCCCTAAGGAACGCATGAAGCGCCTCGTCCCCCTCCTCCTCTTCCTGGCCCTAGGCGGCCTGGCCCAAAGCACCCTGGGGGTAGAGCCCCCGGTCCTCCTCAAGGAGGCCAAGCCGGGGGACACCCTCACCCACACCCTCCTGGTCCACAACGTGGGCACCCGGCCGGTGCGGGTTCGGGTGAGCCTGGGGGACTGGACCTACGACCCCATGGGGAGGATCCAGTTCCTGCCCGTGGGCGCCCTGAAGGAAAGCGCCAGCCCCTGGGCCACCTTCAGCCCAGCGGAGTTCACCCTGGAACCCAAGCAGTCCCGCCCCGTCACCTACACCCTCACCGTGCCCCGGGACGCCACCCCCGGAAGCCACTGGGGCATCCTCTTCCTGGAGGCAGAAGACCCCAACCCCCCTCCCGGCATCCCCCTCGCCACCTTCCGGGTGCGCATGGCCCACGTGTTCTACGTGAACATCCCCCCCTTGCGCACCGCCGGGCGCATCACCGGCATCGTGCCCAGCGCCCCCAAGGGCCCCCAGGATCCTTTCCGCTTCGCCATCCAGTACCAAAACACCGGCAACACCGCCCAGAAGCTTTCCGGCCGTTTTGAGGTGCGGGACCCTTCCGGACGCAAGGTGGCCGAGGTGGCCATCGAGGAAGAGGTGGTCCTGCCCGGACAGGTGCGGATCCTGCCCGTAAGCCTGGTGGGCCCCCTGCCCGCGGGCAACTACACCGCCTTGGTGGTCCTCAACTACGGCGATCCCGAAAGGGACGTGGCCGCGGACCTGCCCTTCACCCTGCGCGCCCCCCTGGCCGCTCCCCCAGCCCCCCCCACGCCCCCTGAGGGGGAGAAAGGAGGCACCCCATGAGACCCTGGCTGGCCAGCCTGGCCCTCCTCTTGGCCCCCGCCCTGGCCCAGGCCACCTGGATCGTCCAGACCCTGATCCCTGAGACCATCGCCCTGCGCACCCCCACCACGGAGATCGCCTTTGACCTCAAGGATTACCCTCCCAAGAGCTTTCCCGCCATCTATCCCGCCACCAACCTCGAGGGGGGGGTCCTGCCGGTGCAGGTCTTCTCCAACGCCCCGGGGGTCTGGAGCCTCCTCCTGCAGATCCCCGACCTCAAAGATCCCGGCGGGGCCCTCCTCCTCCCCGCCCGCCAGGTCCTCTACCGGGTGAACGGGGGGCTCTGGCTCCGGGCCGACGGCACCCCCCAGATCGTCTACACCCAGGCCGGCCCCACGGCGGGGTGGCTGGAGATCCGCCTGGAGTTCGCCCTCGAGCTTCTGGGCAACGAGCGGGCGGGCAGCTACGTGGTCCAGGCCCTGGTCACCGCCCTGAGGCAGCCTTGAGATGAAGCCCCTTTGGGCCCTTCTACCCCTCCTGGCGGGCCTGAGCCTGGCCCAGGTCCGCCTCACCCTCCCCTCCCCCCTCGCCGGGGTCCCCGGGGAGTACCTGACCCTGAGCCTGCGGGTGGAAGGGCGGGGGGCGGTGCGCTTCCGCCTTTTTCCCCCGGAAGGCTGGCAGGCCCTCTCCTCGGAACGCCAGGCGGTGCTGGAGGGGAAGGAGGAAACCCTAAGCTTCACCCTCCGCGTCCCCCCCCTGCCGGCGGGGACCCGGGGGAAGGCCGTGGTGGTGGCCTACGTGGGGGAGCAGGAGGCCGCCCGGGCGGAGGCGGAACTGGCCGTCCTGCCCCTGATCCAGATCGCCCTTTCGGTTCCCCCCACCCTCGAGGCCGAGCTGGGAGGCCCCTTTGAGTTCCCCGCCTATATCACCAACCGCTCCAACCAGCGGGTGGAGGTCCTCCTGGAAGCCGAGGCCGCCATGTTCCAGGTCTTCCTGAACCCCCCGGGCCTGGGCCTGGCCCCTGGGGAAACGGGGGCGGTGCGGGTGCTGGTGAGCCCCGAGGGGCAGATCTCCGCCGGCTACCGCTTCTACATGAAGCTCCGGGCCACCCCCAGGGGCCTGCCCGAGGCCCGGAAGGAAGCCGGGGTCATCGTCCTCTTCCGCGACCCCCTGGTGGGGGGCCGGAAGGGCAAAGACCCCGAGCTAAGCCTGGGCCTAGGCGTGGGTTTCAGCCTAGGGGCCACCTGGGAAAGGGGCCAGCTCCGGGGCCAGGTGGGCTACCAGCTCCTCCCCACCCTTTCCGGGGCCCTTTCCGACTACGTCACCGCCACCGCCAGCCCAGGCCCCGTCAGCGGGGACCTGGAAAACCCCCTGCGCCTCCCCCAGACCCTCACCCTAAGCCTCCGAGGGGAGGGCTGGGAGGCCCGGGCCCAAGGGGGCCCAGGGAGCTTTAGCCTGGCCACCGCCTTCCGCTTAGACCCCGTGCGCCTGGGGGTGGAGGGGGGCTACCGTCCCCAGGGGCTGGCCTTCCGGCTGAGCGGGGTCAGCCTGGACAAGGCCCTGGACCTGCAGGGCAGCCTCAGCACCCAGGCCACCCCCACCGGGCGCCAGGACAGCCTCAGCCTCCGCTACCGCCTGCCCCTGGAGGGAGGGCTCAGCCTAGGCCTGGGCACGGACCTGGCCGGGCAGGCCGGGGAGGGGTACCGGGTTTCCTTCGGCCTGAGCCAAAGCCTTACCTGGCAGACCCAGGGGCTGGAACTGGTGCAAACCTATAGCGGCGTGCCCCTGGCGGGCCTCCACGCCCTGGGCCTGGCGGGGGGCACGCGAAGCCTTTACCCTTGGGGCCTCCGGGGGAGCACCAGCCTGCAGCTGGGCCCCAACCTGGGCCTCTGGCAGAGCCGGCTCAGCCTCTACTACCAGCCCCTTCCCGGCCTCCTCCTCACCCTCACAGGAAGCTACCGCCAGCAAGGGGAGGAGCGGGGCTTTGGCCTGGCCCCAAGCCTCACCGCCAGCTTCGGCGCGCCCGGGGTGGTCTGGGGAAGCCTCAGCCTGGGCTACGGCACCGAGCAGACCCTTTCCGGGCAGGCCCCCGAACGCCAAACCTACCAGGGAAGCCTCAGCCTGGGCACCCGCGAGTTCAGCCTCTCCGGCTACCTGCGCTACCTGGCCCAGGAAACCCCCTACCTGGAAGGCAACCTCCTCCTGCGCTATGCCTTTCCTGGGGGGAGCCTCGAGGGGGTCTACCTGGTCAAGCAAGGAGGAGCCCAGGACCAAAGCCTCTATGGGGTTAGCTGGAGCCACCTCTGGCCAGGAAGCCTGCAAAGCCGCCTCTTTTACGAATACCGCCAGCAACAAGAGGCCAGCCAGCGCCTGGGCCTCACCCTCTCCCAGCGGAACTTCCTGGAACCGGGCCTCTCCCTGGGGGCCACCTACGCCCTCACCCTCCAGGGGGGCGAGGCCCGGCACGACTTTGGGCTGAGCCTGGCCTACGCCCAGGCCCTCGCCTTCGCCACCCCCAAGGAGGTGGTGGACCTGTTTGGCGGGCGCAAGGGGGGGGAGGTGGCCGGCCGGGCCTTCCGCGACACGAACCTGAATGGCCGCCTGGACCCCGGGGAGGAAGCCCTGTCCGGGCTACGGGTCTGCCTGGGCAACACCTGCGAAACCACCGACGCCGAAGGGCGCTACCGCCTGGTGGTGGCCCCTGGGGAGGGGAGTTTGCTCTTCGGCAACCTGCCCGCCACCCTGGCCCTGGTGGGGGAGGAACGGGTTTCCGTAAGCCTAAACGCCCGCCTGGAAAAGGACCTGCCCTTCGCCCCCGCCACCAGCTTGCCGGTCGTGGTCCTGGATACCGACACCGGCCAAGGCCTGGCCTTCGCCGGGGTCTGCGCCGAAGGGCCGGTCAAGCGCTGCACCCGGGCCGACGCCAACGGACAGGCCCTGCTGGGAGGCCTCTTCCGCGGAACCTACCGGGTCTACCCCGACCCCCGTTTCCTCCCCCAGGGGTACCGGGAGGAAAAGGCAGCCCAGGTCCAGGTGGAGCCCGGAACCCCCCTTGCCGGCGTCCAGGTGAGGGTGGCCCCCCCCAAGCGGGAGATCGTGGTCACCTACACGGCCGACCGCCTCAGCCTGGTGGCCACCGCCGACCCTCCGAGCCCCCTCGCCGGGGCGGAGGTGGAGGTGAAGGCCCTGGTCCAAGGGGAGGCTGAGGCGGTATGGCTGGAACTGCCCACGGGGCGGATCCCCTTACAGCCCCAGGGGGAGAACTACTATGCCGCCCGGATACGCCTCACCTTGCCCCCTGGCTTCCACAGCCTAAGGGTCCTGGCCCAGGGGCGGGAAGAGGCGGAAGCCCCGCTCTTCCTCCAGGTCCTTCAGGGGGCCCTCTTCGACCCCCGGGTCCTGGAAGGCCCCAAGGTCCGCCTCACCCTGCGCTTCCGGGCGCGCCAGGTGGCCTTGAGCAAAGGGGGGGAGAGCTTTCCCCTAAGGAGCGAAAACGGTTACACCTGGACCGGGGAGGTGCCCCTCGGCCCCGGTCAGCACACCCTCTTGGTGCTGGCCGATGGGGAGATGCTGGGGCAGGTGGCCCTCAGCATCCCCGCGGAGAGCGCAACGCATTAGAGGATTGGGAAAGGAGGAATTGGGTATGCGGTATTGGTACGGCATTCTTTTGGCGGTGGGGCTTCTGGCGGCCTGCTCGCAAAGCCCCCAAGGGGTGAACCCCCAGGCGGTGGTGGTGCCGGCTTCGGTGACCGTGGAGAAGACCGCGGTCCCCAAGTTCAAGCGCACCTACCGCTGGACCATCGCAAAGCAGGTAACCGACCCCGCGAGCGGTACCCTCACCCTGGCCACCGGCCAGGCCTACACCTTGAAGTACGCGGTGAACCTTCTGGGAACCCCCACGGATTCGGACTTTAGGGTGGAGGGCAGGGTGACCATTCGGAACACGGGCAGCGTGCCGGTGGAACTGCAAGCCCCCACGGACACCATCACCCCGGGCGGGATCGGCGTGACCCTGAACTGCGGGGTCACCTTCCCCTATACCCTTTCGCCCGGAAGCAGCTTGGTCTGCGACTACAGCCAAGCTCTGCCCGATGGGCAAAGCCGCACCAACAGCGTGGCGGTGAGCTGGTCCGGCGGGGGGCAAAGCGGCACCGCCACCGCCCAGGCGGGCTTCAGCTTCACCAACCCCACGGAGGTGGTGGACGGCAGCGTCACCGTGAGCGACCCCTCGGCCACCTTGGTGAGCAGCATCAGCGGCATCGACCCCCAGGGAGTCATCTCCCAGACGCACTTCTTCGAACGCACGGTAAGCTTTGACCGCTGCGGGGAGTACCGGGTGGAGAACACCGCCACCTTCACCACCAACACCACCGGCACCCAGGGCTCCGCCTCGGCCACGGTCCAGGTGAACGTGCCCTGCGTAGGCGGCTGTACCCTGACCCAGGGCTACTGGAAGACCCACTCCCGGTATGGCCCCGCCCCCTACGACGACACCTGGGCCCAGATCGGGGAGGACACCCCCTTCTACCTCTCGGGCAAGGGCTACTACCAGGTCCTCTGGACCCCGCCCTCCGGGGGCAACGCCTACTACATCCTGGCCCACCAGTTCATCGCCGCCAGGCTGAACATCCTGAACGGGGCCGCCACCACCCCTGCCGTGGATGCCGCTTTGGCCTGGGCCCACACCTTCTTCCAGACCTATAGGCCCACGGATAGCCTGAGCAAGGCCCTGGCCAACCAGGCCAAGGGGTACGCCGCCACCCTGGACAGCTACAACAACGGCTACATCGGCCCCGGACACTGCTCCGAGTAGGAGGAGAGGATGAAAAAACTTGGCCTTCTCCTCCTGGCCCTGGCCGCCTGCACCGCTCCCCAGGGCATCCGCACCACGGGCAACCTGAGCATCCAGGCGGTGCAGCCCGACGTGGTGGCGGGGTGCGTGGTGCGGGCGGGAGACTGGATGCTCCTCAAGGGCAACACCTTTGGCAGCCAGGCGGACTGGGATGCGGGCACCAACTACGCCCTCTTCCCCCCGGACCTCCCCGCGGAAGACCCCGAGATCACCCAGGCGGAAAACCCCGCCACCCTGATGTTCCGGGTGCCCCAGGGGGCGCAAAGCGGGATCCTGCGCGTGCACGTGGAAGGCGTAGGGGATGCGGAAATCCCGGTCAACGTCCAGGCCCTGGGGGTGCAGATGGCCGTCCCGGGGTGCGAGGTACCCGCACCCCCGCCGCAGCCCAACTAAGGCCGTAGGGCCCACCCTCCCCGCCAGGGCGGGGAGGGTTTACTTGAGGTGGCTTAAGAACTCTTCCCGGGTCTTCTGGCTTTCGCGGAAGACCCCCAGCATGGCGCTGGTGATGGTCCGGGAGTGCTGCTTCTCCACCCCCCGCATCATCATGCACAGGTGGACCCCTTCCACCACCACCCCCACCCCTTGGGGTTCCAGGACCTCCTGGATGGCCTCGGCCACCTGGACCGCCAGGCGCTCCTGCACCTGGAGCCTGCGGGCAAACATGTCCACGATGCGGGCGAACTTGGAAAGGCCCAGGATCTTGCCGTTGGGGATGTAGCCGATGTGCACCTGGCCGAAGAAGGGGAGGAGGTGGTGCTCGCACAAGGAGTAGAACTCCACGCCCTTCACCACCACCATCTCGCTCCCCTCGGCCTGGAAGACCGCCCCGTTCACGATCTCCTTCAGGTCCTGGCGGTAGCCCCGGGTGAGGAAGGCCCAGGCCTTGGCCACCCGTTCGGGGGTTTTCCGGAGGCCCTCCCGGGCGGGGTCCTCGCCGATGACGGCCAACCACTCGGCGGAAAGGTGCTGGAGGCGCTCCAGGTCCACCTCGGTTGCGAAGCTCAGACCAGTTTCTTCGATCTCCACCATCTTGCGGCTCATGGTACTCCCCCCTGGATCCGCCACCTGTATCCCCACCCTCATTCCGGCTGGAGGAGGCCCTGGGCGAGCAGGAAAGCGGCCTCCTCCTCCGCAAGGGGAAACCCCTGGGCCACGCGCCGGAGGGCCTCGAGGGCCTCCTTCCGCCCCCGCTTGAGGCTGAGGTGGAGCTCGCTAAAGGGGTTCAGGGCATCCTGCCCCCGGAGGGTGAGGCGGTAGCGCCTCGGGGGCTCCACGGGAGAAAGCCCCTTGCGGTACCGCTCCGCCAGGGCCTGGTACCGCGGGGCGTTGCCGGGAGGGGTGGCCGGGCCCTTCACCCGGGCGGGTACCCCCAAGGCCAGCATCCCCTCCGGCACCTCCATCCCCGGGGGAACCACCGCCCCCGCCCCCACCACGGCCCCCTTGCCGATCCGGGCCCCGTTCAGCACCACCGCCCCCATGCCGATCAGGGCCCCCTCCTCCACCACCGCCCCGTGGACCACCGCCCGGTGGCCCACGGTGACGCCCGGGCCCAAAAGGCAGGGGAAGCCGGGGTCGGCGTGGAGCACGGCCCCGTCTTGGACGTTCGTCCCCGGGCCCACCACCACCCGCTCCAAATCCCCCCGCACCACGGCCCCGAACCAGATGGAAGCCCCCTCCCCCACCTCCACCTCCCCCACCAGGTAGGCCCCGGGGGCCAGGAAGGCGGTGGGGTGGACCCTGGGGGTCTTCTCCTCAAAACGGTAGACGCTCAAGGGCCACCTCCAAAAGCCGTAGGTCCTCGGGGAAGGCGAGGAGGCCCCTGGCCTCCTCGGGGGCAAACCAGCCCACCCCGGTCATGCCCCCTTCCAGACGGGGCTCCCCTTCCCCCCGCATGAGGAACCAGTGCACCTCCCGCTCCACCCCCTTGGCGTTCACGTAGCGGGTGGGGAAAAGGGGACCAAGGACCTGGGCCTCCACCCCGGTTTCCTCCAGGACCTCCCGCACCGCCGCCGTTTCCAGGGCCTCGCCCGCCTCGGGGTGCCCCTTGGGGAAGACCCAGAAGCCCATGCGATCCCGGAGGAGGAGGACCTCCCGCCTGGCGTTGAAGACCACGCCCCCCGCCCCTAGCTCCATCCGTACCTCCCCTTGAGGTAGGCCAGGGTGGCCTCGTCCACCTCCGGCCCCCCCCGGTAGCGCTCCTCCAGGTTCTCCATGCCGATCAGGGCCCAAAGGGCCCGTTCGGTCTCGGGGTCAAAAATCCCGTGGGCCTCCCCCGAGTAGAGGCCCAGCCCCCTCAGCACCCCCTGGAGCCAGCGCACCTCCTCCGCGGTGAGGGGGCGCCTCTCCTTGGGGCGCTCAAAAAGAAGGCGGTGAAGGGCGAGGAGGCGGAAGAGCTCCTCCACCGGCTCCGGGTGGTCGTCCGCCCGGAGGTCCACGTACCGGTCCCAAAGCCCGCCGTACCCCTTCCCCTCCCCCACCACCAAAAGGGCGGCGGACTGCTTGCCCCGCCTGTCCCCCCCAGCCCTCTCCCCTGCCCTCAAGGCCAGGAGAAGCCGCTCGGGAAAGGGGGCCTTTTCCCGCAAGAAGGTTTCCACCATGGCCTCCACCACCTGGGGGCCGGTGAGGAGGTTCCCCTGGGCGGCGAATCCCTCCCCCGCCACCCCCCCGGCCCAGGGATGGCAGTCCGCCCCCGTGAAGGTGAGGGCCTCCCCCCGGGCGCTCACCAGGCCGAACTGGCGCCGTTCCAGCTCGGGGTCGGTGCGGCGGAAGGCCTCCAGAACCCCTTGGGGGCTGGCCCCGGCCTCCAGCAAGGCCAGACCCTGGGGCCCGAAGCGGGGGTTGGCGTAAGACTGGGTGGCCACCGCCCCCACCCCCGCCCGGGCATGGGGGACCACGGCCCCCACCGCCAAGAACTTGCTGGCCACGGCCACGCCCAGGTCGCCCGTATCCGGGTCCCGGGCCACCAGGGAGAAGGTGGCCACCACCATGCCCTTATCCTACGCCCCTCCCCGTGGTAAAGTGGGGGGATTGGGTGCGCCCATGGAGATTAGAAACATTGCCATCATAGCCCACGTGGACCACGGCAAGACCACCCTGGTGGACGCCATGCTTCGCCAGGCCAAGGCCCTGGCCAAGGCCGAGGGGGAGCGGATCCTGGACTCCCATGACCTGGAACGGGAGCGGGGCATCACCATCCTGGCCAAGAACACCGCGGTGGAGTGGCAGGGGGTCAAGGTGAACATCGTGGACACCCCGGGCCACGCGGACTTCGGGGGGGAGGTGGAGCGGGCCCTTTCCCTGGTGGATGGGGTCCTGCTCCTGGTGGACGCCGCCGAGGGGCCCATGCCCCAGACCCGCTTCGTGCTGCGCAAGGCCCTGGAGGCCGGCCTCAAGCCCATCGTGGTCCTCAACAAGGTGGACAAGAAGGAGGCCCGCCCCGACGAGGTGCTGAACCTGACCTTTGACCTGATGGTGGAGCTGGGGGCCACGGAAGCCCAGCTGGACTTTCCCTTCCTCTACGCCGTGGGCCGCGAGGGCCGGGCCTGGCGGGAAACCCCCCGGGAGGACCTGGCGGAGCTTTTCGCCACCATCCTGGAGCACGTGCCCCCACCCCGTTGGCAGGAAGGCCCCTTCCAGCTCCTGGTGGCCAACCTGGACCACTCCCCCTACCTGGGGCGGGTGGCCATCGGCAAGGTGACCCGGGGGCGGGTGCGCAAGGGGGAAACCCTGGCCATCCTGAAGGAAGGGCAGGAGCTCCTGGCCAAGGTGGCCGCGGTCTACACCCACCGGGGGCTGGAGCGGGTGGAGGTGGCGGAGAGCCTGCCTGGGGACCTCGTGGCCCTGGCGGGCCTCGAGGGGGCGGAGATCGGGGACACCCTGGCCTCCCCCGAGGCCCCCGAACCCCTCCCCCGCCTCCGGGTGGACGAGCCCACGGTGGCCCTCACCCTCACCGCCAACACCTCCCCCTTCGCCGGGCGGGAGGGGAAGCACGTGACGGGGCAGAAGCTGAAGGAGCGCCTGGGGCGGGAGCTGCGCACCAACGTGGCCCTGCAGGTGGAGGAGGTGGCCCCGGAGGTCTTTGAGCTCCGGGGCCGGGGGGAGCTGCACCTGGCCGTGCTCCTGGAGACCATGCGCCGTGAGGGGTACGAGTTCAGCGTGGGCCAGCCCCGGGTGCTCCTCAAGGACGGCCTCGAGCCCTACGAGCTCCTGGTGGTGGAGGTACCCCAGGAACGCTTTGGGGCGGTGATGGAAGCCCTGGGGGCCAGGCGGGCGGAGATGGCCCACATGGAGGTGGGGGAACGGGTGCGGGCGGAGTTCGTGGTGCCGGCCCGGGCCCTTTTCGGCTTCCGCAGCCTTTTCCTCTCCCTTACCGGGGGGGAGGGGCTCATGAGCCACACCTTCCACGGCTACGGCCCCGAGGCCGGCCCCATTCCTAGCCGCACCACGGGCAGCGCCGTGGCCATGGAGGCCGGGGTGGCCACCGCCTACAGCCTGAACCGCCTGCAGGAGCGGGTGCAGTTTTTCATTGAGCCGGGAACCGAGGTCTACGTGGGGATGATCGTGGGGGAGCACGTGCGGGAAAACGACCTGGACGTAAACGTCACCATCGGCAAGAAGCTCACCAACGTCCGGGCCGCAGGCTCGGACGAGAACATCCGCCTCATCCCCCCGCGGAAGCTCTCCCTGGAGGAGGCCTTGGGCTTCCTGGCCGAGGACGAGCTCCTGGAGGTAACCCCCAGGAGCCTGCGCCTGCGCAAAAAGGTCCTGGACCCCTCGCAGCGCAAGCGCCTGGTTGGCAAATGAGGGCGGAGGGGCCTAGGCCCCTCCGCCCTTACCCTATCCCTTACTCCTCCTCCCGCTCCCCGTAGGTTTCCAGGGCCTCTTTCCACGCCTGGCTGATCTCCTTGGCCTGCTCCTGACCCATGGTGGACCTCCTTAGCTTCCAGGCTAGGGGGAAACCCGGGGTTTTCGTCCGGGCTAAAGCCCAGACCCCTACACCCGCGGGCGGTGTAGGGAGGGAAAGGGTACACCGGTCAGGTCTGGAGCAGGGCCTCGGCCTCGAGGCGGGCCAGAACCCGCTCCAGCCTCCCCCCCCGCCAGCGCTCCACGGCGTAGGCGGCCAAGGGAAAGCGCTCCCTTAGCCGGCGGATCAGCCCCGCGGCGTCCTCAGGCCGCCCCCCCTGGAGGACCAGGAGGTACCCGCCCTCTAGGCGGAAGGCCAGGTCCCCCCGGCGGAGCTCCTCCTGCAGGCGCTCCGGGGGAACGGCCAGGCTGAGGTACACCAGGACCAGGGGCCGCCTCAGGGCCAGGCCCTCCAGGGCCCCCGCCAGCCGGAGGAGGTCCTCCCGCCCCCCCACCCCTTCCAGGGCCGGAAGCAGGGGGGCTTCCTTCCCCGTGCCCAGGAAGAAAGCCCCGCCCAAGGCCAAGGCCCCCAGCACCCCCCCTAGGGCGGTGTAGGCCGGGGCCTCCCCCCCGGTGAGGGCAAGGGCGCTTTCTAAGGAGAGCTGGAAGGCGAGCAGGCCCAGGCCCAGGACCAGGGCCAGCTGCACCCCGTAGGCCACGGGGAAGCGGGAGTACAGGCTCCCCGCCCCCGCCAGGAGGAGGGCGGCCAGGAGAAGCCCCAGCCCCCGGTCCACCTGGCCCAAGGGCTCCCCGCCGACCAGGGGCCAAAGCCCCAGGAGGAAGAGGCCCCAAGGCAGCAAGAAAAGCCCGCGCATGCTCGCCTAAAGCCTACCATGCCTCCCCTTACCCTGGGCTTAGCATGGAAGGGATGGAGCCCCTGGCGGAGCGCCTCCGCCCGCAAAGCCTGGAGGAGGTCCTGGGCCAGCCCCACCTCACCGGGGAGAAGGGCCTCCTAAGGCGGATGCTGGCCGGGAAGCGCCTGGCCTCCATGGTCCTCTTCGGCCCTCCCGGCACGGGCAAGACCACCCTGGCCCGCCTCCTGGCCCAGGGGGTGGGGCGGCCCTTCCTCCACCTCTCCGCGGTGGAGGCGGGGCTCAAGGAGGTGCGGCTGGCGGTGGAGCGCGCGCGGCAGGAGGGGGGTCTAGTCCTCTTCCTGGACGAGGTCCATCGCTTTAACCGGGCCCAGCAGGACGCCCTCCTGCCCCACCTGGAGTCGGGCCTCCTCACCCTGATCGGGGCCACCGCGGAAAACCCCGCCTTTGAGCTCACCCCCGCCCTGCGCTCCCGCCTGCGCTTCTTCCCCCTAAAGCCCCTGGGGGAGGAGGACCTCCTCATCCTCCTCCGGCGGGCCCTCCAGGACCCACGGGGCCTTCCCGGCACCCCCTACGAGGAAGGGGCCCTCCGCCTCCTGGCCCAGGCCGCGGGTGGGGATGCCCGCTTCGCCCTGAACACCCTGGAGCTGGCGGCGGCCTTTGGCCGGGTGGACGGGGAAACCGTGCGCCTAGCTCTAGGCAGCGAGCGCTTCGCCATGGACCGGGGTGGGGACGGGTTTTATGACCTGGTCTCCGCCTTGCACAAAAGCCTAAGGGGAAGCCACGTGGACGCCGCCCTCTACTACCTGGCCCGGCTCCTAAGGGGCGGGGCCGACCCCCTTTACCTGGCCCGCCGCCTCATCCGGGTGGCGGCCGAGGACGTGGGCCTGGCCGACCCCCTGGCCCTGCGCCTGGCGGTGGCGGCCAAGGAGGCCTACGAGGCCCTGGGAAGCCCAGAAGGGGAGCTGGCCTTGGTGGAGGCCGCAGTCTACCTGGCCCTGGCCCCCAAGTCCAACAGCCTCTACGCCGCCTGGAAGCGGGCCGTGGAGGCCGCCGAGGCCCACCCAGAGGCCCCGGTGCCCAACCATCTCAAAAACGCGCCCACGGCCCTGGCCAAGGCCCTGGGCCACGGCCAGGGGTACGCCTACTACCACGAGGACAAGGAGGGGAGCTTCGCCCAGAGGTACCTGCCGGAGGGCCTCGAGGACCTCCGCCTCTTCCAGGCCACGGGGGAGGGCTGGGAGGAAAGGGTGCGGGAACGGCTAAAGGCCCTCAGGGAGCGGTTTGCCCGTGGAAACCCAGGGCCAGATAAGGCCCCCTAGGGCCATAGCCCCCCTCGAGGGCCCACCCCTCCCCCCAGTACCCCAGGGTGAGCTGGGGGGAAAAGGCCCCCCAGGGCAGGAGGTGAAGGCGGGGAGAGAGATAGAAACCCTCCCCCAGCCGCCAGAGCAGCCCCGCATCGGCCGAGGTTTCCGTCAGGCCCTGTTGCAAGTCCCCCCAAAGGGAAAGCCCTCCCTCCAGGCTCACCCCCTCGGCCAGCCTCACTTTCATCCCCAAGCGGAGGGGCAACTGGAAGGCCAGGCTGAACTCCCGCTCCCCATCCCCTATGGCATAGCCCAGGTAGGGAAGCCCCCACACGGGGTAGGGGCTCTGCGTGGGGGCTGGGAAAAGGCTTCCCCCCAGGGTAAACCGCTGCCCCCGCACCGGCTCCGGGGGCTGGAGCACCGCCATGGGCACGCACCCGACCAGGAAGGCGGCTAGGCCTAGGACCCATACCCTCATCCTTCACCCCCTAGAGGCGCACCGCCGCCGAAAGGCTGAAAAGGGCGGCCCCTTGCCCGCCCCCCCGGGGGTTGAAAAGCACCCCCACCTCTCCCAAGAACCCTTCCCCCGCATAGCCCAGGGTGGCCTGGTAGATAAAGCCAGAAATGTTTAGCTCCTGGTAGGCAAAGCCCAACCAGTGCACCCGCGGGGAGAAGTAAAACCCCCCTAGGCCCAGGAGGAGGCCTGCGTCCGCGGCCAGGGGCAACCCTTCCTGTCCGACAAAGGGGGGTAGGGTGAGGCCCAGGTCCAGGGAAACCCCTGGGAAGAGGGCCTGCTTGAGGCCCGCCCTAAGGCCGAGCTGAACGGAAAAGCTGTACTCGGTGCTCCCATCCCCTTGGGCATAGGCGGCGTAGGGCACCAACAAGGCTCCCCCCTCTGCCCCCACAGCGCTCAGGCCCAAGGCCAGGCTCCGCCCCGCCACGGGCTCCGGGCTCCGCAACACCGCCACGGGGAGGCACCCGGCCAAGAGCCATGCCAAGGCCACCCAAAGGAAGCGCATGCCCTTTCACCCCCTTTGGCCCCAGTATAGCCCTTCAGCCCTTAAGCCCCTCCTCAAAGGTGGCCACCACCCGCCTTTCAAAGGCCAGGTACAGGAGGGCGATGGGCAGGACGGAGAAAAGGGCCGCCGCGGAAAGCAGGCCCCAGTCCGTGGGGTGTTTGCGCTGGAGGTCGGTAAGCCAGGTCTGCAGGGTCCAGAAGCGGGGGTCGGAAACCACCACCCGGGGGTAGAGGACCAGGTTCCAGTGGGCGGCAAAGGCCAAGACCCCGGCCGCCACCAGGGTGGGGCGGACCAGGGGAAAGAGGATGCGGAAAAGCAGGACCCGGTGCCCCGCCCCATCCAGCCTGGCCGCCTCCAAAAGCTCCTCCGGCACGCCCCGCATGGCCTGGTACACCAGGTAGACGATGAAGGGGCTGGCGGCAAAGGGGAGGACCAGGGCCCAGAGGGTATCCAGGAGGGAAAGCTCCTTCAGGATGCCGTAAAGGGGCACCAGGAGGAGCTCCGCCGGCACGGCCATGAGCACCAGGTAAAAGGGCAAAAGCCCCAGGCCAGCCCGGAGGGCGTAGGCCCCTAGAAGGGCGGTGATAAGCTGCAAGAAGACCACCCCCGAGGAAAGGGCCAAGGAGAAGAGGAGGCGGTCCCAAAACCCCTCCTTGCCCAGGGCGCGCACGTGCTCCAGGCTGAAGCCCACCCGGGAGAAAAGCTCTCCCGAGTAGACCGCCTCCTTGGGCATGAAGGCGGCGTAGGCCATCCAAATAAAGGGTAGGGCGATGAAGAGGAGGACGGCGAAGACCAGGAGGTGCCGCACAAACCGGCCCACGCCCCCACTATACCGGCGTAAGATGCCCCCATGAAGCCCCTCGCTGGCCTCAAGGTCCTGGACCTTTCCCGGGTGCTGGCCGGGCCCCTCTGCACCATGATCCTGGCCGACCTGGGGGCGGAGGTGGTCAAGGTGGAACCCCCCTGGGGGGACGAGACCCGGGGCTGGGGACCGCCCTTTGTGGCAGGGGAAAGCGCCTACTTCCTCTCGGTGAACCGGGGCAAAAAGAGCCTGGCCCTGGACCTCAAGGCCAAAGAGGGCCAGGAGGCGGTGCGGCGGCTGGCGGCGAGGGCCGACGTTCTGGTGGAGAACTTCAAGACCGGGGACCTGGCCCGCTTCGGCCTGGACTACGGGAGCCTGAAGGCCCTCAACCCCCGCCTGGTCTACCTTTCCCTCACCGGCTTTGGCCAGACCGGCCCCCGGGCCAAGGAACCCGGTTACGACGCCGCCCTGCAGGGCTATACCGGGATCATGTCCGTCACCGGGGAGCCCCATGGCCCCCCCATGAAGGTGGGGGTGGCCTGGATCGACGTGATGACGGGGATGATGGGGGCGGTGGCGGTCCTGGCAGCCCTCTGGGAGCGGGAGCGGAGCGGACTTGGCCAGCACGTGGACCTCTCCCTCTTTGACGTGGGCCTCTTCGCCCTGGTGAACCTGGGGGAAAGCTACCTGCTCACGGGAAGGCCCCCTGCCAGGCTGGGGAACGCCCACGCCCAGATCGTGCCCTACGGGGCCTTCCCCGCCGCGGACGGGTGGCTGGTGCTGGCGGTGGGCAACGACGAGCAGTTCGCCCGGCTTTGCGGGGCCTTGGGGCTAGGGGAGCTGGTCGAGCGCTTTCCCACCAACGCCAGCCGGGTGGAACACCGGGAAGCCGTGGTGGAGGCCCTGTCCCAGGTCCTCCGGACCCGCCCCCGGGCCTACTGGCTGGAGAAGTTTCAGGGCATAGGCGTACCCGCCGCCCCGGTGAACGACCTAAAGGAGGCCTTCCAAGACCCCCAGGCCCAGGCCCGGGAGGCGGTCTGGACCCTACCCCATCCCCTCCTGGGGAGCCTCCCCACCCTGGCCAACCCCTTGCGCTTCCTCTCTCGCACCCCCGCCTCCCCCTCCCTGCCTCCGCCCCTCCTGGGGGAGCACACGGAGGAGGTCCTCCTCGAGGCCGGCTTCACCCCGGAGGAGGTGCGGGCCCTTGTGGAAAAGGGGGTGGCGCGCAGGCGCTAAGGTGGGGAGGGAGGGAAGAAAAAGCCCTCTGGAGAGGGCCTTTGGCCCCTACGGCCCTCTGGGGCCAGGGGCCTCCCCTTGTGGATAACCTTGTGGATAACGCCCCCGGCTACCCAGCGGCACCCGACCCGTGGCGCTTAGGGCTGCTTCCTTCCGGACCTGACCCGGTTCACGCCCGGACCGCCGCGCTGGACCGGGGGCTTGGGTAGTATAGCACCCATGGAAGCCCTGAGGCTAGAGGGCATCGGCAAGCGCTACGGCCGCAAGCCCATCCTGGAAGGGGTGAGCCTCTCCGTGCGCCCGGGGGAGGTCTACGCCCTGGCCGGGCCCAACGGTTCGGGGAAGACCACCCTGATCCGGCTCGTCACCGGCCTGGCCTTTCCCAGCCAGGGACGGGCCCTCCTCCTGGGGGAGGACGTGCACAAGACCCCCAGCGCCAGGCGCCACCTGGGGGCGGTGGTGGAGGCCCCAGCCGCCTTCTACCCCTACCTGACGGGGCGGGAAAACCTAAGGATGCACGCCTACCTGGCCGGGGTGAAGGAGGAGGGGCGGTTGGCCGAGGTCCTGGCCCGGCTCCGGCTCCTGGCCGTGGCCGACCAGAAGGTGGGGGGCTACTCCCTAGGGCAGAGGCAGCGCCTGGGCCTGGCGGCGGCCATCCTGCACCGGCCCAAGGTCCTGGTCCTGGACGAGCCCACCAGCGGCCTGGACCCCGAGGGGGTGGAGCTGGTCCATGGCCTTCTCAAGGAGCAGGCCCAGGAAGGGGTGGCGGTCCTCCTTTCCACCCACCACCTGCAGGAGGTGGCCCGGTACGCCCACCGGGTGGGCATCCTGGGGGGTGGGCGCCTCCTGGACGAGGTGGCCTTAAGCGGGCGGGAAGCCTACCGCCTCGAGGCCGAACCCCTAGAAGGGGCCCTGGCTCTCCTCAAGACCCTACCCCAGGTGGCCGCGGTGCGGCTCCAGGGCGGGGCCATCCTCTTTGAGGGCAGCCCCGAAGGGGTGCTCCAGGCCCTGTTGCGGGAGGGGTATAGGGTGCGGGCCCTGCACCCCCAGCGGTTTGATCTCATGGCCTACTACCAGGAACGGGTGAAACATGCTTAGGCTTTGGCGCTTTGAGGTGTACAAGCTCTTCCGGCTGCGCTCGGTGGCCCTGGGGCTCCTGGCCGCCTTCCTCCTGCCCTTCCTTTGGGCGTTGGCCCCTGGGCTTAAGGAGGTCTACGGCCTGGTCCTGGCCTCGGGCTGGCAGGTGGTTTCCCTAAGCCTCCTGGCGGGGATGGAGTTTCTCTTCCCCTTCCTGGTGGTCATGGCCGCCAGCGAGTCCTTGGGAAGCGAGGTGGCCCAGGGAACCTTGAAAAGCCTCCTCCTCCGCCCCCTGCCCCGGACGGGCCTCCTCCTGGCCAAGCTGCTGGCCATCCTCCTCTACCCCTTTGTCCTCCTGGCCACCAGCTTTCTCGGCGGCCTCCTGGCGGGCCTTCCCCACGGCCTGGGCCCCTTCTTCGGCGGCACCGGCCTGGGAGAGGGAGGGTTTGCCGGGGTGGGGCTCCTGGGGCCCGGGCAGGCCCTGGCCGAACTCCTTAGGGCCCACCTCCTGGCGGGGGCGGTCCTCCTCCCCTTGGCCGCCCTGGCCCTCCTCTACGGCACCCTTTTCCTCTCCACCACGGCCAGCGCCCTGGCCGCCGTGGCCACCCTGCTCCTCATGCGCCTCCTGGTGGCCTTCCCCGCCCTCACCCCCTTCCTCCTCACCACCTACCTGGACCTCCACCTGAGGCCCGGGGCGGCGGGGCTGGGCCTTTCCCTCCTCCTCATCTACACCCTGGGCTTTGCCTTCCTGGCGGCCTTGGTGTTTGAGCGCAAGGACCTTTAGGGCAGTTCGGGAAGACCCAGGAACCGCCCCCCTTGCCAAAGGGGCTCCCCGTCCAAGAGAAGCCTGCCCTCCTCCAGGGAAAGCACCAGGTCCCAGTGGAGGGCGCTCTGGTTTTTGCCCCCGGTTTCCGGGTAGCTCCGGCCCAGGGCCAGGTGGACCGTGCCCCCCATCTTCTCGTCCAAAAGGATCAGGCCCGTGGGGCGGGTGAGGCCGAAGTTGGTGCCGATGCCCACCTCCCCCAGCCTACGGGCCCCCTCGTCGGTTTCCAGGGCCTGGCGCAGGTAGGCCTCCCCTACCTCAGCCCGGGCCTCCACCACCTTCCCCTCCTGGAAGCGGAGGTACACCCCTTCCACCCGTCTGCCCCCCACGAAGGCGGGAAGGTTGAAGCGGACCTCCCCTTGGGCGCTCTCCTCCAGGGGCCCCGTGAACACCTCCCCCGAGGGCATGTTGCGCCGCCCGTCGGAGTTGATCCAGGTCCTCCCGGCCACGGAAAGGCGGAGGTCCGTACCCGGGGCCAGGATCCTGAGCTCCCGGGCCCGGGAAAGCCTGGCGATCAAGGCTTCCTGGAAGCGGGCCAGGGCCCGCCAGGCGGCCACGGGGTCCTCCCGGTCCAGAAAGAGGGCCTGGGCCACATAGGCGCGGAACTCCTCCGTGCCCATCCCCGCCCCCACGGCGTAGCCCACCGTGGGGTAGAGGGTGAGGGTCCAGCGCTTCCGCAGGCGAACCTCAAAAAGGGGACGCCAGGCCCGCTGGTGCCTCAAGGAGGGTTCCGGGTCCAAGGAAGCGCCCTCTAGAGGGTTCTCCGCCGAGAGGATGCGCAAGAACTTGTCCGCCCTCTCGTAAAGGGCCCATTCCACCTCCGGGATCTCCTCCAGCCAGCGCCCGCCGTGGCGCAGGAAGTCCTGGGCCTCCCCAGGGTAGGCCAGCCGCAAAAGGGGGTAGGCACCCCGCTCCAGGAGGACCCGCTTCAAGGGCCGAAGGAGGGGCAGGGCTGGGGTTTCCGCCTCCACCAACACCGTTTCTCCCGGGAGAACTTCCAAGCAGTAGTCGGCCAGGAGTTGAGCAAAGCGCGCTTCCACCCTGCTATCATAGGGCCAGGATGGCCGAACCCAAGATCACGCCCCTGGCCCGGCGGCTGGCCGAGGAAAACGGCATAGACTGGCGCAGGCTCCAGGGCACAGGCCCCGAGGGCACCATCGTGGAGCGGGATATCCTGGCCTTTCTGGCCAAGGTGATGGCCGGGGAGGTGGACCTTCCCCCCATGCCCGAGGAGCCCCCTCCCCTGCTGCCGGAGGAGGAGCTCAAGCGGGCCCAGGCCGCCCTGAGCCGCGAAGGGGTGGACCTGACCGAGCTGATCCCCGAAGGCCCCAAGACCCCCACCCTCGAGGTCCAGGTGGAGGAGACCGCGGAGCTGGACCTGGAGCCGGTCCTCCTGGAGGATCTGGATCTGGACCTGGACCTGGAGGAGGGAAAGCCCTCCCTGGCCCCCGAGCCCCTGGCCGAGGAGTGGGAAGAGGAGCTCCTGCAAACACCCCCACCCCCCCCGGAGGAGGTTCTGGAAAGCTTCCTGGAGGACGCCCCCCAAGGCCCGGCAACCCCCCTTCGGGAGGACCTCCTGTCCGAGGAGGAGCTCCTGGCAGGCCTGGAGGAGGTAGAGGAGCAGGCCCCCCCGAGCCTCCTGGAAGAGCCCCTGGAGGCCGCCCTGGAAGAGCCTCCCCCGGCCCAGGCCGTGCCCCAGACTTCTGGCCTGGCAGCGGTGGCCTCCACCCCTCCCCCCACCCAGCCCCTTTGGGTCTGGCGCCGGCGGGTGGCCCTGGAGGCCCTGGAGGCCGCCCAGGAGGCCTTCCAACGGGTCCATGGCCTCCCCAAGACCCCCCTGCCCTTCCTCCTCAAGGCGGCGGAGCGGGCCTTGGCGGAGCTGGAACTCCCCTACCGGCCCCTTCTGGGCCAGGTGACGGGGGAAGGGGTACGGGGCCTGAGGCCGGCCCCCAGCTTCCTGGCCCTTTTCCGGCAGCGGGAGGGGGAGGCGGGGGAGGGCCTCCTCTGCCTAGCCGGGGAGGAGGAGGTCCACACCGGCCGCCCCAGCCTCTTCCTTTCCCCAGAGGGGGTGCTTTCTGCCTCGGGGCTGGAAGGGGCTGTGGCGAAGAAGCTCCTGGAGCGGGTGGCCCTGTACCTGGAAAACCCCGTCCTGCTCCTGGCCTAGCGCCGCCGCTTGCGGCGGCTTCCGGGCAGGGTCTCCGGGGCCTTTAGGCCTTGGAGGCGGGCCTCGAGGGCCCTTAGCTCATCCCGCAGCCGGGCCGCCCGCTCAAAGTCCAGGGCCTCCGCCGCCTGCCACATGAGGAGCTCCAGCTCCCCAATCCGCTCCTTGAGGTCCTCCTCCGGCACCTCGGCCCCCACCGCCTCGGCGTACCCCTCGGGGCGGATGAGGGGGCGCACCTCCTTGCGCACGGTCTCAGGGGTGATGCCGTGCTCCCGGTTGTAGGCCTCCTGGAGGGCCCGCCGGCGGTGGGTTTCCCGGATGGCTCGCTCCATGGCCTCGGAAACCTGGTCCGCGTAGAGCCAAACCTCCCCCCTGGCGTTCCGCGCCGCCCGGCCGATGGTCTGGATGAGGCTCCGCTCGCTCCTCAAAAAGCCCGTCTTGTCCGCATCCAGGATGGCCACCAGGGAAACCTCAGGGAGGTCTAGCCCCTCCCGCAGGAGGTTGATCCCCACCAGGCAGTCGTAGTGGCCAAGCCGCAGGTCCCGCACCAGGGCCTGGCGCTCAAAGGCGTCCAGCTCATGGTGGAGGTAGCGGGCGCGGATCCCGTGCTCCACCAGGAAGCTCGTAAGCTCCTCGGCCATGCGCACCGTGAGCACCGTGACCAGGGTGCGCTCGCCCCGGGCCGCCCTTTCCCTAATCCCCTCCATGAGGTCCAGGATCTGGTTCTCCGTGGGCTTCACCACCACCAAGGGGTCCAGGAGGCCCGTGGGGCGGATGATCTGCTCCACCATCCTGCCCGAATGGGCCAGCTCAAAGGGCCCCGGGGTGGCGGAGACGAAGACCACCTGGGAGACCCGCTCCAGGAACTCCTCAAAGCGCAAGGGGCGGTTGTCCAGGGCCGAGGGCAGGCGGAAGCCGTAGTCCACCAGGGTCTTCTTGCGCGCATAGTCCCCCCGGTACATGCCCTGGAGCTGGGGCACGGTCACGTGGGACTCGTCCAGGAAGACCAGGAAGTCCTCGGGAAAGTAGTCCAACAGGGTGTAAGGGGGCTCCCCCGGGGCCTTGCCCGTGAAGTAGCGGGCGTAGTTCTCCACCCCCGGGCAGGTGCCCATGACCCTAAGCATCTCCAGGTCGTAAAGGGTGCGCTCCTTGAGGCGCTGGGCGTAGAGGACCTCCCCCAGGGCCTCAAAGTAGCGCACCCTTTCCTCCAGTTCCTTCCGGATCTCCTCCAGGATCCCCTGCAAGCCTTCCGGGGAAAGGTAGTGGGTGGCGGGGAAGAGGACGAAGCCGGGAAGCTCGCGAAGCCTCTCCCCCGTGACGGGGTGGACCTGGAGGATGCGCTCCACCTCGTCGCCAAAAAGCTCCACCCGGATGGGCTCGGTATCGTAGGCGGGGAAGATCTCCAGCACCTCCCCCTTGGCCCGGAAGCGGCCTGGGGAAAGGTCTATATCGTTCCGCTCGTAGCCCAGCTCCAGAAGCCTCTCCAAAAGGGCCTCCCGGGGGTAGAAGGCCCCCCGTTCCACCACCAGGTTGCGCGCCCGGTACTCCCGCGGGTCCCCCAGGCCGTAGATGGCCGAGACCGAGGCCACCACGATCACATCCCGCCGGGTGAGGAGGCTCCGGGTGGTGGAGTGGCGCAGGCGCTCGATCTCGGGGTTGATGGAGGCATCCTTCTCGATGTAAAGGTCCTTCCCCGGCACGTAGGCCTCGGGCTGGTAGTAGTCGTAGTAGCTGATGAAGTACTCCACGGCGTTTTCCGGGAAAAGCTCCCGGAACTCCGCCGCCAGCTGGGCGGCCAGGATCTTGTTGGGGGCGAGGACCAAGGCCGGCCGGCCCAGGGCCTCGATGACCTTGGCCATGGTCACCGTCTTCCCCGTGCCCGTGGCCCCCAGGAGGGTGAGGAAGCGCTCCCCGTCCCTAAGGGCCTCCACCAGCTCCCGGATGGCCTTGGGCTGGTCCCCCTTGGGGGGGGGGCCTAGGTAGCGGAAGGGCATCCCCTTCAGTTTAGGGGGGAGGAAGGGGAAAGGAAAACCCCCGCCCTTCCAGGGCGGGGGCTGACAGGCCAGCAACCTAGAAGTTCACGGTGTACTGGATGCGGAAGACGCTACCGAAGTTACCGGTGAGGTTGCGGTTGAAGACCTCGGAGAGGAGGTTGCCCAGCTCCTGGTCCTTGAAGACCCCGTAGATGAAGGCGAGGTCCCAGTAGTTCCAGGTCACGTAGAGGCCGGAGAGGGTCCTGGTCCCCGCCTGAGTCGCGGTGGTGTAGAGCTGGTCCACAGCTGCGTTGAAGGCGTTGTCCGCATCGGCCGCGTTGTAGAGGGCCAAGCCTTGGGCAGTGTACTGGGCCGCCTTGACCTCCAGCACGCTCTTGTCAAAGAGGAACTGGCCAAACCTTACCCCGAAGCCGTACTTGAGCTCGCTGATATTGGTCTGGCTTTCCCTGTAAGCAAGCTCACCGGTGAGGCTGGGGTTCAAGGGCAGGCCAGCCAGGTTGATGCCGCCCCGGATGCCACCCTTGAGGGTCTGGCCAGCCGCAGCGTTCTGGAGGTTGGAGTCGTTGTAGCGGAAGACCACCCTGTCCACGCTGATGGGACCAAGGGCCAAGCCGCCAAAGTCCCCGAAGGCGGCAAGGCCGTCGTTGGCCCCGCCCAACAGGGTGCGGTTGGTGTAGGAGAGGGTCAAATTGAGGCCCTGGATGAAGGCGTCCTTGGCCTTGCCGTCGTGGCTCAGGGTAGCCACGATGGCCGTGGCGTAGTCGGTGGCGGAGGCAGGGCCAGGAACACCGGTGAAGTTGTAGGTGCTGGGGAACCATTCGCCAGCGGTGTTGCTGGCCAAGGTCCCCCGGGCGCTCAGCTTGAAGCCAGCGGGCAGACCCAGGTCGGCGCTAGCCCGGAAGGCGCTGGCGCTGGGGGTACCGAAAGCGGTGTCCATCTGAGCGTTGTAGAGTAAGCCCAGGTTGAGGCCCAGGATGGGGAGCCCAGCCTCCACGGTGAAGCCGCGCTGGCCCCAGCGGAAGGGGTTATCATTGTCCAAGCTAAGCCCGGCGGGGTCTGGTGCTGCCCCAGCATCAAAGCCCCGGACGTTGGCCTTAACCGGACCCAGCTCCGCCCGCAGGTAAGCCCCTTCCTTATATGTAGCGGAGAAGATGTTAGCCCCGTAGCGGAAGTACTCGCCGGAGAGCTTGGCAAAGCCAAGGTCCAGGCTACCATCCGCCCCGGCCACTTCCTCAAAGGCTACGTCATGCTGGGCGTAAGAAAGCCCGAAGGAGAGGCCTTGCAGGGGAGAAAGGGCCAGCCGGAGGGCCTTGAAGTAATCGAAGTCCGCCGTAACGGGATTCCTCTCGCCGTAAGCCGCGGTAAGGGTACCTCCCAGGGGCAGGCCCCTCAGGGTGGCCACGAAGCCGTGGCCGAGGCTGTTGGACTCGTTATCCATCACGTACTCGGTGAACTTGGTGTTCACCGAACGGCCGAAGACGAAGGTCAGAGGCTGGTCTTCCGCAACCCTCAGGGTGGTGGAAACCCTATCCACCACTAGGTTGAATGTGGAAGCAGCAGCACCAGAAGAGGGGTTGGTCCAGCTACCCCTAATGCTGAACTGCACCAGGCCTGGGTAGGCATTAGCCCCACCAGAGGAGCGGGCATCTAGGGTCCCTGTCTGGAGCCTGAGGCTCAGTTCAGCATTCGTAGCACCAGAAACAGGCGCCTTGGGGAAGGGAGCCGTTAGGTCTGCCTGTTCGACCACGTTTCCGTCATTATCGGCGTCGCCAGTGCTGAGGATGGTTCCCGGGATCAAGCGGTCAACATCGTAGTCGCTGCCCCCGTTGAGGTTGAAGTTGCCGTCCCTAGCCTCATAGCGCAGGCCCAAGCTCCCGCTGATGGTGAGGCGGTTCCGCTCCAGGGTGGAAACCCGGCCAGAGACCCCATTCAGGTCGGTCTGGAGCTTGCCAACGGTGCCCTCGAGCCTGGACACCTTATCGGCCAGGTTGACCAGGTCGGAGCGCAGGGCGGCCACGAACTCCTGCACCGCGGCCACGTCCTCCCGGGTGGCGAACTCCTCAAAGTCAATGGCCTGGAACTGGGCCCGCAGGTCCGCTAGCCCCTTCTCCAAGGCCGTGGCCCGGTCCTGCAAGGTGAGGACATCCTGGTTGAGGAGGACGGCCAGCTCGTTCAGGGCCTGGATGGCCTGGGTGTTCCCCTCCACCAGGCTGGAGAGCACCGCCAGGTCCCCCTTCACCCCCTCCACGTCCTGGGCCAGGGCATCCAGCTGCTCCGCCAGCTGCTGGGCCTGGGCCAAGGCGGTGTCGGCGGCGATGGAGGCGGCCTCCACCCGGTCGGCCAGGTCTTGGAGGGCGGCGGCGTCCATGCCGGGCTCAGGGGCCGGCTGGGCCTTGAGCTCGGCGATCAGGGCCTCGAGGCGGGCGATGTCCTCCTTGGTGGCGGCGCTGTCCTCCAGGGCCGAGACCCGCACGCCCAGGGCAGCCAGCTCCGCAGCCAGCTCCTGCACGGCGTTCTTCAGGGCTTCAAGCTCCTCGGCGGAGAGGGCCTCCATGGTGGGGGACTCGCCCTTGGCCTTCAGCTCCTCCTGGATCTGCTGCAGGAGGCGGTAGATGATGAGGGCGGCCTGGTAGCGGGTGAGCCCCTCGTTACCCCGGAACGTACCATCCGGGAAACCCACAATAATACCCTTGGCCGCCAGGGCCTCCACGGCCTCCTTGGCCCAGTGCCCGGCGGGCACGTCAGAGAACTGGGCCAGACCGAAGCCCATGGAGAGCACGGTCAAGAGCCCGGCCAACAGCATGACTAGCTTTTTCTTCATATGCCTTAGCACCCCCTTCAGGGTCGGGAGGGGCGGCTGGGGGCGAGTTGCCGCGTTTCCTCTTCCCGCCGGACCCTTCCCGGGATGCAAGGGGGGTTTCCGCCCCAAAGGGCCAGGTTTTCCCTTGCATCCGCCGGTATCATAAAAGGCTCACGCGCAGGCTGTCAAGCCCTAAGGGCTTGGGTTTGCTATACTCGCCCAGGGGGTGGGAGCCTGCCAGGATAAGGTCTAGGCCGGAAGGCGGGAAGCGCAGGGGGCCCCATGGGGGCCCGACGAGGTGGCGGACCCCAGGAAGGGGATTACCGGCCCAAGCCGGGAAAGGTCGAGGGTATCCGCGGATGCCGCCCGGGGTGTGCCCGCCCCGCCCGCCTGCGAAAAGCCCGGAGGGAAAGCCCCAGAGGAGGGGACAACCGAAGGGCAGGGCGCTGCCAAGGGGAAGGCGCTTTGGAGCCCCAGGGGCTCTTATGGGGAATATATGTGCGGAATCGTCGGGTACGTGGGCTTTCGCAACGCCACGGATGTGCTGGTGGATGGCCTTAGGCGGCTGGAGTACCGGGGGTACGACTCCGCGGGGGTGGCGGTGAGGACCCCGGCGGGGCTTGGGGTGGTGAAGCGCTCGGGGAAGCTTTCCGCCCTGGAGGAGGCCTTGAAGGCCCAGCATCTGGAAGGGCCCTTGGGCGTCGGCCATACCCGCTGGGCCACCCACGGGGCCCCCACGGACCCCAACGCCCACCCCCACACCACGGAGGACGGGAAGATCGCCGTCATCCACAACGGCATCATCGAGAACTACCTGGAGCTCAAGGAGGCCCTCCTGGCCCGGGGCCACCGTTTCGCCTCCGAGACGGACAGCGAGGTGCTGGCCCACCTGGTGGAGGAGAAGTACCGGGGGGACCTCCTCGAGGCCCTGCGGGAAGCCCTGAAGGAGGTGCGGGGGGCCTACGCGGTGGTGGTGGTCCACGAGGACCGGGAGGAGATTGTCGCTGCCCGCACGGTAAGCCCCCTGGTGATCGGCTTAGGGGAAGGGGAAAACCTCCTGGCCTCGGACGTGCCCGCCCTTCTCCCCTACACCCGCCGGGTGATCTTCCTGCACGACGGGGACCTGGTCCGCCTCACCCGGGAAAGGGTGGAGATCCAAAACCTGGCCGGCGAGCCCCTGGAGCGCCCGGTGGTGGAGATCGACTGGACCCTCGAGGCCGCGGAAAAGGGCGGCTTCCCCCACTACATGCTCAAGGAGATCTACGAGCAGCCCTGGGTCCTGGAAAACACCCTGGGGGGCCGCCTGCGGGAGGAGGATGGGGACGTGGACCTGGGCCTGGCGCTGGACCCCAAAGGGGTGGAGCGGGTCCACTTCGTGGCCTGCGGCACCGCCGCCTACGCGGGGTGGTACGGCAAGTACCTCATGGAGATCCTGGCCCGCGTCCCCGCGGAGTGGGAGGTGGCCAGCGAATACCGCTACCGCGACCCGGTGGTGGACGGGAAAACCCTGGCCGTGGCCATCAGCCAGTCCGGGGAAACCATCGACACCCTGGAGGGGATCCGCGAGGCCAAGGCCAAGGGGGCCAGGACCCTGGGGGTCATCAACGCCAAGGGCTCCAGCCTCACCCGGGAGGTGGAGGACGTCCTCTACATCCACGCCGGGCCGGAGATCGGGGTGGCCTCCACCAAGGCCTACACGGCCATGCTGGCGGCCATGGCCCTCCTGGCGGTGCGCTTTGGCCGGGCCCGGGGCACCCTGAGCCGGGAGGCGGCCCAAGGGCTCATCCGGGAGATGCGCAAACTCCCCCGCCTGGTGGAGGAGGTGCTGGAGAAGCGGCCCCTGGTGGCCCACATCGCCGAGAAATACCACCAGGCCCAGGACTTCCTCTTCCTGGGGCGGCACGTCCAGGCCCCCACCGCCTACGAGGGGGCCCTGAAGCTCAAGGAGATCAGCTACATCCACGCCGAGGCCTACCCCGCCGGGGAGATGAAGCACGGGCCCATCGCCCTCATCGACGAGCACCTGCCCGTGGTGGTCCTGGCCACCCAGGGCCCCCTCTACGAAAAAACCCTGGCCAACATCCAGGAGGTGCGGGCCCGGGGCGGGAAGGTGATCGCCCTGGCCACCGAGGGGGATAGGGAGATAGGCAAGCTGGCCCAGGACGTGATCTACCTCCCCGAGGTCCATCCCCTCCTCTACCCCATCGTGAGCGTGGTGCCCCTGCAGCTTTTGGCCTACGAGGTGGCCGCCCTCCTGGGCCGGGACGTGGACCAGCCCCGGAACCTGGCCAAGAGCGTGACGGTGGAGTAAAGGCTAGATTAGTTCCAGGAAAGCTCCCACCAGCTCCGGGTCCAGGGCCTTGCCGGCCAGGGCCCGGAGCTCGGCCTTGGCCTCCTCCTCCGTCCAGGCCCGCTTGTAAGGGCGGGGAGAGATCAGGGCGTCGTAGACGTCCACCACGGCAAAGATGCGGGCCTCGAAGGGGATGGCCTCCCCCTTGAGCCCCCGGGGGTAGCCGGAACCGTCCCAGCGCTCATGATGGTACAGGACCACGTTCAGGGCGGTCTTGGGCAGGAAGGGGAGGCTTTTCAGGATCTCCAGGCCCACCTCGGGGTGGGTCCGCACCACCCGCCACTCGGCGGTGGAAAGGGAGGCGGGCTTGCGCAGGATCTCGTCGGGAAGGGCCAGCTTGCCCAGGTCGTGGAAGTAAGCTCCCAGGCGCAGGCCCTCGAGGTCAGGAAAGCCCACGCGCTCCCCCAGGCGCAAGGAGAGCTCCGCCACCCGCTCGGTATGCCCCTGGGTTTCCAGGTCCCGGTACTCCAACACCCGGGAAAGGGCCTTCAGGGCCGCTTCCCGGGTGGCCTTCAGGGTCCTCAGGTGGAAAAGGCGCTCCAAGGCCTCCTCCAGCCGCCGGGCCACCAGCTTGAGAAGGGCCTCGTCCTCCGGGCGGTAGGCCACCGCCTCCCCAAAGGAACCCAGGGCCAGGACCCCGTACCGCCGCCCCTCCGGCCGGAGAGGGACCAAGAGGGCCGAGCGGAGGCCCCTTTCCGCATAGGGCTTCAGGGCCCCGGGAAAGCGGGCGTAGTCTTCCACGTACACCGGCCCCTCCCAGAGCCGGGGATGGCCCAGAAGCCCCTCCCCAAAACGCACGGGGTGCTCCACGTAGAGCCGGGGAAACTCCGGCGGGTAGCGGCCGGAAAAAACCGCCGGTCGCACCGTACCCTCCTGGAAAAGGTACAGGGCCCCCCCGTGGTACGGGGTGAGGCGGAGGAGGGTTTCCAAGGCCTCCTGGGCCATGACCAGGGGGTCCCGGGCGGCCTCGAGGGAAAGGGAAAGCTGCAGCAGGGCCTGGGCCCGGGCAGCCTCGGCCTGGGCCCGGCCCAGGGCCTCAATCCGGTCCAGCACCACCCCCGCGGCCTCGGCCAGGGCCTGGATCCAGAAGCGCTCCTCGGGGAGGATCTCCCCCACCCCCCCGGCGGTATCCATGGAAAGGACGCCGATGGGCTGCCCCGCGGCGTTGCGCAGGGGCACCCCCAGGTAGACCCCCGACTGGGGGTGTCCCGAGAGAAAGACCACCCGAGGGTCCTGGCGCACATCGGCCAGGTACACGGGCTCCCCCCCTTCCAGGACCGCCCAGGAAATCCCCCGGCCCCGGGGAAGCCGGAGGCCCACCTTGTCCCGGCTAAGCCCCGCGGCCGCCACCAGCTCCAGGGCGTCCTCCAGGGGGCGGTAGAGGAAGAGAAGGACGGAAACCGCCCGGGTGGAGGCCTTGGCGGCCTCCACCACCGCCTGGTAGACGGCCTGGGGGCGTTCCAGGGGAGCCAGCAAGCGCCAGGCCTGGACCAGGGCCTGCAAGCGCCTTAGCTCCAAAACCTCGGGGGTCATGACGCTCCCTACTCTACCAGACGGGAAGGCGCAGAAAGGGGGTGGAGGCGCAAGCGGCCTTGGGCCTCAAAAGCCCGGCGCCAGGGAAAGCCCAGGCCCTCCAGGTCTACCCGATAGCCCTCCAGCGCCCAGTAGGGCCATAAGGCCACCACCCCCTGGGCCTCCTCCGGCAGGGGTTCGGCGAAGCGGGCCCGCACGTGGGGCCGGCCCACCTCCCCCCACCAGTAGGCGAAGTAGGCCTCGGCCAGCCGCTCCAGACGGCCCTGGCTTTGGGAAAGGAAAAGCCCCCCTTGGGCCAGGGCGCTTCCCAGGTTGTTGGCCGGGGTGCCCCAGCTGGCGTAGGCCGCCAAGCGGCCATAAAGGCCGAGGTCCTGCAGGTAGGCCATGAGGCCCGGGTCCCCCCGGTTCACCCGGGCGAGGTCCGCCAGGGCCACGGGGAAGCGGGCCATGAGGCCCAGGAGTTCCCGGGCCGCCCCCCGGGGATCCTGGCCCCCATAGGCGTAAAGGACCAGGTCCGGTCCCTCGGCCAAGGCCACCTCCTGGGCCCCCGCGCTCCGGAGGAGGCCGGCCACGGTTTCCCGCAGGGGCAGGGCCTCGTAAGGGGTGACCCGCTCCGCCCCAACCCCCCTGTAGACCACCCCCACCCGTAGCCCGGGGCGGAGAGCCCGGAGGAGGAGGACCTGCCCCGCCTCGTCCGCCCCAGGGCGGCTCGGGTAGGGAAGTTCCCGGGCTTCCCGCGGGGCGGGGGAGTCCTTGAGGGCATCGTCCCAAACCGCCTCCAGGTACAACCCCTCCAGGAGGGCCCCAGGGGCCAGGCGGCGGAGCACCTCCAGGTTCCGCTCCCTCCGGCTGGCATCCCAACGGGGCACCACCCCGAAGAGGAAGACCTCCCCCCCATGGCGCCCCCTCCAGGAAAGGAGGGGTTCCAGACGGGCCAGGGCCTCCTCGGGGTAAAGAGCCCGGTGGCGGCTTGGGAGGAGCCCGCCATAGGCGAGGGCGTCCAGGCTGGCCACCAGGCGCTCCCCCGGGGTGGCGAGGAGCCAGGCCCTAAGGAGGGCCTCGTCTGCCCCCTCCGGACCCCGGTAGGCCGCCCGTGGGGGGCAGAGGACCAGGCCCCAGGCGCAAGGGGCCCAGTTGGGCGGGCGGTCGTCCAGGGGAAGGTACAGGGTCTGGCCTAAGGCCAGGCCCAGGAGGAGGACCAGGGCAGAAAGCCGGCTGGCCACCGCGCTTAGGGCCGTACAGGTTCGCTGTGCTCCGCCAGGTACTTCTCCGCGGTCATGGCCGCCCGGGTACCGGCCCCCACACTGGTGGTCAGCTGGCGGTAGATGGGGTCGGCTACGTCCCCGGCGGCGAAGATGCCGGGAACCGAGGTGTAGACCTCGTCGCGCACGGCCACATACCCATCCGGCCTGAGCTCCACCACCCCCTTGAGGAAGGCGGTGTTGGGCTCGTGGCCGATGAAGACGAAGACCCCGTCCGTGGGGTAGACGTACTCCTCCCCCGTTTTCAGGTTCTTGAGCCGGACCCCGGTCACGCTCTCCTCCCCCAGGACCTCGGTCACCACGTGGGAGAAGAGAAAGTGCATCTTGGGGTTCTGGAAGGCCCGGGCCTGGGCCACCTTGTTGGCCCTGAGCTCGTCCCGGCGGTGGACCAGGGTCACCTTACGGGCAAACTTGGTGAGGAAAAGCCCCTCCTCCACCGCGGCATCCCCCCCGCCCACCACCACCACCTCCTTATCCCGGTAGAAGAAGCCGTCGCAGGTGGCGCAGGTGGAAACCCCCCGGCCATAAAACCGCTCCTCCCCCGGAACCCCTAGCTTCCTGGGGTTGGCCCCGGTGGCGATGATGACCGCCCGGGCCAGATAGGTGCGCTCAAAGCCCCGCACCAGGAAACCGTTTTCCCCGGGCTCTATCCCCAACACCTCGTCCATGACGATCCGGGCCCCGAACTTCTCCGCCTGCTGGACCATGCGCCCTGCCAGCTCCGGGCCAGAGATGCCTTCGGGGAAACCGGGGTAGTTCTCCACCTCGTCGGTCTGGGCGATCTGGCCCCCGGGCAGGCCCTTTTCCAGGATCACGGTCTTGAGCTGGGCCCGGCCCGCGTAGATGCCAGCGGTGAGCCCGGCGGGGCCACCGCCGATGATGACCACGTCGTAGCGCTCTTCCTTGGCGCCGCTTCCCGCAAGCCCGGTGAGGGTGAACTCCATCTTGGCCTCCTTCCTTTAGGCTACACCCCCTATACCTACCGGGGGTATATGGCCCACCCAGTCTGGGCAAGGCCGCCGCCCCTTGTCAAGGGGCAAAAGCAATCCGAGCCGCTCCTGGTGACCCCAGGGGGATTCGAACCCCCGTCTCGGCCTTGAGAGGGCCGTGTCCTAGGCCTCTAGACGATGGGGCCATGCGCGGCTCGGACTGCTTCTGGTGACCCCAGGGGGATTCGAACCCCCGCCGCCGCCTTGAAAGGGCGGTGACCTAACCACTAGTCGATGGGGCCAAAGTTTGGCTGGGGTGCGTGGACTCGAACCACGACCGGCGGATCCAGAGTCCGCTGTCCTGCCGTTAGACGACACCCCAGCGGCGGGTGCCCGATCCCTCGGGCAGAGGTTATGGTACACTCTGAGGGGCAGATTGGCAAGCCCCTCGGGTGTCCTATGGAGGAAAGCCTTTTGCAAATCCTAAGCCGCTATATCTCCCCCCGGGCGGCGGAAAATCTGGTGCGCCGGGCCGTGGCCCAGCATCCCCCCGCCACCCCGGCGGACTGGGTGCGGCTTTTGGAAGGGGTGCTTTGGCCGGAGCTCAGGAACCTCCTTCCCTTCCGGGAGATGCCCCCTGAGCTGAAGGCCTGGGCCCGGGAGCTCAAGAACCTGGCGGCCTCGAGGGCCCTAGAGGAAGTGGCGGAAGAGGAGGAAGAGGAAGCGGGGGACCTCCTCCAGGAGGCCGTGGACCTGGAAGACCCCTCAGCCCGGCAGGCCCTGGCCCGGCGGCTGGCCCGGCTGGAAGGGGTGGTGGGGGTGGTGGTGGCGGGGCGAAGCGGCAAGGAGGAGCTCTTCGCCGGGGAAGCGGTTTCCCTGGATTTGGCCCATCTCCTTTTGGGCCGCCAGGGTTATGGGGCCTTCTATGCGGTCATGGAGAACACCGTGGTGGTCCTGAGGGCCTTGGGCCAGGGCCATGTGGGACTTCTGGCCCGCAAGGAAAGCAACATTGGCCGCCTGCTCCACGGGCTTAGGCGGCTTGCCCCCAGTGCGGAGGTCAACGGATGAAGCGGAGCCTGTTCCTGCTCTTGTTCGGGCTTTGGACCTTGGCCGCCGGGCTTCCCCAGGCCTACGACCGCTTGGCGGAAGCCTTAGCCCAGGTGCGCCTGGGCAACCCCACCCAGGCCCTGGCCGCCTTGGACCGGGCCCAGGGGATCCTCCGCCAGGAAGCGGAAGGCCTGCCCCCGGTCTTGCGGGATGCCGCCCTGGCCAACCTCCAGGAGGCCCGGCAGGCCGTCCTACGCCGAAGCCAAGTGGACCTCGAGGCCCGCCTCCTCCTGGTGCGCCACCTGGTGGGAAAAGCCCTTTATGACGGCTTCTTCCAGGCCCCACCCCAGGAAAAGCCTCCCTACCTGACCCGCCTGGCCCGGGCCACCGGCCTGCCCGCCGCCTTGGTCCAGGGGATGGGTAACCTTTCCCCCGAGGAAGCCCGGCGCAGGCTGGAGGGCCACTACCTCCAGGGCATGGCCGAGGACCTGGCCCGGGCCCTGGACGCCACCTCCCGCCCCCAAGCCTACCTGGCCCTGGCCCGGGCCTACGCCCGGTACCTGGTGATCCAGGACAGCCCCCAGAGCACCCTCAAGGCCCAGGACTTCGTCCAAACCTTGGCCAAGGTTTCGGGTGGGGAGGCCTTCCGACCCGAGGTAGGGGAGCTGCAAAAGAAGGTGGCCGCTTGGCGGCAGGCCCTTGTCCGCCAGACCCCCCCTGTTTCCGCCGCTCCCGCCTCCCCTACCCCCACCCCCTCCGCGTCCAACCCCACTCCGGCCTCCCCGTCCCCCAGCAGCCCCCCTGCCCCTACGCCGAGCCCCAGCCAGGTCCGGTTGGCGGAAAGCCTATTGCCTCAGGAAATCCGTGAGGAAACCAGCCTGTTGCGGCTGGACCCGGAGATCGCCACCAAGGTGGGGGAAGCCCTTCAGCGGCTGGCCATCCCCAGCCTGGTGAACTGGCTGGACCTCCTGGACGAGGTGCGGAGCAGCCTGGCCCAGGCGCAGCTCTACACCGAAACCGGCCAGTACCAGCGGGCCCGGGCCCAGCTGGCCTACGCCTATAGCCGCTTCCGCCTCAAGGTTTATCCCGTGGTGGGGGCCTACGCTCCCGAGCTGGCGGAGCGCACGGACCGGCTCTTCCTCCGCATGCAAGAAGCCGTAGGGTTGCGCACCGTGGACTTCGCGGTTTTGTTGGGAGAAATCCAGGAAATAGAGGAACGCCTCCTAGGGGGGTCCCTGGGCTTCTGGCACGCCCTGCAGGTGCAGATTCAGCTGTTTCTTTTGGGCATCCCCCGGGCGGTGTTTTTCCTCTTGGCCGCAGCCCTGGCCTTCTTCCCCCTCTACCTGATCCGCCTGACCTTCGGCGGGCGCAACGTGTACTGGAACCTCCTGGGCCTGGCCTTCCTCTTCCTGGTCCTCCCCATCATGACCGAAGGGCTCTCCTACATGGGTTCCATCCTAGCTGAATATGGCGGCCTACCCATCCTAGGCCTTTTGGCCAACCTCTCCATTGCCCAAGCCCTGGTGGCCTACCTGGCCTGGGGGCTTTCCGCCTTCCTGGTGGTGGCCTTCGCCGGGGCAGGCCTTAGGGGCATCGCCGCCCAGTTCGGCCTCCTCAAGGAGCGGGGTGCGGAGGTGGCCGCCAGCGAGGAGCGGCCCGCCACCACCCTCACCAGCGAAACCATCGTGGAGTGGGACGAGGAGTTTTAGGGCCTCACCCAAGACGCGTCCCCGGAACCACCCCGTACCCCCGGGCCCAGTCGGCGGCCGGCATGGGGCGGCGGCCCTCGGGTTGGACCTCGAGGAGGCGGATAAGCCCCTCCCCCACCCCCACCAAAACCCCCTCCCGGTCCACCCCCTGGACCACGCCCGGCTCCCCCTTCCCGGGCTCGGGACGCATCCGGAGCACCTTCACCCGCTTCCCCACGTGGAAAAAGTAGCTTCCCGGCCAGGGCTGCACCCCCCGATGGCGGTTGAAGATGGCCTCGGCGGGATCCTCAAAGCGGATCCGCCCCTCCTCCTTGGTGAGGAGAGGGGCATAGCTGGCCTCCCCCTCCTGGGGGGTGGGGGTGAGGTGGGGCAGGTTTTGCAGCACCCAGAGGAGGAGCTCTATGCCCTTGTCCCGCAGGCGCTCGGCGAGGGCCTGGGCATCCTCCTCGGGGCCGATCTCCGTGCGCCACACCGCGTACAAGGGACCGGTATCCAGCCCTTCCTCGGTCTTCATGATGGCCACCCCGGTTTCCTTCTCCCCCCGGATGAGGGCCCAAGGCACCGGGGCCGGGCCGCGGTACTTGGGGAGCAGGGAGGGGTGGAGGTTGAGGAAACCATAGGGGGGAACCTCGAGGACCTCCTTGGGCAGGATCTTGCCGTAAGCCGCGGTGACGGCCACCTCCGGGGCTGCCTCCCTAAAGGCTTGGACAAAGGCCTCGTTCCCCTTGAGCCTCTTGGGCTTGAGGAGGGGCAGGCCCCGGGCCTCGGCGTACTGGGCCACGGGGCTGGGGGCTGGCCTCAGGCCCCGGCCCTGGGGCTTGTCGGGCTGGGTGACCACCAGCACCACCTGGTGGTGGCGGTCCAGGGCTTGCAAAACCGGCACCGCCCAGCGGGGCGTGCCAAAGAAGGCCACCCTCATCGTCCAGAAAGCTCCTTGAGCAGGGCCTTGGCCTCCCTTTGCAGCCGGGCCAACTCCAGCCGGTTGGCCTCCAGGAAGGCTTCCCGCTTGGGCTGAGGGAGGCGCTCAAAGAAAAAGACCCCGTCCAGGTGGTCAATCTCGTGCTGAAAGACCCGGGCCATGTACCCCTCGAGCTCCACCGTCCGCTCCACCCCCTCCTCGTCCTGGTAGGCCACGCGGATCCGCTCCGCCCGGGGCACCTCCTCGGAGTAAAGGCCCGGGAGGGAGAGGCAGCCCTCCGTACCCTCCACCTCCCCTTCCCGGTGCAGGACCACCGGGTTGGCCACCACGTAGACCCGGCGCACCAGGTCCCTCAGGGGCCTCTCCTCCCCCTCGGGCTCGTCCGCGTACTCCACGGCCACAAAAAGCCGCTGGGAAAGCCCGATCTGTGGGGCCGCCAGGCCCACGCCGTGGGCCTCCAACATGGTTTCCAGCATGTCCTCGGCTAGACGGGGTAGTCCGGAGAAGTCCCGCACGGGAAGGGCCTTCTTGCGGAGCACCGGGTCGCCGTAGAGGCGGATGGGGTAGATCATCCTGGCTATTCTAGCGCAAGCCGCACCCTTCCGGAAACCGGCCCCAGGGTCCGCACCCCTGGGGGCAGGGCCAGGCGGAAGGGCCCCGCCACCTCCCCCGGGCGGAACCCCCCTTGGGGGGAGGCCTCCACCCCTTCCAGGGCTTCCAAAGCCTCCCTCGGCCCTACCACCTCCACGGAACGGGGGGTATACTCCAGAACCCGGAGGCCCGCCGGAGGCTTGAGGACCAAGGGCACCTCCTTGCGGAAAAGGGGGGTTTCCCGGGCCAGGATGCGCACGGCCTTGGGGAAAAGCTCCACCCCAGGGAGGGGCCCCCGGGGGCCGAAGGCACTGAGGGCCACGCTCTCCCCTCCCAGGTCCAGGCCCACCGCGGCCACCGCCTCCTCCACCTGGCTCCTAGGCCCCCTGGCCTGCACAAGGGCGGGCTCGAGGCGCACCCAGGCCCCTTGGGAGAGGACCTCCACGGGCAGGGTGCGGGTGAGGATGGCCTCCACCCGGCCCTCCACCCGGGCCGGGCGCACCTCCCGCACCTCCACCCCCTGGGGCACGGCCACCCGTACCTCCCGGGCAAAGGGGCCCTCCACCCCGGAAAGGTCCAGGTAGGCGGAAACCGGGGGGGTTCCCTCCACCAGGTGGGCGGGGCCGCGGAGGCGGAGGAGGACCTCCTTGGGAACCCCTTCCGCCAGCCACTCCCCTTCCAGGCCCACCACCCGCAGGGGCACGCTCACCACCCGCTCCACCACCGGGGCCCGCTCCCTGAGGGAGTACCAAAGGCCTAGGGCCGCCAGAAGGGCCAGGAGGAAGCCGCCCCACTCACGCACGGAGCACCTCCTTGAGCTTTTCCCGCAGGGCCTCGAGGGCCAGGGGCGGGGAAAGCCGCCCCGCCTCGGCCACGCGGATGGTCCCCGTTTCCTCGCTCACCACCAGGACCAGGGCATCGGAAACCTCGGAAAGGCCCAAGGCCGCCCGGTGGCGGGTGCCCAGGCCCAGGTGGGCTTCGGAAAGGGGAAAGACGCACCCGGCGGCAAAAAGCCGGTCCCCCCGCAGGATGGCCCCCCCGTCGTGCAGGGGGGTCCCGGGGTGGAAGACCGTCTGCAGAAGCCGGGCGGAAAGCCGGGCCTCCAGCACCTCCCCCGTGGCCGCGTACTCCCCCAAGGGGGTGCGCCGCTCCAGGGCGATGAGGGCTCCATAGCGCCGCTCGGAAAGGCGGGCAAGGCCGAGGAGAAGCTCCTCCAGGGCCAAGGAGGGCGCCCTGGGCCCCTGGGCACGGCCCAGCCGTTCCAAAAGCCCCCGCAACTCCGGCTGGAAGACCACGATGAGGGCGAAGGCCCCCAGGGTAGCGGCGTTGCCGAGCAGCCAGGACAGGGTGGAAAGCCCCAGGAGGCTGGCCAAAAACCAGACCAGCAGGTAGACCAAGACCCCCCGGACCAGGTTCAGGGCCCGGGTGCCGGCCATGAGGCGCCAGAGGTAGTAGAAGAGGACGGCCACCAGAAGGATGTCCAGGAGGTCGCGCCAGGTGAGGGGCATGGCCTAAAGGAGGCTCTTTCCGGAGCCATCCCAGGGAAGCCCAAACAGCCTAGCCCAGGTGGCCCCCAGGTCGGCGAAGCTCTCCCGGGTGCCGAGATCCCCCTCCACCCCCGGGCCCACCCAGAGGAGCATCCCGTACTCCCGGGTGTGGTCGGTGCCGAAGAAGGTGGGGTCGTTGCCGTGGTCGGAGACCAGGAAGAGGTGGTCTTCAGGCCCCAAGGCCCCAAGGAGGCGGGGAAGGAAGGCATCCACCTGCGCCAGGGCCTGGGCGTAACCCTGGGGGTCGCGGCGGTGGCCGTACTTGGCGTCAAAGTCCACCAGGTTGGTGAAGACCAGGCCGGAGAAGGGCTCCCCCAGGAGGGCCAGGGTCTTCTCCAGGCCGTCTTGGTTGTCCCGGCTCTTCACCTCGCGGGTGAAACCCCGGTGGGCGTAGATGTCGGGGATCTTCCCCACCCCCACCACCTCGAGGCCCCCCTCCTTGAGCACGTCCAGGACGTTGCGGGGCGGCTCCAAGGCGAAGTCCTTGCGCAGGTCCTCCCGGCGGTAAAACCCCCCCGGGGGCCCGGCAAAGGGCCGGGCGATGACCCGGGCCACCTGGTGCTCTTCAAGGAGCATCGCCCGGGCCACCTGGCACCAGCGGTAAAGCTCCTCCAGGGGAACGCGCTCCAGGTGGGCCGCCACCTGGAAGACGGAGTCGGCGGAGGTGTAGACGATGGGGTAGCCGGTTTCCAGGTGGGCCTCGCCGAAGTCCCGGATGGCCTCGGTGCCGGAGTAGGGGCGGTTCAGGAGCCACCCCCCCACCCCGATGGCCTCGGCCCAGGCGCGAAGGAGTTCCTCAGGGAAGCCCTCGGGGTAGGTGCGGAAGGGCTTTTCCAGGTACACCCCCACGAACTCCCAGTGCCCGGTGGTGGTGTCCTTGCCGGGGTTCACCTCCCGCATGCGGCCAAAGGCCCCCTTGAGGGCCTTGGGCCGGGGCAGGGTGTGGACCCCGGGCACCCAGCCCAGGCCGAGCCCGGCCAAGTGGGGAAGCTCCACTCCCGTTTTCAAGAGGGTGTGGTCCAGGGTGTCCGCCCCCTCGTCGCCGAAGCGGGGGGCGTCGGGCAGGTACCCCAGGCCCACGGAGTCCAGGACCAGGACGATGGCCTTCATCCTACGAGCGCAAGCCCCCTTCCTCCTCCTCGTCCCCCTCCGCTAGGGCCGCAAGCTCCCCGGGGGTCATCTCCGCAAGGGCCCGCACCGCCTGGAACTCCTCCACCAGGCCCTGGATCTCCTCCATGGCCTCCTTTAGGGAAAGCTCCCCGTCTTGGTACTCGTCCAGGACCTCCTCTATGGCCTCGAGGATCCCCACCGCGGCGCTGGCCTGGGAGAGGGCCTGGGCCAGCTCGGAAAGCCGTTCGGCTAGGTCCATGCCCCCATGCTACCCCAAAAGCTCCGCCAGCCGGGAAAGGGCCCGGCCATACTTTTTGGCGAAGGCCCCATGGCGGTAGCTCTCGGGGAAGAGGGCGGAAAGGGGGGCCCCGGAGGCCCGGAGGGCCAGGCCAAGGTTATAAACCTGGTCCACAAAATGCACAAAGCGCAGGGCGTCGTTCTGGTCTTGGATGGGCTCCAGGCCCTCCAGGTACACCGCCTCCACCCCGGTGAGGAGGTAGCGGTAGCGGATGGGGTGGAGGGTGCGCAGGTGGGCCAGAAGCTCGGGGAAGCGGTCCAGGGTCTTGGGCCTATGGTCCTCCCGGTAACGGGCCCAAAGGACCTCGGGGGAAAGGGGCTCAGGGAAGCGGTCGGGGTCACGGTGGCGGTAGTCCTCCCCCTCGATGCGCTCCACGGCAAAGCGCCGGGCCAGGCTCTGGATCTGGTGGCGGAACTGCTCGGCGTTGAACCGCCCTTCCCCCAAGGCCCCGGGGGGGGTGTTGGAGGTGGTGGCCACCCGCAGCCCCCGCTCCATGGTGAGGGCCAGGAAGTGGGTGATCATCTGGGCGTTGCCGGGGTCGTCCAGCTCAAACTCGTCCAGGAAGAGGTAGCGCAGCGCGCCAAAGCGCCTGGCCCCCTCCTTGAGGCCCATGAGGCCCAGGGCATAGGTGAGTTCCTCAAAGGTCAGGAAGGCCTTGGGCGCGGGGGCCTCGAGGTAGGCGGCCACCAGGAGATGGGTCTTCCCCACCCCAAACCCCCCATCCAGATAGATCCCCTGGGGGCCCGGCATCCGGGGGCGGAGGAAGCCCTGGGGACGGTCCTTAACCCATCGCCACAGGCGCTCCTTGGCCAGGGCCTGGGAGGGGTAGCGGGGGTCCGGGAGGTAGGTGGCGAAGGTAGCCCCCCGGAAGCGGGGTGGGGGGGCAAAATCCCCTAGGAGCCTCTCCAGGTCCACCTCGGGATGGCGGTCCACCAAGCGCATGGGGGCATTGTATTCGCGCGCCACCCCTATGGGTACGCCTAGAGAAGAGGTTCCCACCCGGGCCAAAAGTGGGTTTTTACGGGTTCGTGCCCCATCCCCCCAGGATGAGCCTATCGAACCCCCCTGGGGTACCATAAGGGCATGGTGCGGCTCTACGGCATCCCGGGCTGCGGCCCCTGCGAGATCGTGAAGATGTTTCTGGCCCAGAAGGGCGTGCCCTTCACCTTTGTAAACGCCCGCGAGGACCAAGAGGCGGCCCAAAGGATCACGGAGCTTGTGGGAAGCCCCACCGCCGGCGTGGTCCTGGAGTGGGGTGGGCGGGTGGAGGTCATCCGGGGGGTATCCCCGGCCACCCTCCAGGCCTGGTACGCCCGCTACCAGGAGTCCTCAAGTGGGGGAGGCTAACCCCTCGGTGCGGGGCGGAAGCCCCCCTAGGCCTTAGGCTTAGCGTTTCGTTGAGCGAGGCCAAAAGCCGCCTCTCCGAACTTTTGCGCCGCGTGCAAGCCGGGGACCTGGATCGGAGGGTGCCTGTAGCCCGGCTGACCCCGGCTTCGGGAGTGCGGGGAAGCCGTGGTCCGCTTGGAACGCTTGGGCCTCCTGCGCCGGGGGACGGGAAAGCCCCGCCTGGAAGAGCTACCCTTGCCCCTACCCCGGGCCAGCGTCTTAGGAGCCACGGGAGGAAGGGTGAGGTTCTGGGATACCTCCGCCCTAAGCCGGAGGTGGCGGGAAGGCCACCTCAGCGATGAGGAGTTCCCCATAGCCTGGGAGCGGTTGCAGCGGCTCAAGTCTGCCTGGCACGGGATCACGCCCAGCGAGGCCGTGAGGCGAAACGCCCTTAGGCTTGCGCGAACCTATCCCTTGCGCACCCTGGACGCCCCGCATCGGGCTGCCCTTCAGGTCCTGGCTGAGGACAACCCAGTAGGCGTGCCCTTGGTATGTCTGGACCAGGGATGGCCCGGGCCGCGGCCCCAGAGGGGTTTTCCGCGCGCAAACCGGTATAATCCCCCCATGCTCACCCTGGACCTTTCCGGCAAAAAGGCCCTCGTGATGGGGGTCACCAACCAGCGGAGCCTGGGCTACGCCATCGCCGAAAAGCTCCGGGCGGCGGGGGCGGAGGTCGCCTTAAGCTACCAAGGGGAGCGGATCCGCCCTGAGGCCGAAAGGCTGGCCGAGGCCCTTGGGGGGGCCCGGCTCTTTCAGGCCGACGTGACCCAGGACGCCGAGCTGGACGCCCTCTTCGCCGGGGTAGGGGAGGCTTGGAGCGGGCTGGACTACCTGGTCCACGCCATCGCCTTTGCCCCCCGGGAGGCCATGGAAGGGCGCTACCTGGACACGCGGCGGCAGGACTGGCTCCTGGCCCTGGAGGTTTCCGCCTACTCCCTGGTGGCCGTGGCCCAGCGGGCCGAGCCCCTCCTGCGGGCGGGTGGGGGGATCGTCACCCTCACCTACTACGCCAGCGAGAAGGTGGTGCCCAAGTACAACGTGATGGCCATCGCCAAGGCGGCCCTCGAGGCCAGCGTCCGCTACCTGGCCTATGAGCTGGGTCCCAAGGGGGTACGGGTCAACGCCATCTCCGCCGGGCCCGTGCGCACCGTGGCCGCCCGCAGCATCCCCGGCTTCACCAAGATGTACGACCGGGTGGCCCAGGTGGCCCCCCTGGGGCGGAACGTGACCCAGGAGGAGGTAGGGAACCTGGGCCTTTTCCTCCTCTCCCCCCTGGCGTCGGGGATCACGGGGGAGGTGGTCTACGTGGACGCCGGCTACCACATCATGGGCATGGAGGTCTAACCCGGGGCCAGGCTTACACTACATTTTGTAAAGCGCTAGGGTGTAGGCTTAGGGCATGGAGGGCACCCTAGGCCTTCACCACATCACCTGCATCGCCGGCGACCCCCAGGAGAACCTGGACTTTTACGCCGGGGTGCTGGGCCTGCGCCTGGTCAAGCGGAGCGTCAACCAGGACGACCCCACCACCTACCACCTCTTCTACGCCGACCGGGAAGGCACCCCGGGCACCGACCTCACCTTCTTCCCCTGGCCCCACCTGCCCCCGGCCCGCCCGGGGGTGGGGCAGGCGGTGGAGGTGGCCCTGGCCGTTCCCGAAGGGAGCCTCCCCTACTGGGAGGCCCGCCTCGAGGGCTACGGGATAAGGCCGGAAGGGGGCGAGCGCTTCGGCCGGCCCGCCCTCCTCTTCCAGGACCCCCACGGCCTCCCCCTGGCCCTGGCCGAGGCCCCAGGGCCCGGGAGGCCGTGGGAGGGAAGCCCCGTGTCCCAGGAACGCCAGGTCCGGGGCCTCCTGGGCGCCCGGATCCTGGAGCGGGACCCCACCCTCACCCTTTTCTTTCTGGAAGGGGTGCTAGGCTTCCGCCGGCTGGGGGAGGAAGGGGGGTGGGTGCGCCTGGTCCAGGAAGGAAGCTTTCTGGAAGTCCGGGGCCTCCCTGGGGGCCGGCGGGGGGCCTGGGGGGTAGGCGGGGTGCACCACCTGGCCTTTCGCATCCGCGACGAGGCCCACGGCCTTGGGCTTAGGGAAAGGGTCTTGTCCCTAGGCCTACGGCCCACCCCGGTGGTGGACCGCTTCTGGTTCCGCTCCATCTACTTCCTGGAGCCCGGGGGGGTCCTCCTGGAGCTGGCCACGGACGGCCCTGGCTTCGGCGTGGACGAGCCTGGGGAAAGTCTGGGGGAGCGCCTGGTCCTCCCCCCCTGGCTGGAAGGGGAACGCCGGGCCATCGAGGCCTCCTTGCCGCCCCTCCATCCCCCTAGGGGGTAAGGGTGCGCTTCCGCTACCGGGTGGAAGGGGGGCAGGAGCCCCTCACCCTTCTCCTCCTCCACGGCACCGGGGGGGATGAGACCAGCCTCCTGCCCCTGGCCCGAGCCCTCCGCCCCCAGGCCCACCTCCTGAGCCCCCGGGGCCAGAGCGTGGAGGAAGGGGTCCCCCGCTTCTTCCGCCGCCTGGGGGAAGGGGTACTGGACCTGGAAGATCTGCAAAGGAGGGCTCGGGAACTGGCGGAGTTCGTGGAGCATAGCCTTCACGCCCACGCCCTGCCCAGGCCCCTGGTGGCCGTGGGCTACTCCAACGGGGCCAACATGGCCTTGGGCCTCCTCTTCCACCACCCTAGCCTTCTGGATGGCGCCCTCCTCCTCCGGCCCATGGAGCCCTTCGGAGCCCCCTACCCTCCCCTTCCGGGAAAGCCCATCCTGGTCCTGGCGGGGCTACGGGACCCCCTGGTGCCCCAGGAAGCCTTTCAGGCCCTCCTCGCGAGGCTCCAGGAGGCCGGGGCCAGGGTCCAGGCCCACCTTCTCCCCACCGGCCACGCCTTGGTCCAGGGGGAAATGGCCTTAGCCCAGGCTTGGTTGGAAGAAGAGGTTTCCTCCCAGTCTGGCGCAGCCTAGGAAGGCCTGGAGACTCAGATGCCTTGCAGGCCCCCTGGACTTCGGGTTCGTGTTACCCTCAAAAGGGGAGGTTTAAGATGCGCAGACTTTTGTTTGGATTTCTTTTTACCTTGATCCCCGTCCTAGCTCAGGTGGACGAACCTGCCGCTCCTTGGGCCCGCGAGGCAGTGGAGCTTCTGGTGAGCAAAGGGGTCTTCATTGGCTACCCGGACGGCACCTTCCGCTGGCGGGAACCCTTAAGCCGCCAGGAAGCAGCCCTGGCCCTATATCGGCTCTTGGCAGCCTATGGGGTGGACAAGCTCTCTCCCCAGGAAGTCCAGAAGCTCCTCGAGGCCACCCAGGGGCTGCAAAAGGAGCTCGGATCCCAGGGTAAAGCCCTGGAGCAGCTACGCTCGGAGAAAAAGGCTCTGGAAGACCGCCTCCGCGCCCTGGAAAACCAACCCAGAACCGATACCCGCCCCCTCGAAGAAGCCCTGAAAAACCTCCAAGAACGCATTCAGGGCCTAGAGGAAGCCCAAAAGGGGCTGCAAGCCGCCCTAAAAGCCCTAGAAAGTCGCGCTTTAGAGGATGCGCTTAAGGGCATCCAAGAAAGTCTTAGGGCACTGGAGAGTCGGCTAAAAAGCCTGGAAAACCGCCCCCAGGCTGATCCCAGCCAGGTAGAGGCCTTGCGGCGGGAGCAAGAAGCCCTAAAGGCCGCGCAGCAGACCCTAGGAGAGCGGCTCCAAGCCCTAGAGAGGGCCCGCACCGCCCAAGAGGAAACCCTTAGAGGGCTTGCCAACGAGCTCAAAGGGCTTCCTGAGGCCCGTAAGCTAGCGGAAGGCGCCCAAGCCCGGTTACAAAGCCTCGAGCCCCGAACCCGAGCCCTAGAGGAAGGGCTCCAAGCGCAAAAGGAAAGGCTAGCTACCTTGGAGGAACGCCTCAAGGCCCTCGAGGCCCGCCAGGCCCAAGATGACGCCCGCTTGAAAGCCCTGGAAGAGGAGGTGGCCGCCCTGAAGCGCACCCTCACCCCCTTCCGCCTGCCCCTGTACCTGGGCCTTGCCGCCTACCGCGGGGATGTAACCGGGGAGTGGTACGGCCGCTTGATGCTGGGCCACGATGCCCTTTTAGGCCCTTTGGGGTTGCGCCTGGCCTATGAGGCACCCGTATCCCAACCCGACCGTGGTTTGGGCAGCCTGGACCTTACCTTCCGCGCTTCTTACGGAGATCTGGACGGCTACTTTGGAGTGGGAGGCGGCCTCTACTTGGACCAAACCCCCTTTGGTCAGCTCCTCATCGGTGTGGGTGTGCGCTTGGTTCCAAGCCTGAGCATCTTCTTGGAAGGCCACCAGCGTTATCTTTTTGACGGCCAAGCGAGCCAACGCTCCACTTTGGCCTTCGGCTTAGCAACCCGTTTTTAGAAAATAAGTGGGCAGGGGGCCGAGACTCGCCACGAGAAAACCACGTCTGGAAGACCTCGGCTCCCGTCCTCTGCAAAGCTAAGCTGGCCATAGCTGAACTTCAAAATAAGCCCCTGAGCGAAGGGGCCTGCCTCCCGCAAAGGGCCCACGAAGCCATGAACTTCCAACGCCAGAGGTCCCACCCCAAGGATCTCCCAGCGCAAAGCTCCCATGAGGGCTGGACCATAGGAAAAGGGCTCCAAGCCCAGCTGGGGTCCCAAGGGCCAAAGAACACCTCCCCAAACCCTTATTGTTTTCTCCTCCCACCCTCCCCCTAAGAGGAGGCGGGTCCCTCCTGAGCCTAGGAAACGCTCCACCGAGCCCAAGGGAAAGGCAACGGCCCCTATAGCCTTTGTTTGTCCTAGGTTGAGGTCCAAACGTAAATAAGGGTCTCTAGGCCCCCAAACAGAACCCTCCCATCGACGTTCTTCGCCCCCCTTCCGAGCAAAGAGGAGAACTTGGCCCTGAACCAGGTTCCTAGGCAAGCCCAAAACCTGGTGCAAGGGGTCCAAAACATAGTCCATCACGCCCCCATAGTAGAGGCTAAGCGGGAAAAAGAGCCCCAGTCCCCACGCCTCTTCTCGCAACCCTATCCCCAGCTCAGCCCTTATCTCCTCAAGGTCAAACCCCAGTTCTCCCCAGGAACCCGAGGCATAAGAGAGGTGGTTGGCAAGGGCCAATCTCAAATGAAGCCTACACCCCAAATACTCCTCAGGCGGACTCAAAGGCACTAAAAAATTGCCAGGCAAAGGGGAAAAAACCTCCTGAGCCCAACCCACACCCCCAAAAGAGCTGCTGGCAAGAAAGAACCAGAGCAGCCATGAACGCTTCAACATAGCCTCCCTCCTCCTCAGCCATCATAAAGATCAGGGGAAGCTAGGTTACGTTCATGGCGAAGGAAGAACATCCCCCTTCTCGGCTTAAGCCCCTTGGCCACCACTTCAAGGTGTTTTCCGGCCGTACAACCCTCCTCCTCCATTATCCTGCACCACTTAAGCATCCACCTCCAAACGCAGCCCCCTTCTCTGTTTGGTCCGGCCCCACCAGGACCAGACCGCCGCCAGGCTCTGCCGTCCCCTGGGCAAGCTCCACCCGAGGGCTCATTCCCAGGGTTATTCCTCTTGGGATCGCCGGCCAGCATGGGACCAAAGGGGGCTAACCGATCAAAGGGGCCAGGTTGAGCCGCCTCCCCATCTCCCCCCAGGAAAACCCTTCCACGTCTTCTCTTTGCGGAGGTCGCCATGGAAAGAGGGAAGGGCAAAAGGTTAAACCCGCACCCCGCCCTTGGGGTGCGGGCTTCGGCTTATTAGGCTCTACTGAGTAGGCACCGCCTCCATGTGGCCGTAGTTGTTGAAGAGGACGCCGAAGACCCCAGCAGGGTTAGGCAGCACCAGCTTGTAAGGCAGGGTATTGACCACCTGGAGCAGATTGTAGACCGTGGCGTTGGCAGGAGCAGCCAGATAGGACGGGAGGTCGTAGGGGTTGTTGGGATCGTCGTAGGGGAGAAGAGTGTTGTCCTGCCCATAGAAGCCGGCGTACTTCACAAGGTTGGGAAGGGTGGTGGAGCGAGCAGCCGTACGGAAAGCCCCGCTGAAGGTGGCATCCGAAATGGGCACAGGCTGGATTTCATGCTCGCCGGCGATGGGGAAGTTAACACGGAGGCGAGCAGCCGATCCGTCCACACCATTGTCCAGCTCGTCCGTGTGGCGTACTTGGACGCGGCGGAAGGAGGCATTGGCGTTGCCTGCACGGTCGGAAACGATGACGAGGATGTCGGCAGGGGAGTTGGGAGCAACGGTGCTTTCGTTGGTAGGATCCAGCACGGGGACCAGGACATCCCCCACACCACCCCTGATCTCGGCAGTGTAGGTGTTGTTGTTGCCCTGGATGGGGAGCTGGATAAGCCCTATGGTACCCAGGTTTGCGTTCCAGAAGGGCAGGCGAACAGTATTAGTACGAGCCTGTGCGTCGGAACCCATGTAGAAGCGCACGAAGCGCACGCCGCTCAGGGTGTCGGTAGCGGCCACCCGAACGCCCAACTGGCTACCTGCCAGGACCACATCCGGATCGGTCTGGCTGGGTTGGCTGGGGAGGTAGAGCTTGAGGAGGTCCACCTCAGGGCGACGGTTATCTACCGTAACCTGAACCTGGGCCTGGCTCTCGTTGCCCAAGCGGTCCTTGGCCTTGAGGACAAAGGCCACGGGGCCGTTCACATCGTTGACGTTGATGTTGTAAGTGATGTTGGTGCCTCCGGGCACAAAGACGGCAGCGGCAGCCCAAGATAGCTCCGCGCTCCCGTTACCCAGACCAACGCCGGTATCCCCAGCAGAGTAGGTCACGCTGGCACAGCCGGAAACAAAGCCGCTTTCGGCCGGGAAGATGTCGATCCGACCATCTCCCCACGTGTAGGTCGGGTTGTCGCAGAGGTAGTAACCAAGCCCAGACTGGTTGGTATTGAAGGCCCGGCCAACGTCACCGACACCCCTATCCTGCACCCTGATGAGATCAATGCTAGGGGCAGTGTTGTCTACGTTGACGTAGAAGCCGGCCAGAGGGGCTGCACCCAGCGTACCGGGATGGGGATGGTAGTTGCCCATCCAGTCTTCAGCCACCGCGTAGACGTAGTACTTGCCGTCGGGCCAGTTGCCATCGCGGGTGTTCCACTCCACTTGGTAGGGACGGGCACGAGCAGTGCCGATCAAACGGCCCTCGCCAATCCTCGGTTCAGCCCGGTAACCACCCACCCTGTAGGCGAAGAAGCGGACCTCCTTGATGCCGGAAGCCAGGAGATTGGGGTTGGCAGGGTTGTCCACCAGGTCCTGGTTTTCCAGGGTGAGGGTTACCCTGTGGCTAGCGGGACCACCGATCCAGCGCTCCGGCTGAGGCCCAGGAGCTTCCACAGGGTCAATGGCGCTCACTGGGCGGACATCGGGAACCTGAGGTGGGAGGTTGTCAGGAACGATCTCCCAGACCTGGTCCCGGATGTCGTTGCCTCCCCGCTGGTACTTCACAATCAAGCGCTGGGGCACACCCTGGATCTGCTGGTTGCGGGTGTCTAGGGTCGCTACGAAGTAGCTCCCCTGCCACCTGTGAGGGATAACCTGAGTAGCCTGGGGGTTATCGGAGCTAACCAGGATCACCTGGAGGTTGTTTTCCTCACCCTGACCCAAGTAGATGCGAAGCTCCAGCTCACCAACGGCAAAGCAGTAGGTGCCTGCCCTTTGCCCCGTGATCTGGATGCTCTTGATGCCCGCAGGTTTGCTGCCCGCAGCCGCTACCAGCTCCGTACGGTAAGAGGTATCCCCAGAGGGCCGGCACACGCCAGGGCCAGGGGCAGGCGCCTGGGGCTGAAGCCGGATGGTACGGGTCGTCGTCTGACCAGCCACAACGGGAACCGCAACGGGTTCAGAGGGGGTGACGAAGCCGGTGGCGCTGGCGTTGACGTTGTACGTACCAGGGGTCAGGGAAGCGCTAACCTTACCCTGGTTGTTGGTAACGCCAATCTGCGCACCATTCACCGTGACCGTGGCTCCCTGGATGGGCTGGCCATTGGCGTCGTTCAAGACGGTAACCTCCAGGGTGCCGGTTTGGGAGCCACCCCCACCACTGCCCCCACCGTTGGAGGGGGGCGGCTGCTGGCCGCAGCTGGCGAGGAAAAGGGCCAGCGCCCCCACAATCGAGAAACCTAGCGTCCTAAGCCGATTTCCTTTCATAGCCTTGCACCTCCTACATCTACTGTGCTTCCAAAGGGTTTCCGTGTTTCCCCTTTGGTTCGGCGCCAGGCGGTAGCTTTTCCACTTAGCTTGTGGCAAACCCTACCGCCTGACATCCGAGGCTAATCTTACGCAGAAGCCCTTCTCATGTCAAGCTAAGACGTGATCGCGGTAGGACTTTATCAGGGCAGGATTCCGATCCCCACTTGAGGCTCTAAGCTTGATCTTAAACCACGCGTCATTTTAACGGCCTTTAAGATCTGCGATGGGATAGCCCTAACGAAAAATTGGGCATGAAAGCAAACTTGCTTTTGTCAAGACCCTTCTAAGTACTACACAGCCAAAAATAGCGAGTAGTAATATTTTATAGGTGATGAGGCGACCTACCCCCACGGTCTGGGTGGGGCGCGTGCCCTTAGGGAGCGCCCATCCGGTGGCCGTGCAGTCCATGACCAACACCCCCACGGCGGACGTGGAGGCCACCTTGGCCCAGGTCCTGGCCCTCCACCGGGCGGGGAGCGAGATCGTGCGCATCACGGTGAACGACGAGGCCGCGGCCCGGGCCGTGCCCGAGCTCAAGGCCCGCCTCCAGGGCGAGGGGGCAGAGGTGCCCTTGGTGGGGGATTTCCACTTCAACGGCCACCTCCTCCTGCGCCGCTACCCGGCCATGGCCGAGGCCCTGGACAAGTTCCGCATCAACCCCGGCACCCTGGGCCGGGGGCGGCACAAGGACGAGAACTTCGCCGAGATGATCCGCATCGCCCAGGACCTGGGCAAACCCGTGCGCATCGGGGCCAACTGGGGAAGCCTGGACCCCGCCCTCCTCACCGAGCTCATGGACCAAAACGCCCGCCGCCCCGAACCCAAGGAGGCCCACGAGGTGGTGCTGGAGGCCCTGGTGGAAAGCGCGGTGCGCTCCTACGAGGCCGCCTTGGAGATGGGCCTGGGTGAGGACAAGATCGTCCTTTCCGCCAAGGTGTCCAAGGCCCGGGACCTGGTGTGGGTCTACCGGGAACTGGCCCGGCGCACCCGGGCCCCCCTGCACCTGGGCCTCACCGAGGCGGGGATGGGGGTGAAGGGGATCGTGGCCAGCGCCGCCGCCCTGGCCCCCCTTCTCCTGGAGGGGATTGGGGATACCATCCGGGTCTCCCTCACCCCCGCCCCCGGGGAGCCCCGCACCAAGGAGGTGGAGGTGGCCCAGGAGATCCTCCAGGCCTTGGGCCTGCGCACCTTCGCCCCCGAGGTGACCAGCTGTCCCGGGTGCGGCCGCACCACCAGCACCTTCTTCCAAGAGTTGGCCGAGGCCGTGAGCGCCAGGCTCAAGGCCAAGCTCCCCGAGTGGCGCAAGGCGTACCCCGGGGTGGAGGGGCTGAAGGTGGCGGTGATGGGGTGCGTGGTCAACGGCCCCGGGGAGAGCAAACACGCCCACATCGGCATCTCCCTGCCGGGGGCTGGGGAGGAGCCCAAGGCCCCGGTCTACGCCGACGGCCAGCTCCTCACCATCCTCAAGGGGGAGGGCATCGCGGAGGCGTTTTTGGCCCTGGTGGAAGACTACGTGAAAAGGCGCTTTGGCCCAAGCTGATGGAAGCCTTTCGCTTCACCGTCCTTGCCCGTTCGGGCCGGGCCCGGGCGGGCTTGTTCCACACCCCCCACGGCCCGGTGCAGACCCCCCTCTTCATGCCCGTGGGCACCCAGGGCTCGGTGAAGGGGCTTTTGCCCAAAGACCTCGAGGCCATCGGGAGCCAGGTCCTCCTGGCCAACACCTACCACCTGCTCCTCCGCCCTGGGCCCGAGCGGGTGCGGGCCCTGGGGGGGCTTCACGGCTTTGCCGGCTGGAAGGGTCCCTGGCTCACGGACTCCGGGGGGTTCCAGGTGATGAGCCTGGGCCACCTAAGGCGCATCGACGAGGAAGGGGTGGTCTTCCAAAGCCACCTGGACGGAAGCCCCCTGCGGCTCACCCCGGAGGAAAGCCTAAAGGTCCAGGAAGCCCTAGGGGCGGACATCGTCATGGCCTTTGACGAGTGCCCCCCCTACCCCTCCCCCCGGGCCTACCTGAAGGCCTCCCTGGAGCGCACCCTGCGCTGGCTGGAGCGGAGCCTAAGGGCCAAGACCCGCCCGGACCAGGCCCTTTTCGGCATCGCCCAAGGGGGGACGGACCCGGAGCTCCGGGCCCTCTCCACCCGGGAGACCGTGCGCTTCCGCCTGCCGGGGTACGCCATCGGCGGCCTGGCGGTGGGGGAGCCCAAGGAGGCCATGTTCCCCATGGTGGCCCTCTCCACGGAGATCCTCCCCGAGGACCGCCCCCGCTACCTCATGGGGGTGGGCCACCCCGAGGACCTGGTGGCGGCCATCGGCTTGGGGGTGGACCTCTTTGACTCCGTCTACCCCACCCGCACGGGCCGCTTCGGCAGCGCCCTCACCCTCGAGGGGCGGATCAACCTAAAAAACGCCCGCTTCCTGGAAGACCCGAGACCCCTAGAGGAGGGCTGCGACTGCTACACCTGCCAGACCTTCAGCCGGGCCTACCTGGCCCACCTGGTACGGACGGGGGAGATGCTGGGAGGGATCCTGCTCTCCCTGCACAACCTGCGCCACCTCCACCGCCTGACCGAGGCCGCCCGGGAGGCCATCCTGCGGGGGGAGTATGGGGCTTTTGCCCAGGCCTTCGCCCAAAGGCGCTTCGGCAAGGAGGTGCCCCGCTGGTTCCAAGAGGCCCTGGCCGCAGGGGGGCACGCCTAGGCCCAGGAGCCCGTAGAATGGGCCCGGTATGACGCCAAGACACCTTATCCTGGGCCTACAGCACACGGTGGCCATGTTCGGGGCCACGGTGCTGGTCCCTCTCCTCACGGGCTTGAACCCCGCGGTGGCCCTCTTCACCGCCGGGCTTGGCACCCTGGTCTTCCACCTGGTCACGGGGCGGGTGGTGCCCGTGTTCCTGGGCTCCAGCTTTGCCTTCATCGCCCCCATCCTGGCCGCCAAGGAGGCGGGCTTCTCCCTAGCCGCGGTGGGGGGCGGGATCGCGGCGGCGGGGCTGGTCTACGCCCTCTTCGCCCTCCTGGTGCGCCTCATCGGCTCGGAAAGGGTGCGCTGGGTCTTTCCCCCCGTGGTCACCGGCCCGGTCATCGTGGTCATCGGGCTTACCCTGGCCCCGGTGGCGGTGCAGATGGCCAGCAAGGACTGGCTCCTGGCCAGCTTCACCTTCCTGAGCGCCGTGGTGAGCGCCGTCTTCTTCCGGGGGCTTTTCCAGATGATCCCCGTCCTCCTGGGGGTGGGGGCGGGCTACCTCCTGGCCCTGGCCCTGGGCCGGGTGGACCTGAAGCCCTTGGCCGAAGCCCCCTGGTGGGGCCTGCCCGCCTTCACCCCGGCCACGCTGGAGTGGGGGGCCATCCTCCTCATCGCCCCAGTGGCCTTCGTCACGGTGATGGAGCACATCGGGGACATCCTTACCAACGGCCGGGTGGTGGGCAAGGACTTCTTCCAGAAGCCTGGCCTCCACCGCACCCTCCTGGGGGATGGCCTGGCCACCAGCCTGGCCGGGCTTCTGGGGGGCCCGGCCAACACCACTTACTCCGAGAACACCGGGGTCCTGGCGGTGACCAAGGTGTACGACCCCCTGGTGCTCCGCATCGCCGCAGTTTTCGCCATCCTGCTCTCCTTCTCCCCCAAGCTGGCGGCCCTTTTGCAAACCCTGCCCCAGGGGGTCTTGGGGGGGGTTTCCATGCTCCTTTTCGGCATGATCGCCTCCATCGGCATCCGCACCCTGGCCGAGGCGGAGATCGATTTCACCCATAGCCGGAACCTCATCGTGGTGTCCGCCATCCTGGTCCTGGGCCTGGGCGGGGCGGTGGCCCAGCTGGGCACCCTCCAGGTGGCAGGGGCCAGCGTACCCCTCAAGGTGAGCGGCATGGCCCTGGCGGCCCTGGTGGGGGTGGTCCTGAACCTTCTCCTGCCCCGGCAGCTAGAGCCCAAGGAGCTGGCTATGGAGGAGGAGCGCCTCCCCTAGCCTTCCCGGTAGAGGCGGCTTCCCTTGTAGTAGTCCTCCAGGAGGACCTTCAGGAAGGCCGCAGCCGGCACCCCCAAAAGGGCCCCCCATAGGCCCATGAGGCTTGCCCCCACCAGGATGGCGGCGATGGCCGTCACCGGGTGGAGCCGGGTGGCCCGGCCCACGATGAGGGGGCCCAGGAGGTTGCCTTCGATCTGGTTGGCCAGCCAGAGGACGAGGAGGGCCAGAACGACCTTCAGCCACCCCCCCGTGGCCGCCAGGAGGAGGGCCGGCACCCCGGAGACGATCACCCCCACGAAGGGGATGAGGTTGAAGACCCCGGCCAGGAAGCCCAGGCTGGCCGCCAGGGGCACCCCCACCAGGGAAAGCCCCACCCCCACCAGAAGGCCCACCAGAAAGGCCACCAGGAGCTGGCCCCGCACGTACCCGCCCACGCTCCGGTCCAGCTTGGCCGCCAGCTCGGCCACCAGGGGCTGGTAGGGCTCGGGGAAGAGCAAAAGGGCGGCCCGCCCCAGGCGGGGAAGATCGTAGAGGAAGTAGATGGAAAGGGTAAGGGCGGTGAGGAGCTGGAAGACCCCGCCCAGCAAGGAGGTGAAAAAGCCCAGGAGGTTCCCTCCCTGGGCCAGAAGGCCCTGGAACCAGCGCAGCAGGGTGTCCAAAAAACCCTGCAAGAGGCTTTGCAGGTTGCGGCTGGCCTCGGCCAGGACGGGCTCTAGGCCCTCGGGGATGGGCACAGCCTGCACCCGGTCGGGAAGGGCCAGGAGCCAGGCCACCAGGGGGTCCAGGAGGCGGGGAAGCTCCCGGGCCAGCTGGGAGAGCTCCCGCACCGTCTGGGCGGTGAGGAAGGAGGCCAGCCCCAGGAAAAGCCCCAGGAAGAGGTAAACGAGGCCCACCCCTAAGGCCCGGGGTAGCCTTCGCCTTTCCAGGAAGCGCACCACGGGGTGGGCCAGGTAGGCGAAGGCGAAGGCGGTGAGGAGGACGGAAAGGGCTGGCCAGGCCCGCTGGAGGAGGCGGTAGAGGAGGAAGAGGAGGAGGAGGTAGACGGCCACCCGCAGGTAGGGGTTCTCCCAAACCCGGGCGAAGGCCTCGCGCATGGGGCTATTCTAAGCGGAAGAAGGCCTTGGCCTGGCGGAGGACTTCCTCTGGGGGAAGCCCCTGGAAGAGGAAGCGGCCCCGGTCGGGCTCCCCCTCCCAGACCTCAAAGAGGAGGCGGGGGGCACCCCCTTGGAGGCCGGTGTTCCCCAGGTAGCCCAAGGGGTCCCCCCGGTGGACCCGCTGCCCCACCCTTAGGCCCCGGTAGGGGGCCTGGAGGTGGGCGTAGACCGTGGTGCGGCCATCGGGGTGGCGGAGCCAGACCTCGAGGCCCCGCAAGGCATCCATATCCTCCGGGCCCGCCCCTTGCCGCACCCGCTCCAAGAGGGCCCGGTAGGCCTCCGGGGTGGGTTCTTGGTAGTCCGCCTCCACCCGCACCACCTCCCCGGCCATGGCCGCCACCACCCCCATCCCCTGGACCACGGGGACGCAGGCATCCCCTTGCTGGAAGACGAAGCCGGCGCTCACCCCCTTGCGGTAGGGGCGGGGGGCGTTGGGAAGGTGCTCGGGACGGGTGGGCAGGCAGGCCCCAGGGAGGGGCAGGAGGTAGCCCTCCGGGACCTTCTGGGCCTTCTGGGCTAGGGCCGCCACCTCCTGGCGCAAGGCCCAAAGCTGCCGCCCCCGGGAGGCGAAGCCCAGGGTGACCACCAGGGCGTAAAGGCCCAGGGCCAGAAGCAGGTAATGCCCCGGCTTCCAGACCATGGGCCCATGCTACAAAAAGCCCCCCGGTCTGGGGGGCCCAGGGGAGCCAAGGAAGCCTAGAGGAGCTTCAGGAGGCGCTCCTTGATCTCCTTGGCGCTCAGGCCTTCCAGCTTCAGGCCCTTGGCCCTTTCCAGGAGCTCGTACACCTTGGGGATGTGGCTGGTGGCCACCCGGAAGGTGATCTCCTGGCCCGCCACCCGCACCCGCACCTTCTGCAGGTTGGGGTACTGGCGGCGCTTGGAGATGCCGGTGGTCTTCCGCCCCACACCCCCTTCCCGCTTGGCCTTACCCCGCCTTTGGATGCTGTTGGCCACGATGGGCCGCTTCCCGCTGATCTCGCACACCTTGGACATCGCACCCTCCCGTGCCCGAAGGCAAACCCTATGGAGTATAGCACAAGGGGGAGCATCCGGTAGACTCTTGGGGATGCCCGTGGTGCTCGTTCCCCTGCTTTTGGCCCTGGACCAGATCCTCAAGCTCTGGGCCCTGGAAAACCTCTCCCCGGTGCCTAGGCCCCTGGTGGAGGGCCTCCTCTACCTGACCCTGGTGCGGAACACCGGGGCGGGGTTTGGGCTCTTAGGGGGTCAGGCCTTCCTCTTGGGCTGGCTCAGCCTCCTGGTGGGGACGGTCCTCCTCTACCTCCTGGCCCAGAAGCGCTACCCCACCGGCAAGGCCTTGGCCCTCTCCCTTCTGGCGGCGGGCGCCCTGGGCAACGGGATCGACCGCCTGGGACGGGGCTGGGTGGTGGACTACCTGGACCTGGGCACCTCCATCCCCCTCATCGCCCACTTCCCCGTCTTCAACCTGGCGGACGTGTGCGTGACCCTGGGGGCTGCCCTCCTCCTCCTTGCCCCCCGGGGAAGGCGGTACTAAGCCCTAGACCTGGGCGCGGCTCAGGGCCTCGGCGAAGCGCTCCAGGGCCTTTTGCAGCTGGGCCTCGCTGGTGGCGTAGGAGAGGCGTACGTGCCCGTAGGCGGCGAAATCCGTGCCCGGGACCACCGCCACCCCCGCCTCCAGGAGGCGCTCGGCGGCCCGGATCTCGTCCGGGGCGAAGGGGGAGGTGTCCAGGAGGACGTAGAAGGCCCCGCTGGGGCGGACGGCCTTGAGCCCCAAGGAGGCCAAACCGGAAAGGAGGAGGTCCCGCCGCCTGCGGTAGGCCTCCCGGGCCATGGCGATGAAGGCCTGGCTGGACTCCCGGTTGGTGAGGGCCTCGAGGGTGGCCCACTGGGCGATGGTGTCCGGGCTGGTGGTGGACTGGCTGGAAACGTTGGCCATGGCCTGGATGACCGCCTTGGGCCCGCAGGCGTAGCCGATGCGCCAGCCGGTCATGGCGAAGGCCTTGGCGGCCCCGTTCACGGTGATGGTGTGCTCCGGGGCCAAGGTGCCCGGGGAGAAGTGTTCCCCCTCGTAGATCAGGTGCTCGTAGATCTCGTCGGAGACCAGGTAGAAATCGTGCTCCAGGGCCAGCCGGGCCAGGGCCTCCAGAACCTCCTTGGGGTAGACGGCCCCCGTGGGGTTGTTGGGGGAGTTGACCACCAGGGCCTTGGTGCGGGGGGTGATGGCCCTTTGCACCCGCTCGGGATCGGGGATGAAACCCTCCTCGGGACGGGTTTCCACCTCCACCGGCACCCCGCCGGCAAAGCGCACCATCTCCGGGTAGCTCACCCAGTAGGGGGCCAGGACGATGACCTCGTCCCCAGGGTCCAGGATGGCCTGGAAAAGGTTGAACAGGGCCTGCTTCCCCCCCACGGTGACCAGGGTTTCCTCGGGCTTCACCCCTAGGCCGTTTTCCCGGCGGAACTTCTCCGCCAAGGCCTCGCGGAGCTCGGGGATGCCCGCAGGGGGGGCGTACTTGGTCTTCCCCGCCAGGAGGGCCCGCCGGGCCGCCTCCTTCACGTGCTCCGGGGTGTCAAAGTCCGGCTCCCCGGCGGTAAGGGCCACCAGGTCCACCCCCTGGCGCCGGAGCTCCAGGGCGCGGGCGTTCACCGCCACCGTGGCCGAGGGCTTCATGGCCTGGACCCGTTGGGAAAGGCCGCGCATGGCATAAGTATACGGGAAGGGCGAGAACGGGCACCGGGCAGGGGAGCGGTCCCCGGCTACGAAGCCCCTGCGGGGCGCAAGAGGGGCTCCGCCCCCCGGGCCGCAGCCCGGCCCCCCACCACCTTGAGGCCCAGGGGCCGCACCTCCGCCCGGTACAGGGCCGCCTCGGGGAGGAGTTCCCCGTCGGCGTGGGCCGGCACGGGGTGGGGAAAGGCCACCTTCACCTCCCGCCCGGCGTAGGCCACCACCTGGGGGTGGGAGAGGTGCCGGCCCAGGAGGAGGCGGGGCAGGATGAGGACCACCCCGGGCCGGGTGAAGGCGCGGGCCAGGACCACGGAGAGGAGGCCGTCCCGGGGATCGGCCATGGGGGCGATGGGGATGCCCCCCCCGTAGGCGGGCCCGTTCATGGCCGCCAGGAGGAGGAGGGGCCCCCGGTGGACCTCCTCCCCGTCCACCCACACCCGCCCCTCGGGGAGGCGCAGGTCCTTGAGGACGCCGAAGAGGGCGTAAAGGTAGCGGGGCATGCCCCGCAGGAAAGGGGGGGCGGCGAAGGCCTTCTTGGCCACCAGGGCATCAAAGCCAACGCCCAAGGAGGCCCCGAAGGGCTCCCCGTTCACCAGGCCCAGGTCAATGGCCTCCTCCGGGGCGAGGAGGGCCCGTTCCAGGGCCTCCGGCCAGGGAAGCCCCCTAAGGCCCAGCATGCGGGCGAAATCGTTGCCGCTGCCGATGGGCACCACCCCCAGGACCTTGTCCGTGCCCGCCAGGCCCTTTAGGACCTCGTGCACCGTGCCGTCCCCGCCCACGGCCACCACCCGGGCCCCCTCGGGGGCGCTTTGGGCCAGCTCCGTGGCGTGGCCTGGGCCCTCGGTGAGGAAGGCCCGGGCCCCCTTCTTCCGCGCCGCCTGGAGGATGGCCCCCGAGAGCCGGCCCACCTTGCCGCGGCCCGCCGCCGGGTTCACGATCACCCACCTTTCCACCCCCGTATTCTAGGGGCATGGGCCTCCTGGGCCACTTCCTCAAGGGGCCCCACCCCAAGACCACCCTCCTCCTCACCCGCGCCGGACCGGTGGAAAACCCCGGGCACCGCCTCTACAGCCACCCGGGCCTACCCCTGGCCGAGGAGGGCCGGCAACGCCTTAGGGCCCTGGCGGGCCTCCTCAGGCGCTACCCGGTGGCGGCGGTCTACGCCCCGGACAGCCTGGCCGAGGCCGAGGGGGGAAGGCTTCTGGCCGGGGCCCTGGGGGTCCCCTTGCGGCTACGCCCGGAGCTGCGGGAAAGGTCCTGGGGGCTTTGGGAGGGGCTTTCCTTCGCCGAGGTGGAGGCCCGGTTTCCCCAGGAGGTGGCGGCCTGGGTGGCGGACGAGGCGGGCTTTGCCCCTCCGGGGGGGGAGAGCGTGCGGGAGGCCTGGGCAAGGGGAAAGGAGGCGGTGCAGTCCCTCCTTAAGGCCCACCTGGGGCAGGCGGTCCTGGTGGTGGGGAACTGCACCCTGAACCGGGCCGCCCTCAGCCTGGCCCTGCCCCTACCCCCCGAGGAGGGCCTAAGGCTGGAACAGGACTACGCCCGGCTCACGGTGCTGGACTTCTACGGGGGAGAAGGGGTGGTGAAGGCCCTGAACCTGGACCCTTGTCCCTAGCGGCGGGCGGGGCTTCCGGCGTACACTTAGGGCATGATCCGGCCCGTGGCCCGCAAGGACCTTCCGGGGCTTCTCAAGCTCCTCCGCCACATGGACGAGAGCCCCGCCCGCGGGGTCCTGGCCCCGGAGGCCCGGGACCTGGAAGGCCTGGCCGAGGAGCTGGAGGACGGGCTGGTCCTCCTGCGCGAGGGGGAGGTGGTGGGGTACGTGGGCCTCTACCCCTTCTGGGACGGGGCCGCCCTGGAAGGCCCCCTGGCCTACCAGGCGGAGGACCTGCCCCACCTCCTTCTGGCGGCGGAGGCCCGGGGGAAGGAGCTCTCGGTGGAAAGGCTTTACGCCTTCCCCCGGGAGGAGAACCGCACCCTGCGCCGGGCCCTCGAGGCCGCCGACTTTGGCCTCCTCCACCTCACCTACTTCTTCGTCAAGAACCCGGAGGGCCTGGACTACCCGCCCCCCGAGGGGGTGGTGGTCCGGAAGGGCTTCCCCGGAGCCCAGGTCTACCGGGAGGTCTACCGGGAAAGCGAGGAGGGCTGGGCCCTCCGCCTCAAGTGGACGGACGAGGAACTGCTGGAACACTTCCAGGACCCCCAGGTCCACCTCCTGGTGGCCTACCGGGGGGAGGTCCCCGTGGGCATGGCCGAGGTGGAGCTGGAAGGGGGGGAGGCCAGCGTGGCCTACATCGGGGTCATCCCCGAGGCCCGGGGCAAGGGCATTGGCCGGGCCCTCCTGGCCGAGGCCGCCCGCCTGGCCAAGGCCAAGGGGGCCCACCTCCTCCGGGTGCGGGCCCACGACCACGAGACCGGGGCCCTGGAACTCTACCGCGCCCTGGGCTTCAGCCTGGAGGAGGCGGTGGCCACCTACGCCAAGGAGCTCACGGCCAGGCGGTAGGTCTCCGCGTGGGCGGCCACGGTGAGGGCGGGGTCGCGGTTGTACCCTCCCCCCATGACCACCACCAGGGGCACCCCCAGGGCCTTCACGAAGCGGTAAACCCGCAGGTCCCGCGCCCTTACCCCCTCTGGGGAAAGGGCCAGGCGGCCAAACCGGTCCCCCCGGAGGACGTCCACCCCGGCGTTGTAGAAGACGAGCTCTGGCCGGAAGGCCTGGGCCACCTCCAGGGCTTCCTCGAGGGCCCGCAGGTAGGCCCCATCCTCGGTGCCGTCGGGGAGGCCCACGTCTAGGTCGCTCCGCTCCTTTTTCAGAGGATAGTTCCGCTCCCCGTGCAGGGAGAGGGTGAAGACCGTGGGGTCTTCCCCGAAGAAGACCGCGGTGCCGTTGCCCTGGTGGGCGTCCAGGTCCAGGACCAAGGCCCGGCCCCCAAACCCCCTCTTGGCCCGCAGCCAGGCCAGGGCCACGGCCACGTCGTTGAAGAGGCTGTACCCCTCGGCCCGGTCGGGGAAGGCGTGGTGGGTACCCCCGGAGAGGTTGAGGCCAAGGCCCGTGTCCAGGGCGTCCTCCGCCGCGGCCAGGGTGCCGCCGGCGGCGTGGAGGGCCCGCCGCAGGAGGGCCGGGTGGAAGGGAAGGCCCAGGCGCAAGGACTCCTCCCGGGTGAGGCCCTGGGTGAAAAGCCGCTCCAGGTAAGCCCCCTGGTGGGCCAGGTAGAGGGCCTCCCGGGGCACCTCGGGGGCGGGCAGGATGGGCAGGAGGCCCCGGAGGGCCTCCGCCACCCCCCGGTACTTGTAAAGGGGAAAGGGGTGGCCCGGGGGCAGGTCCAGGGGGAGGTGGGCGGTGGAATAGGCCCGCACGCTTCCATCATGCCCCCTTTCTGCCACAATGGAGGTGGGCTTGCGCTTCCTTCTCCTTTCCGACCAGGTCCACCCCCATGTCCACTCCCCCCGCTTCCCCCAGAACCTGCCCCCCTTTGACCTGGTCCTGGCCGCGGGGGACCTGCCGGGGGAGTACCTGGAGTACGTGGCCAGCAAGGTGGCGGTGCCCGTGCTCTTCGTGCCCGGGAACCACGGGGAGGAGTGGGTCGGGGAAGGAAACCTGAGGCAACGCCCAGGAGGGGCGGTCAACCTCCACGGAAGGCTCTTCCGCCACGGCCCCCTCCTCTTCTACGGCATCGGCGGGGTGCCCCGGTACCGGGAAGGGGAGGGGCAGCTCTCCCCGGGGGAGCTCTACCGCCTGGTCCTCAAGCCCCTGCCCCTCCTCCCCCGCAGGCTCCTCCGGGGCCACGGGGTGGACGTCCTCCTCACCCACGCCCCGCCCCCCGGGCCCACCGCGGGGGAGGACTTCGCCCACCGGGGTAGCCCGGCCTTCCTCCTCTTCCACCGCCTCTTCCGCCCCCGGCTCCACGTCCACGGCCACACCCCCCTCCTGGGGGCCAACCCCACCCGGAGGTACCGCACCCCCTTGGGGGTGGAGGTGGTGCACGCCCAGGGCTACGCCCTGGTCCACCTCTAGCGCACCTGCCGGTAGGCCTCGTAGGCCGCCACCCCCACGGCCACCGCCAGGTTCAGGGAGCGCACCGGCCCCGGCATGGGGATGCGCAGGCTGGGGAAGCGGAGGAGGATCTCTGGGGGAAGGCCCCGGGTTTCGGGGCCGAAGAGGAGGTAGTCCCCTGGCCGGAAGGAGGCCTCGTAAAGCTCCTTTGTACCCCGGGCGCTGAAGGCCCAGACCCGGGCCCCAGGGGGGAGGGCTTCCAGGAAAGCCTCCCAGGTATCCCAGACCCTGAGGTCCACGTGGGGCCAGTAGTCCAGGCCGGCCCGCTTGAGCCTGGGGTCCCCCAGGCGGAAGCCCAAGGGGCGGATGAGGTGCAGGGGAAAGCCGATGGCGGCGGCTGTGCGGGCGATGTTGCCCGCGTTTTGGGGGATTTCCGGCTGGTAAAGGACCAGGTGGAGCATCAGCCCCGCCTCCGGTACCGGGTGGCCGCCCCCCGGCCCACCCGCTCCACCCGCCCCTCGAGGATCAGCCGGTTCAGGAGGGCCAGGGCGGCCCGGGGGGTAAAGCCCAAAAGCCCTTCCACCTCGCGGCGGCGCAGGGGCCGTTCCATGGCGGCAAGAAGGCGCTCAGCCAAGGGGTCGCGCCGGGCCAGGTGGTACCGCCCCCCTTCCCGGCGGAGAAGGCCCATGCGCTCCATGCGGGCCAGCACCCGGCGGGCGGCCTCCTCGGGCAGCTGCAGGGCCCGGGAGAGCTCCTCGAGGGAGGCCTCCCCCACCCGCCGGAGGTGGGCCACGGCGATGAGGTGGTCCAGGCTGAAGGCCCCGAAGCGCTCCTGGACCTCGGCCAGTTCCCGCACAAAGGCCTCGTCCAGCTCGGGGTTGTAGAGGACCAGGGTGAGGGCTTCGGGAAAGAGGCGGTACTCCGGGGGCTCCTTGCCGTACTTGAGGAGGAGGCGGTACATCTTGTCCACCCCGCTCCCCGCCCGCTCCACATACCCCAGGCGGTAGAGGGCCTCGGCCAGCCGGGGGTTGCGCCGCTTGGGGGGATGGCGGAGGACGTTTTCTGGGGTGATCCCGGGAGGGAAGCCCCCGGGGTTGGACACCTCCAGGCGGTCGCGGTAGTGGTGGACCTGGATGGCGTCCTGGCTGGCCCAGTCCCGGTGCACCAAGGCGTTCAGGAGGGCCTCCCGGTAGACCTCCTGGTCAAAGTCCCAGACCTCGAGGCGGAAAAGCCCCACCGTGAGGTAGCGCACCCGGTTCCGGGCCTGGATGAGGTCCCTAAGCCTCTCCAAAAGGGCAGGGATGGGCCGCAGGAGGTCCTCGCGGAAGGCATACCCCTCCTCGGCCTCGTGGAAGTAGTAGCTCACCTCCGCCTGGGGCAGAAGCCGCCGCAAGGCCAAGGGGGTGCCCGCCAGGAGGAGGCCGGCCACCGTGGGCCTTTCCTCCCCCTCCACCCGCTGCAAAAGCCCCAGGGCAAAGAGGAGCTCCAGGTCGGGCAAGGCGGCAAGGCCGCTTCCCCGCTCCTCCAGGATGCGCCTTAGGCGCAGCACCTCCACGGGGTCCAGGTCGGAGAGGCTGGCCGCGGGCAGGACCTGGGCGGTGAAGTCGGGCTCGGGCCGGGCCTGGGCCACCTTGAGCTCGGTCAGGCGCCGCCCATCCCAAAAGGGCACCCGCCCCGCCCCCACGGCGATGGCCGCGGGGCTTTGCGGCACGTAGAGGGCCAGGACCCTTCCCTCAGGCCCCTCCACCGCCTCCACATAGGGCAGGAGGAGCCCCTGGGTGAGCTGGAAGAGGGCGTGGGTGATCTGCAAGGGGTGGATCTCCGCTGCCCCTAGCACCCGCCCCCCGGGGTCCACCCCCAGGAAGAGGGTGCCCCCCTGGTGGTTGGCCAGGCCGGCGGCGTAGCGGGCCAGCTCCTCAGGGGAAAGGTCGGGGGGCAGGAAGAGGGTGCGCTCGTCCTGCCCCTGGGCCAGGCGTTCTTTCAGCTCCTCCCACGTCACGGGGTCCAGTTTACGCAACCCCGGGGAAGGGGGGCACCAAAGGGCCTCGTGCGTTTTGTAAGTGTTTAGTTGCGCATTTTGCCAGCTTATGCCTGACGATTTGCCGTAAATGCGGGCGTTTTTGTGAAAGTGTACCGATAGCTATGGCATAGTGTTAGGGAAAATATTGACATTTCGCCTCATCCCCTCTACCCTGGGCCCTAAGGGGGTGGGTATGCGGAACCTGAAAACCCTAAAAGGCGTTGCGGCGGTAGGGCTTTCTGGGCTGGCCCTGGCGGGGGAGGTGAACGGGGCGGCCACGGCCTGGGTGCTGGTCTCCACGGCCCTGGTCTTCCTCATGACCCCAGCCTTGGCCTTCTTCTACGGGGGGCTGGTGCGCTCCAAAAACGCCTTGAACACCATGATGATGAGCTTCGCCGCCCTGGGCTTCGTGGGGGTGGGTTGGGCCCTTTTGGGCTACAGCCTGGCTTTCGCCGAGGGGACGCCCTGGCTTGGGGGGCTGGGGCACGCCCTTCTCAAGGGGGTGGGCCTCGAGGCCAAGGGGGAGATCCCCCACCTGCTCTTCATGGCCTTCCAGGGCACCTTCGCCATCATCACCGCCGCCCTCCTCACCGGGGCCCTGGTGGAACGCATGCGCTTTCCCGCCCTCCTCCTCTTCCTGAGCCTCTGGGGGCTTCTGGTCTACGCCCCCATCGCCCACTGGGTCTGGGGCGGGGGGTTCTTGGGGGCCCTGGGGGCCTTGGACTTCGCCGGGGGAACGGTGGTGCACATCAACGCCGGCATCGCCGCCCTGGTGGGGGCCCTGGTCCTGGGGGCCAGGAAGGACTATGGCCGCCAGGCCATCCTGCCCCATAACGTCCCCTTCACCCTCCTGGGGGCGGCCCTCCTCTGGCTGGGCTGGTTCGGCTTCAACGGGGGGAGCGCCCTAAGCAGCGGGGGGCTTGCCGCCTTGGCCTTCGTGAACACCCTCCTGGCCCCTGCGGCCACCCTGGTGGTCTGGGCCCTCCTGGACCTCCTGCGCACCGGCAAGGCCACGGCGGTGGGCCTGGCCACGGCCATCATCGTGGGCCTGGTGGCCATCACCCCGGCGGCGGGCTTCGTCTCCCCCCTCTCCGCCCTGGTCCTGGGGGCAGTAAGCGCCTTCCCCAGCTACTTCTTCCTCCTGTGGCGCCCCAGGACCAAGCTGGACGATTCCCTGGACGTCTTCGGGGCCCACGGCCTGGCGGGGATCACCGGGGCCCTCCTCACCGGGGTCCTGGCCGAGGAGGCCTGGGGTGGGGCCAAGGGCCTCCTCTTCGGCAACCCCGGCCAGCTTGGGGTGCAGGCCCTGGCGGTGGCGGTGGCGGTGGTTTACTCCGCCTTGGGCACCTTCCTCCTCCTGAAGCTCACCGGCCTCTTCACCCCCTTGCGGGCCCATCCCAAGGAGGAGGGGCTGGGCCTGGACGTGAGCCAGCACGGGGAGGAGGCCTACGCCAGCGGGGAGGGGGCCATCCTGGTCCTCTCCGAGGCCACCCCCCCCGCCTTCAAGCCCCTGGGAGGTAAGGCATGAAGCTCATCGTGGCCATCATCCGTCCGGAGAAGCTGGGGGATGTGCTGGAGGCCCTCTTCCGGGCCGAGGTGCGGGGGCTTTCCATCAGCCGGGTCCAGGGCCACGGGGGGGAGACGGAGAAGGTGGAAACCTACCGGGGCACCACGGTGAAGATGGAGCTCCACGAGAAGGTGCGGCTGGAGATCGGGGTTTCCGAGCCCTTCGTCAAGCCCACGGTGGAGGCCATCCTCAAGGCGGCCCGCACCGGGGAGGTGGGGGACGGGAAGGTCTTCGTCCTGCCGGTGGAGAAGGTCTACCGCATCCGCACCGGGGAGGAGGACGAGGCCGCGGTGACCCCGGTACAATAGGGGTGTGACGGCGCGGCAGCGGGCCCTCCTCCACCTGCTGGTGGAAGAGCACATCAAGACCAAGGCCCCGGTGCCCTCGGCCAGGCTGGCCGAGGGCCTGGGGCTTTCCCCCGCCCTGTGCCGTTACGAGCTCATCGCCCTGGAGGAGATGGGCTACCTCACCAAGCCCCACGCCTCCGCGGGCCGGGTGCCCACCCGGTTGGGCTTCCGCCAGTACTCCCTCTCCCTCCTCCCCCCCAGGCCCCTGCCCGAGGCCACCCGGGAGCGGCTGGAGCGGGCCTTGGAGGGAGCCAAGGAGCCCGAGGCCTTCCTGGTCAAGATGGCCGTGGGGCTTTCCGGCTACCCCGCCCTCCTGCGCCTTAGGCCCCGCCGCTCCCCCAGGGTCCTCCAGGTCCACCTCTCCCCCCTCCCCGGGGGTACCCTGGCGGTCTTCGTCCTCGAGGGGGGCCGGGTCAAGGAGGCCCGGCTCCCCCTGGCCCTCCCCCCAGAACGCCTAAGGCAGGCCGAGGAAGCCCTTTTGGGCCCCTTTGCCGCCCTGCCCCCGGCCCCACGGGGCCTGGAGGAGCTCTTCGCCCACCTGGGCCGGGCCCTGGCCCCCGGGCTTTCCCTCACCTACCGCGAGGGGCTTTCCGAGGCCCTGAAGGAGCCCGAGGCCAAGGACCCCGCCTTTTTGGAGCGCCTGGTGGGCCTCTACGAGGCCGGGGGGGAGGAGGTCCTCACCCCTCCGGGCCGGGTGGACGTGCGGGTGGGGGAGGTGGAGGGGCTGGCCCAGGTGCAGGCGGGGTTCACCAAGGGGGAGTGGCTGGGGGAGATCGTCCTCCTAGGGCCCATGCGCATGCGCTACCTCGAGGCCCTCTCCGTGGCCCTGGGGCTTTCCCAGGTCTATACTGGGCAGCATGCGGGTTGAGGTGCGGCTCTTTGCCCTGTACCGGGAGAAGGCGGGCCAGGACCGCCTCCTCCTGGAACTCCCCGAAGGGGCCCGGGTCCGGGAGGCCCAGGCCGCTTTGGAAAGGCTCTTCCCTGGCCTGGAGCTCCGAGGGGGTATGGCCGCGGTGAACCAGGCCCTGGCCACGGGGGAAACCCCCCTGAAGGAAGGGGACGAGCTGGCCTTCCTGCCCCCGGTTTCCGGGGGCCAGGACAGCTATGGCCTCACCGAAAACCCCCTGGACCTAAAGGCCCTGGTGGGCTGGGCCACCGCCCCCGAGTACGGGGCGGTGGTGAGCTTCCTGGGCACCACCCGGAGCCCTAACCGGGGGGAGGAGGTGGCCTTCTTGGAGTACGAGGCCTACCCGGGGATGGCGGAGAAGGTCATGGCCCAGATCATCGGCGAGATGCGGGCCCGCTGGCCCTTGGGACGGGTGGCCCTCTGGCACCGCCTGGGCCGGGTGGACCCCGGGGAGGCCTCCATCGCCATCGTGGTCTCGGCCCGGCACCGCAAGGAGGCCTTCGCCGCCTGCGAGTACGCCATCGACCGGGTCAAGCAGATCCTCCCGGTGTGGAAGAAGGAGCACCGGCAGGACGGAAGCTTCTGGGTGGAGGGCTTTACCCCGGAGGGGCACACCCTTTGACCCCCTTCGCCGCCGGCCTCCTCCTCCTGGCCCTGTGGGCCCTGCCCCTCTTGTTGGGCCTCCTCTCCGGGCGGGCCTACCGCCTGGGCCGGGGGCGGGTGGCCCTGGGCCTCCTCCTCTTTGGGGCTTTCCTGGGCCTTCTGGTAAGGCCAAGACCCGTGGGGCTCCTCCTCCTCCTCCTGGGCCTTGGCCTGGGGTACGGGCGGCTCCGGTAAGGCCTATAATGGGGGGATGGCCGAGGGGCTCGGCCACAGGACGATGAAGCCCATCCTGGAACTCCTCCCCGAGGAACTGCCCGGCGAAGGCTTCCGCAAGGCCCAGATCGCCCACTGGCTCTACGCCCGGGGGGCCTTGGACTTCGCCGAGATGACCGACCTGCCCAGGGCCCTAAGGGAGGCCCTGGCCAGGGAGTGGCGCATCTCCGAGTTCGCCCTGGCGGAAGCCTACCCCAGCCAGGACGGCAGCGTGAAGTACCTCTTCACCCTCCTGGACGGGAAGAAGACCGAGGCCGTCTACATGCCCTACGAGAACCGCAAAACGGTCTGCCTCTCCAGCATGGTGGGCTGTCCGGCGGGGTGCACCTTCTGCGCCACCGGGGCCTTGGGCTTTGGCCGCAACCTCACCGCCGCCGAGATCCTCTCCCAGCTCCTGGCCATCGCCCACCACCAGGGGATCTCCCCCCGGGAGATCCGCAACGCGGTGCTGATGGGCATGGGGGAGCCCCTCCTCAACCTCACCCAGGTCCTTAAGGCCGTGCGCCTCATGCTCCACCCCAAGGGCCTGGCCATGAGCCCTAGGCGGATCACCCTCTCCACGGTGGGCATCCCCCGGGGGATTTACCGGCTTGCGGAGGAGGACCTGGGGGTGCGCCTGGCCCTCTCCCTGCACGCCCCCGACGACGAGACCAGGCGGCGCATCATCCCCACCGCCCACCGCTACCCCATGGCGGAGATCCTCGAGGCCGTCCGCCACTACTACGCCAAGACCAAGCGCCGCATAACCTTTGAGTACACCCTCCTCCAAGGGGTGAACGACCACCCCTGGCAGGCCCGGCTCCTGGCCAGGCTCCTCCAGGGGATCAGCGCCCACGTGAACCTCATCCCCTTCAACCCCTGGGAGGGGGCCCCGGTGAAGGGGACCCCCAGGGCGGGGATCCTGGCCTTCGCCCAGGAACTCCGGCGCCTGGGGGTGCCCACCTCCATCCGCTGGAGCCGGGGGCGGGACGTGGGGGCGGCCTGCGGCCAGCTGGCCCTGAAGGCCCCCCTGGCCCTGGACTTCAGGCCATCTCTAGAAGACGCCGGGCGATGACCAGCTTGAGGATCTCGCTGGTCCCCTCGCCGATCCGGGTCAGGCGGGCATCCCGCCAGTAGCGCTCCACGGGGTAGTCCTTCACGTAGCCGTACCCGCCCAGGACCTGGATGGCCTCGTCGCAGGCCTTGACCGCCGCCTCGCTGGCGAAGAGCTTGGCCTGGGCGGCCTCCAGGGTGTAGGGCCGGCCCGCGTCCCTTAGGGCCGCGGCCTTGAGGTAGAGGAGCCGGGCGGCCTCCAGCTCCGTGGCCGCCTCGGCCAGCTTGAAGGAAACCCCCTGGTACTCGGCGATGGGCCGGCCAAAGGCCTCCCGCCCCTTGGCGTAGCCCAGGGCGAAGTCCAAGGCGGCCCGCCCCAGGCCCACGGCCATGGCGGCGATGCCGATCCGCCCCCCGTCCAGCACCCGGAGCACGTCGTAAAACCCCTTCCCCCGCTCCCCCAAAAGGGCCTCCTCGGGGAGGAAGAGGTCTTCCAGGAGGAGCTGGGCGGTATCGGAGGCCGAAAGCCCCAGCTTCTCCTCCTTGCGCCCCACCCTCAGGCCCCGCTCCGGGCGGAAGAAGGCGAAGGCGGAGATGCCCATGTGCTTCCGCTCCGGGCTTGGGGCCGGGTCGGTGCGGGCCACGATCACGTAGACCCCGGCCACGCTCCCCTGGGTGATGAACTGCTTGCTGCCGTTAAGGGCCCACCCTCCGGCCACCTTTTCCGCCCTGGTCCTCAGCGCGGCGGCGTCCGAGCCGGAGCCGGGCTCGGTGAGGCCCCAGGCCCCCAGGGCCTCCCCTGAGGCCAGCTTGGGCAAGAAGGCCTCTTTTTGGGCCTCGTTCCCCGCGAGAAGGATATGCCCGGTGGCCAGGGAGTTGTGGCTGGCCACGGTGAGGGCCAGGGCCCCGTCCACGTAGGCGATCTCCTCCACCATGCGGGCGAAGAGCCGGGTGGAAAGCCCCGCCCCCCCGTAGGCCTCGGGCACCGTGGCCCCGAAAACGCCGAACTCGGCCAGCTTGCGCACCAGTTCCCAGGGAAAGTTCCCGGTCCGGTCCCGCTCCCCTGCCCCTGGGGCCACCTCGGCCTTCAGGAACTCCCGCAATGGCCCCAAGACCTGCCGCTCCTCCCTGCTCTCCTCAAACCACAGCTCCATGATGGGGTCAGTATAACACTTTCCTTCCGATACGCAAAAATGCGTTAGGCCACAAGGTGCTAAAGTCAAGGGGATGCTCCTCCTGGTGGGCCCCACCGATGCGGGCAAGACCACCTTGGCCCATAGGCTTCTGGCCCAGGCGGGGGAAGCCTACCTCCTGGACCTGGACCCCGGGCAGGGGGCTTTGCCCGGGGCCTTCACCCTCTTCCACTACCGGGAAGGGGGACTTACCCCCGTGCGCCGGGCCCTCCTGGGCGGCCTCTCCCCGGCGGGCCTCGAGGCCCAGGCGGTGGTGGCGGCCCTCCGCCTGGCCCGCCTCATCCCCCGGGGAAGCCCCGCCATCGCCGACACGGACGGCTACCTGGACCCAGGCTTCCGCCTGCTGCAGATGGAGGCCCTCGCCCCCACCGAGGTCCTCCTCCTGGGGGCTGAGGGGCTCTACCGGGCCCTGGCCTGGCGAAAAGACCTCCGGCTCCGCCTGGCCCCGCCCCTTCCCGGGGCCCGGAGGAAGACCCCCGGCGAAAGGCGGAGAAACCGCCTTGAAAGGCTTTTGGCCCACTTCCAAGGGGCAAGGCCCAGGAGCCTGCCCCTGGAGGCCTTGGGGGAGGCGGGAGGCCTCTACGGCCTCCTGGACGGGGAGGGCTTCCTCCTGGGCTACGGGCGGCTTTTGGCCTTCGCCGGCGGGGAGGGCCTCTTCCTCACCCCTGTGGGGGAGGAGGTGGCCAAGGCGGTGCCCACCCGGCTCCGCCTCCTTACCCCCGCACTACCAGGTTGAGGATCTTCCCCGGCACGTAGATCTCCTTGAGGACCTCCTTGCCCTCCAGGTGGGCCTGGACGTTTCGCACCTTGCGGGCCTCGGCCAGGGCCACCTCCAGGGGAGCGTCCTTGGGGATCTGGATCGTCCCCCGCACCCGGCCGTTCACCTGCACCGCCACCTCCACCAGCTCCCTTTCCAGGGCCTTCTCGTCCAGCTCGGGCCAGCCCGCCTGGAAGAGGCTATCAGGCCAGAACCAGTGCCAAAGCTCCTCCGCCAGGTGGGGGGCGAAGGGGAAGAGCATCTGCAGGTAGTAGCGGATGGCCGTGCGGTACACCGGGGTCACGGGGGCCACCTTGCGGTAGTCGTAAAGGGCGTTCAGGAACTCCATGAGGGCGGCGATGGCGGTGTTGAAGCGCAGGGCCTCGAGGTCCTCCGTGACCTTTTTCAAGGTGGCGTGGAGCTTTCCATAAAGCTCCTTGTCTGCCCCCTCCAGGGCCTCGGCCTGGAAGCGGCCCGAGGTGGCCAAGAGGGCCTCCTTGTCCTCGGCCACCCGGCGCCAGACCCGGTTGAGGAAGCGCCAGGCCCCCTGCACCCCCTCCTCGGTCCAGACCATCTCGTTCTCCGGAGGGGCGGCGAAGAGGATGGTGATGCGGGCGATGTCCGCCCCCTCCTCCCGCACAAAAGGTCCCACCATGACCCCGTTGCCCTTGGACTTGCTCATCACCGCCGGCTTCCAGAGGTGGAGGGAGCCGTCGGCATGGGGCCTAAGCTCCGCCCCCATCTTCCGCACATCCTCCAGGGAAAGCTCCCCCTGGGCCATCTCCAGCTGGATGCGGGTGGGCTCGGGAAGGCGCACCCGTTCCCCCTCCACCTCCACGGGGCCGAAGTCCGTCCAGGCCAGGACCATGCCCTGGGTGAAAAGCCCCAAGAAGGGCTCTTCCACCTCCACCAGACCCAGGTCGTGGAGGAACTTGGTGAAGAAGCGGCTGTAGAGGAGGTGGAGCACCGCGTGCTCCACCCCGCCGATGTACTGGTCCACGGGCATCCAGAAGCGGGCCTTCTCCGGGTCAAAGGGGAGGCGCCCGTTCTTGGGGTCGGTGTAGCGCAGGTAGTACCAGGAGCTGTCAAAGAAGGTGTCCATGGTGTCGGTGTCCCGCTTGGCGGGGCCGCCGCACCGGGGGCAGGTGGTCTCGTAAAACTCCGGATGGGCCTCCAGGGGGCTTTTGCCCTTGGGGCGGATGTCCTCCACGTCCTTGAGATCGGGAAGGAGGACGGGAAGCTCCTCCTCGGGGACGGGCACCACCCCGCAGGCAGGGCAGTGGACCATGGGGATGGGGGTGCCCCAGTAGCGCTGCCGGCTGATGAGCCAGTCCCGCAGGCGGTAGGTGATGCGGCGCTTGCCCAGGCCCCTTTCCTCCAACCAGGCCACCACCCGCCCCTTCCCCTCCTCGCTGGGGGTGCCGTCAAAGGGGCCGGAGTTGACCATGACCCCCGGCTCCTCGTAGGCCCTCTCCAGGGGTTCGGGGAGGGGTTCTCCGGGCCGCTCGATTACCTTCTTGATGGGGAGGCCAAACTTCTTGGCGAACTCAAAGTCCCGCTGGTCGTGCCCCGGCACCCCCATGATGGCCCCGGTGCCATAGCCAAAGAGCACGTAGTCCGCGGTCCAGATGGGGATCCTTGCCCCCGTGGCCGGGTTGAGGGCGTAGGCCCCCAGGAAGACCCCGGTCTTCTCCCGTCCCTCCGCCTGGCGCTCGATCTCCGTCTTACGCTTGGCGGCCTCCACGTAGGCCTGGACCTCCGCCCGCCGTTCAGGGGCGGCCAGGCGCAGGGTCAGGGGGTGCTCGGGGGCCAGGACCAGGAAGGTGGCCCCGAAGAGGGTGTCGGGCCGGGTGGTGAAGACGGGGATCCTCTCCTCCCCCTCGGCCACGGGGAAGTGGATCTCCGCCCCCTCCGAGCGGCCAATCCAGGCCCTTTGCATGGCCTTCACCTTTTCCGGCCAGCGGAGGCCCTCCAGGTCCTCAAGGAGCCGGTCTGCGTAGGCGGTGATGCGCAGGTACCATTGCTCCAGCTCCCGCTTCTCCACCGGGGTGTCCTCGTGCCGCCAGCACCGCCCCTCCACCACCTGCTCGTTGGCCAAGACGGTCTGGCACTTGGGACACCAGTTGACCAGGCCCTTGGCCCGGTAGGCCAGGCCCTTTTCCCACATCTTCAGGAAGATCCACTGGTTGAAGCGGTAGTAGTCGGGCTCGCAGGTGGTCACCTCCCGGTCCCAGTCGTAGAGGATGCCCATGAGCTCCAGGCTCTCCTTGGCCTGGCGGATGTTCTGGTAGGTCCAGTCCCGGGGATGAAGGCCAAACTTGAGGGCGGCGTTCTCCGCGGGCAGGCCGAAGGCGTCCCAGCCCATGGGGTGGAGGACCTGGTAGCCCTGGACCCGGCGGAAACGGGCCAGGACATCCCCCATGGTGTAGTTCTTCAGGTGGCCCATGTGCAGGTCCCCCGAGGGGTAGGGGAACATGACCAGCACGTACTGCTTGCCCTTGGCCCCAGGTACCTCCTGGGCCTTCATGAAACCCTTTTCCTTCCAAAAGCGTTGCCACTTGGGCTCAATGGCGTGGGGGTTGTACTTCTCCATGGCGCTCCTCCTCAAAAAAACCCTTCCCCTTGGGGGAAGGGACGGCCAGGCCCCTTCCCGCCTTCAGGGGGCTAGCCTGGCCGAGCTCATGGCACCATCATAGCGCCCTAGCCCCCTTCCTCTTCGAGGATCCGGGCCAGCAAGGCCCCAAGGAGAAGGGCCAGGAGCAGGAGGTAAAGCCCCAAGAGGGCCAGGACAAACCCCGCCAGGGGGCCGTAGAGGAGCTCATAGGGAGAGCGGGGCAGGAGCCAGGGCAGGCCGAAACGCACCCCCTCAAAGAGGAGGGTGGCCGCCCCAGCCCCCGCGCTCAAGGGGAGGAGGTCCCTAAGGCGCCCCACCCCGCGGAAAAAGGCGTAGGTAAGCAGGAAAAGGAGGAAAGCCGCCAGGAGGGGAAGGAGGCGCTCTAGGGGGGTGAAAAGGCCCCGCCACTCGGGGGGGAGGTAGCGGAGGAGGAAACCCAAGGCCAGCCCCAAAAGGGCAAGGAGGATGAGGCCAAGCCCCAAGGCGAAGGGCATGAGGAGGCCCAAAAGGCGGTGGCGAAACCCCCGGGGCCGGCCAAAGATGAGCCCCAAGGCGTAGCTCAAGGCGGCGAAGAAGTTGCTCCCCGACCAGAGGAGGAGGAGGCCGCTGGCCAAGGTGAGGGGAAAGGCGGTGCGGGTGAGGAAGCGGAGGAGGTCCTGGGCCAGCTCGGGCCGGGCGGGAAAAAGGGCCTGGGTCAAGGCCGCCACCCCCTGCAGGAACTCGGCCTGCAACCCGCCCTTCCCCGCAAGGAGAAGGCCAAAGACCCCGAGGAGGAGGAGGAGAAGGGGGGTGAGGGAGAGGAGGGCGTAGTAGGCCAAGGCGGCGGCGAAGAAGGGAACGTGGGCCTCGGCGTAAAGGGCCCAAAGCCGCTTAAGCAAGGGCAGCCCCCTCCCCTTTCAGGTCCCCCGCCTCCCGGTGGACCGGGGGGCCTCCCCTAAGCTTCCCCTGGCCATGGCAAGCTAGGCCCGCTCCTGCCCCTCCCCCAGGGCCACCCATTTGCAGGTGGTGAGCTCCAGGGGGCCCATGGGGCCGTAGGCGTGGAGCTTGGAAGTGCTGATGCCGATCTCGGCCCCCAGGCCCAGCTGGAAGCCGTCGTTGAAGCGGGTGGAGGCGTTCCAGAGCACCAGGCTGGCGTCCACCTCCTCCAGGAAGCGCCAGGCCGCCTGGGGGTCCTCGGTGCAGATGGCCTCGGTGTGGCGGGAACCGAAGCGGGCGATGTGGTCCAGGGCCTCCTCCAGGCCGGAAACCACCTTGACCCGAAGGATGAGGTCCAAGTATTCCCGGTCCCACTCGTCCTCCTGGGCGGGCACCGCCTCCCGGAGGAGGGGAAGGGCCCGGGGGCAGGCCCTAAGCTCCACGCCCTTTTCCCGCATGGCCGCTTCCAGCCGGGGCAGGAAGGCCTCGGCCACCTTCTCGTGGACCAAGACGGCCTCGAGGGCGTTGCACACCGCCGGGCGCTGGGTCTTGCCGTTCAGGGCCAGGCGCAAGGCCATGGAGAGATCGGCCTTCTGGTCCACGTAGAGGTGGTTCACCCCCTTGGCGTGGGCCAGGACGGGCACCCGGGCCTCCTGCTGCACCAGACGGATGAGCTCCTCCCCTCCCCGGGGGATGAGGAGGTCCAAAAGTTCCAAGCGGCACATCTCCAGGATGGCCTCCCGGTCCGTGGTGGGCACCAGGCCCACCGCCTCCTCCGGCAAGCCGGCCTCCCTAAGGGCCTCGCGCCACAGGGCCACCAGGGCCTGGTTGGAGCGGAAGGCCTCCTTTCCCCCCCGGAGGAGCATGGCGTTGCCCGCCTTGAGGGCCACGGCCACCGCCTCCACCGTGGCCCCGGGCCGAGCCTCGTACACGAAACCGATGAGGCCCAAGGGAACCCGCATCCGCCCCACCCTTAGGCCGTTGGGCCGCTTGGTGAGGCCCTCGATCCGCCCCAAGGGGTCGGGGAGGGCAGCGATCTGGCGGAGCCCCTCGGTAAGGGCGGAAAGGTCCTTCTCCCTCAAGGCCAGGCGGTCCAGCTTGGCTCGGGAAAGCCCGGCCCCTTCCGCCTCCAAGAGGTCCAGCCGATTGGCCTCCCGTACCTCTTCCCAGCGGGCCTCCAAGAGCCGGGCCATGGCCAGAAGGGCCCCATCCCGGTTCCCCTTGGCCAGAAGGGGCAGCTTGGCCCTGGCCTTCCTCGCCATCTCCTGCAAAAGCAGCCTCATGCTTCCTCCTTCAGGACCAGGTGGTCCCGGTGGACCACCTCCTCGGTGTAGCGGTACCCCAGGATGGCCTCAATCTCCCCGCTCCGCCGCCCCCGGATCCGGGCGATCTCCTCGGCGGCGTAGTTGGCCAGGCCCACCCCCACCTCCTCCCCCCCCTCGGCAAGGAGGCGCACCGCCTCCCCCCGGCCAAACCGCCCCCGCACCTCCTTGACCCCTGCGGGGAGGAGGCTGGCCCCCCGCTCCCTTAGGGCCCGGACCGCCCCCCCGTCCAGGACGAGCTCCCCCTTGGGCCTGAGGAGGCCATAGAGCCAGGCCTTCTCCCCCCGGTAGCGCCTTTTGGCGTGGAAGTAGGTGCCCAAGGGGCTTCCTCCAAGGGCTTCCAGAACCACCCCTGGCCGCCGCCCGGGGAGGAGGAGGGTGGGGATGCCTACCCGGCCAGCCAGCCGGGCAGCGAGGAGCTTGGAGCGCATCCCCCCGCTTCCCAAGGGGTTCCCTCCCCCCGCATGGGCCAGGACGGCCTCCACCCGCTCCACCTCGGGGATGGGACGGGCTTCCGGGTTTTTCTTGGGGTCCTCCTCGTAGAGGGCCTCCACGTCGGAGAGGAGCAGCAAAAGCCCCGCCCCCACCAGCGCGGCCACCCGGGCCGAGAGCTGGTCGTTGTCGCCAAAGCGGATCTCCTCAAAGGCCACGGTGTCGTTCTCGTTGATGATGGGCACCACCCTAAGGCGCAGCAAGGCCTCGAGGGTGGCCTTGGCGTTCAGGTAGCGCGTCCTCGAGGCTAGGTCCTCGGCGGTGAGGAGGACCTGGGCCACAGGGACCGGGGCCAAGGCCTCCCGCCAAAGGGCCATGAGGAGGGGCTGGCCCACCGCGGCCAGGGCCTGCTTGAGGGGCATGTCCTGGGGTCTCGGGAGGCCTAAGGCCCCCATTCCCGCCGCCACTGCCCCCGAGGAGACCAGCACCACCTCCCGGCCTTCTTCCCGCAAGGCCAGGACCTGGCGGGCGATCTCCCCCATGGCCCCAGGGTCCAGCCCCCCAGACCCCGCCAAGACCGCGCTTCCCACCTTGAGGACGAGCCTCCTTGCCCCAAGCCCAGGCCGCATTAAGGCCCAGGATAGCACCTCTCATCCCCGCACCCAGGGAAGCTGCTAGGGTGGATGGGATGGGCAGGACCCCTCTTCTTCTCGCCCTTGGGTTAGCCTTGGTATTCTCCGCCTGCAACCAGATTTTCCCCAATCAGCCCCCTAGGATCGTGAGCTTTGAGGCCATTCCCCAAATGGGAGAGGCTCCCCTCGCCACCCACTTTGCCTGGAACGTCCAGGACCCCGAGGGGGATGCCCTCACCTGCACCCTGGAAACCGGGGACGGCACCCGGGTAACGGGCTGCTCGGGGGACTACACCCACACCTACGCCACCCCAGGGGAGTACACGGCCCGCCTCCGGGTAACGGACGGCAAGGGGGCCTCAGCGCAAAGGGAAACCCGGGTCCAGGCCCGGCCCAAAAGGGGCTTCACCCTTACCCTGAGCCCCACGGGCCTCACCGTCCAGCAAGGAAGCTCAGGCACCACCACCCTTACCGTTACCCCCTCCGGGGGCTTCGCCGGCACCCTCAGCCTCTCCCTGGTAGGCGCCCCAAGCGGGGTAACCCTCTCCCCCACAAGCCTCAACGTCCCCGGAAGCCCCGTAACCCAAACCCTCACCCTCCAGGTGGCCAGCGGCGTCACGCCCGGCACCTACAACCTCAAAGTCCGAGGCACGGGCGGGAGCATCTCCCGGGAAGCCGACCTCACCCTCACCGTCACGCCGCCCCCTGGCTTCACCCTCTCCCTCAACCCCACCAGCCTCACCGTCCAGCAAGGACAGTCCGGGACCACGGCCCTCACCCTCACCCCGCAAGGGGGGTTCACGGGTAGCGTGGCCCTCAGCCTGGAACGCCAAGACGGCACCCCCGCTCCCCAAGGCCTAGCCCTCTCCCCCTCGTTCCTCAGCGTGAGCGGTGCAAATCCCATAACCCAGGTCCTCACCCTGAACGTGGGGCAAAGCGTCGCTCCCAGCACCTACCCTCTCCGGGTCAAAGCCAGTTCAGGAAGCCTGACGCAAACCGCTAGCCTCACCCTCACCGTAACCCAAGGCCAGACGGGGAGCTTCAGCCTGAGCCTCGAGGGTACCTCCCTGAGCGTGGCCCAGGGGGGCACGGTCTACGTGCGCCTGGTGGCTTCGGGCAGCTACTCGGGCCAGGTGTCCTTGAGCTTGGTGGATGCCAGCAAGAACACCTTTACCGGGGCCATGCTCTCCCCCACCAGCACCCCGGTTCCCTCTGCTCCCATGCTGGCTATCACCGCCTCCCCCAATCTGGCCCCCGGTACCTACAACCTTTTCCTCCGGGGCACAGGGGGTAGCCTGGTCCAGGATGTACCTTTTGCCCTCACCGTCACCCAAGCCGCCCCACCGCCTTCCCCTGACTTTTCCCTCTCCTTGAGCCCCACGGGCCTCACCGTCCAGCAAGGAAGCTCGGGCACCACCACCCTTACCGTTACCCCCTCCGGGGGCTTCGCCGGCACCCTCAGCCTCTCCTTGGTAGGCGCCCCAAGCGGGGTAACCCTTTCCCCCACAAGCCTCAACGTCCCCGGAAGCCCCGTAACCCAAACCCTCACCCTCCAGGTGGCCAGCGGCGTCACGCCCGGCACCTACAACCTCAAAGTCCGGGGCACGGGCGGGAGCATCTCCCGGGAAGCCGACCTCACCCTCACCGTCACGCCGCCCCCTGGCTTCACCCTCTCCCTCAACCCCACCAGCCTCACCGTCCAGCAAGGACAGTCCGGGACCACGGCCCTCACCCTCACCCCGCAAGGGGGGTTCACGGGGGCGGTGGCCCTCTCCCTGGTGGGGGCACCCCAGGGGGTGACCCTCTCCCCCACCAGCGTCCCCGTGACCGGCACAGGGCCCGTGACCCAAACCCTCACCCTGAGCGTGGGGGGCGGCGTGGCCCCTGGGACCTACCCCCTCAAGGTCCAGGCCACCGGGGGAGGGGTTTCCAAGGAGGCAGACCTGAGCCTTGCGGTGAGCGGCACCGCCCTGGCCAACCTGCGCCTGGCCAAGGCCGAATGGGGCCAGACGGTCCTCAAAGAAGGCCTCCGCCTGGTGGCGGGCAAACCCGCCCTCCTCCGGGTCCACCTCCTGGCCAGCCCCTCCCCCATCTCCCTAAGCACCCCCCTGGCCGGGGCGGTGTACCTGAACGGAAGCTTCCAGGGCAACCTCTCCTTCTCCTGTCCCAACCCCATCCCCACGGCCACGGACCCGGGAAACCTGGCCAGCACCTGCACCGCCACCCTCCCGGCAGGCTGGGTAGCCCCTGGCCTCCGGGTGGAGCTCCGCGCCGACCCCCAGAACCAGGTGGACGAAAGCGACGAGGGCGATAACCTCCTGGCCCTCACGGCCAACGTGGGCCCGGGCACGGTCCTCCACCTCACCGTCGTCCCTGTGGTGCACGGGGGAGGGCAGGGGGCCGTGCCCGCCTTCCGCGACACCCTGTGGCGCATCTGGCCCTTGCGGGAAGTTTCCTCTTCCACCCGCGCCCCCTACACCTTCTCCGGCACCCTAACCGGCAACGACAGTAGCGGCTGGAGCCGCCTTCTGGACGAGCTTCGCCTCCTCAGGCAGGCCGACGGGAGCGGGCGCTACTACTACGGTTTCGTGCGGGTTTCCTACACCTCGGGCATCGCCGGCATCGGCTATATCGGCTTCCCCGTGGCCGTGGGTTGGGATTACCCTTCCTCAGCCCCTTCCGTGATGGCCCACGAGCTGGGGCACAACTTCGGCCGGGACCACGCCCCCTGCGGCACCTCGGGGGACCCCGGCTACCCCTACCCGGGGGGGAGGATCGGCACCTGGGGCTACGACCTGGGAAGCGGCACCCTCCGGGACCCCAGCGCCCACTACGACCTCATGAGCTACTGCGGCCCGCAATGGATCTCGGATTACACCTACGAGGCCGCCCAGCGCTTTCTGGAAAATAACCCTCCACGGCCCCAGGCCCTGCCCGAGGAGGGGCTCCTCTTCTCTGGGCGCATCCAAGGAGGAAAGGCCGTCTTCAACCCCCCCCTCCGCCTGCAAGCGGCCCCGGAAGGGGAAGCCTCCCCCTATCGCCTGCGGGCGGATGGGGTAGAGGCTCCCGTGTACACCCTGCGGGACTCCGAGGGCGTCCTTCACTTCCAGGCCCGCCTCCCCTTGGGGAGCTACGCCCGGGCGGGGCTGTACCTAGGGGAAAGCCCCCTTGGGGAAATCACCCTCCCCCTCCTCCCCCAGGCCGAACCCCGGGTGGAGGCCAGGGAGGAAGGCGGGGTCCTTTGGCTCCGCGTGGGGGGCTACCCCTACTTCTCCCTTTTCCACCTGGCGGAGGACGGGACGCGCACGGGCCTCGCCCTTTGGCACCCTGCGGGGGAAAGGCGCTTCGCCCTGGAGGGCCTCCCACCTGGGGGGCAGTTTGAGGTCCAGCTCACGGATGGGCTAAGGGTCCTGGTCCTCCGCCTGCCCCGCTAGGAAGCGCCCCTCCTGGTAGCGCACCTTGCCCTGCCGGCGAAGGCGCGCCAAAAGGGCGAATAGGGTGGCTTTCCTTAGGCCGGGGTAGAGGGGCTTTAGGGAAAGGTGAAGCTCCTCGAGGGAGCAAGGCTTCCGCAAAAGGGCAAGAAGTTGGGCCTCTAGACGCCTTTCCCGCACAAGGCCCATTATTGACAAGGAGGGCTTCCCCGTGCTACCTTGAGGGTCGGCTTGGGCCCGTAGCTCAGTTGGATAGAGCGGCTGACTACGGATCAGCAGGTCAGGGGTTCGAATCCTCTCGGGCCCGCCAAAGGCCCCGGTGCAAACCGGGGTACGTTGTTTTTGGGGCAAGCCCCTAGAATGGGGGGCATGAAGATCTACACCAAAACCGGGGACGCTGGGGAGACGGGGCTGTACGGGGCCGAGCGGGTGGTGAAGGCCCACCCCCGGGTGGAGGCCTACGGCACCGTGGATGAGGCCAACAGCGCCCTGGGCCTGGCCCGGAGCCTCCTGCCCAAGGAACACCTGGACCTTCAAGACCTCCTGGAGCGCATCCAGAACGCCCTTTTTGACCTGGGGGCCGACCTGGCCACCCGCATGGGAAGCCCCTACGAAAAGAACATCGCCCGCATGGAGGCCGAGGACGTGGAAGGGCTGGAGCGGGCCATTGACCGCTACATGGAGGAAAGCCCGCCCTTCCGTGGCTTCATCCTCCCCGGGGGGCACCCCGCGGCGGCGGCTTTACACCTGGCCCGCACCGTGGTGCGCCGGGCCGAGCGCAAGGTGGTGGCCCTAAGCCGGGAGGAGCCGGTGAACCCCGAGGCCATCCGCTACCTGAACCGGCTTTCCGACCTCCTCTTCGTCCTGGCCCGGGTGGTGAACGCCCGGGAAGGCGTGCGGGAGGAGGAGTGGCTGGTGAAGAAGCGGCGCTAGGGCCAGGGCTTGCCGTACACCCGCACCTCGGCCCCGGGGAAAGCGCTTTCCAGAAGTTCTTTTAAAAAGTGGGCGGCGGAGGGGAGAAGCCCCCCGCAAGGGCCTTCCATGTAGAGGAAAAGGTAGCGGGGCCGCCTGGGGGACTGGGAAAACCCCAGGCACCCTTGGTACTCGGGAAAGTATTCGTAGAAGAGCTCCAGGAGGTCCTGCACCAGATCCCTGGCCTCGGGCAGGGCCTCGAGGGAGCTCTGGGGCTTGACCCAGAAGGTCATGGCCTTCATGCAACCCCATTATGGACCTTGCGTCAGCCGAGCGGTGTGATATCATTCAGATATATGATTGAAGTCAGGGGGTTGGGCAAAGCCTACGGGCGCCAGATGGCCCTGCGGGACCTCTCCTTCCAGGTGGCCCCCGGGGAGGTTTACGCCCTCTTGGGGCCCAACGGGGCCGGGAAGACCACCACCTTAAGGATCCTGGCCACCTTGGTGCGCCCTTCCAAGGGGGAGGCCCGGGTGGCGGGGTTTGACGTAACCCGGGAAGCCTTGGAGGTGCGCAGGCGCCTGGGCCTGGTCAACGGGGGGATGCGGGTCTACGACCGCCTCACGGGGCGGGAGGTCCTCTCCTTCTTCGCCGGGTTCTACGGCCTGGAGGGGCGGGCCTTTCGGGAGGCCCTGGACTGGGTGGTGGGGCTTTTGCGCATGGAGGAAACCCTGGAGCGGCGGGTGATGGAGATGTCCACAGGGATGCGGCAGAAAGTGGTTATCGCCCGGGCCATCCTCCACCGTCCCCCCGTGCTCCTCCTGGACGAGGCCACGGCCGGCCTGGATGTCTTCGCCCGGCGGGCCCTTTTGGACTTCGTCAAGGCCTACCGGGACCTGGGCCATACCATCGTCTACTCCACCCATGTCATGAGCGAAGCGGAGGAGGTGGCGGACCGGGTGGGCTTCCTGCACGGGGGAAGGCTGGTCTACGAGGGCACCAAGGCCGAGGCCCTGGCCCTGGGTGGGGGAAGCCTGGAGCGGGCGTTTGTGCAGGTGGTGCGGGAGGCGGCGTGAAAAGGGTATACCGCGTCTTCTGGAAGGAGATGGTCCAGGTCTTCCGCGACCGCAAGCTGGTCCTCTCCACCCTGGTGCTGCCGGTCCTGCTCATGCCGGTCTTCATGTTCGGACCCAGCCTCCTCCTGGACCGGCTCTTGCGGGAAACCGAGCAAAAGCGCCAGGAGGTGGCGGTGGCGGGGCTACCAGAGGAGGCGCTGCAGGCCTTGGCCAAGGCCAACCTCTCCCCTGTACCCGTCCCCGACCCGGAGGCCGCGGTGCGGGAAGGAAACTACCCCGTGGGCCTCCGCTACCAGGGGGGGACCTACCGGGTCTTCGCCCGCTTGGGCTCGGGGCTCACGGAAGGCCAGGTGGCGGCGGGAAAGGTGCAAGCCGCCCTGCAGGCCCTCAAAGAGGCCAAGGTGGCGGAGGCCCTGGCCCGGAAAGGGGTACCGGTGGAGGCGCTCACCCCCTTCCAGGTGGAGGTGGTGGACGCCTCCCCCGAGCGGGAGAAGGCAGGGGGGCTCCTCGGCTTCCTCCTCCCCTTCTTTCTGGTGGTCTTCATCCTCTCCGGGGGCCAGGTGGTGGCCGTGGACGCCACCGCCGGGGAGAAGGAGAAGGGGACCCTCGAGGCCCTGCTCATGACCCCAGTGCCCCTTTGGCAGCTGGCCTTGGGCAAAACCCTGGCCACGGTGGCCATGGCCCTCCTCTCTGGGGTAGCGGGGCTTCTGGGCCTGGCCCTGGGCGGGGCCCTGGCCACCCGGCTGGGGGGTGGCCTCCTCCTGGAAACCGGGCAGGTGATGGCCCTGGGCGGGCGGGTGGTCCTGGATGGGGGCAGTTTTCTGGCCCTCTTCCTCTCGGCCTTCCTGCTGGCCCTCTTCATGGGGGCGGTGATGGTCAGCCTGGGGCTTTACGCCCGCAGCTTCAAGGAGGCGCAAAGCTACATGGCCCCCCTGCAGCTTTTGGCCCTTTTACCCCTGCTTCTCCTCCAGTTCCGGGACTTCTTGGAGCTAGAGGCCTGGCACCACCTCCTGCCCCTCTTCAACGTGGCCCTCCTCATGGACGCCCTCCTCAAGGGAAGCGCCACCCCTTGGCAGGCGGGGCTCACCTGGGGTTCCACCCTGGTCTACGGGGCCTTGGCCCTCCTCTTCGCCGTACGGGTCTTCGCCCGGGAAGAGGTGGTGTTCCGCAACTGAAAGGAGGAAGGATGCGCGAGGTGAAGGAGTTTCCGGCGTGGCGTATAAGCGGCTTCTTGGGTGTTCTGGGCCTGCTTCTGGCCCTCCTCTGGCTGGGCTGGGCGGGGTACCGCTGGCTGGAGGCCAGGGAGGCGGTCTACCTCTGGCACCTCCTGGCCGCCCTTCTGGCCACGGGGCTTTGGGCGGCGGGGCTTTTCACCGTCCAGCCCAACGAGGCCGTGGTCCTCACCTTCCTGGGGCGGTACGTGGGGAGCGTGCGGATGGAGGGGTTCCAGTATACCAACCCCCTGGCCCTGCGGAAGCGGGTTTCCCTAAGGGTCCACAACTTCTCCTCGGAAAAGCTCAAGGTGAACGACGCCCAGGGAAACCCCATTGAGATCGGCGCGGTGGTGGCCTGGCGGGTGGTGGACGCGGCCAAGGCCCTCTTCCAGGTGGAGAACTACCCCGCCTTCGTGGCGGTACAGGCGGAGGCCGCCATCCGGGCCCTGGCCAGCCGCTACCCCTACGATACGGCCACCGCCGAGGGAAAGTCCCTGCGGGCCAACCCCGAGGCCATCGCCGAGGAGCTGAAGGCCGAGGTGCAGGAAAGGCTGAGGGTGGCGGGGGTGGAGGTGCTGGAGGCCCGGCTCACCCACCTGGCCTACGCCCCCGAGGTGGCCCAGGCCATGCTCCGCCGCCAGCAGGCCCTGGCGGTGGTGGCGGCCCGGAGGCTGATCGTGGAGGCGGCGGTGGGCATGGTGCGGGAGGCCCTGGCGGGCCTCGAGGCCGAGGGCGTGGTCCTGGACGAGGAGCGGCGGGCGGCCATGGTCAACAACCTCATGGTGGCCCTGATCGCCGAGGCCCAGGCCCAGCCGGTGGTGAACGTGGGTACCCTCTACACCTGAAGGCGGCAGGGTGGGCGAGAAGAAGCGGTTTCTGCTGCGGCTGGACCCCAGGCTCTACCGGGTGCTGGAACGGTGGGCCCAGGACGAGCTCCGGAGCGTGAACGCCCAGATCGAGTACCTTTTGAAGGAGGCGGCCAGGAAGGCGGGGAGGTGGAAGGATGCGGATACCCCCGAGGAGGGACGGAAACCCTAGGCGCTACTTCCTGGGGCTTTTCCTCTTGGCCCTTCTGGTCACGGGGGGAAGCCTGGCCCTCCTCCTGCCAGGAAGGGGGGAGTACCTCCTGCCCCTTTTGGGCCTCCTCCTTGCGGACCTTCTTTTCCTCCTGGGCCTTTTCCTGTGGCTCGCCCGGCTTCCCGAGGAGCTTGGCTACGAGCTCCAGGGCCCCTGGCTCACCGTCCGCTTCCCCTTTGGCCAAAGGCGGGTGCACCGGCAGGAGGTGGTGGAGGTGCGGCCCCTGGCCTACGCCCTCCCCGGGTGGACCCGCCGGGGGGAGGCGGCCATGCCCGGCTACCACCGCCGCCGGCTCCGCCTGGAGGGGCTTCCCGTGGAGGCCTTCGTGGGGACCAGGCGGGGGGAGGGGGTGCTCCTGGTGCTCAAGGAGGGTAAGGGGCTTCTCCTGAACCCGGTAGACCCCAGGCCCTTCCTGGCCTGGAAGGAGGAAGGATGAAGGCCCTGTACTGGACGTTGGGTCTTTCCTGGGGCAGCTATGGGCTTTTCTACCTGCTTGGGGGCCGGTGGGACCTGGCCCCGGGGAGGGACCCCCTCCCCTTGGCCTTGGGCTTCCTCTACATGTGGATCCCCGGGCTTGTGGCCCTCCACTTCGCCCGCCGGGAGGGGGTGCGGATCCCCTTGGCCCTAAGGCCCAACGGCTACTGGCTCCTGGCCTGGCTTTTCCCCGTGGCCCTGACCCTCCTCTCCCTTCCCCTTAGCCTGCCCTTCGGGGCCTGGAGGGGATGGCAAGCCCTGCTCCCGCCCAATGGGGCCGACGGTTTACCGGAAGGCCTACAGGCCTTCCTTCCCCTCCTGGTCCTGCTCTCCGGCCTGGTAGCCGGGGCCACGGTGAACCTGGTGGCCGCCCTGGGGGAGGAACTCCTTTGGCGGGGGTACCTCTTTGAGAAGCTCCGGGACCGGGGCTTCTGGCCCGCCAGCCTGGAGATCGGCTTCTATTGGGGCCTTTGGCACGCGCCCTTGGTCCTGGCGGGGCACAACTACCCCCACACCCCCCTCCTGGGGGTGCCCATGATGATCCTCTTCACCCTCCTCCTCACCCCCAGCCTCCTCTGGGTGCGGGAGCGAGGGGGCTCGGTGCTGGCGGCGGCCCTCCTTCACGGCACCCTGAACGCCGTGGGGGGGCTTTCCCTCCTCCTGGTGGAAAGGACCCACGACCTCCTGGTGGGGGTGGTGGGCCTGCCGGGGCTTTTCCTCCTGGCCCTTTTCAACCTCTGGCTTAGGCGACGGGTATAGTCAAGAGGGATGCGCTTTCTGGTGCTCACGGGGCTTTCGGGGGCGGGGAAGACCACCGCCAAGGGGTTCTTGGAGGACCTGGGCTACTTCGTGGTGGACAACCTCCCCCCAGGCCTTTGGAAACCGCTCCTGGAGGCCCTGGAAGGGAAGGGGGTGGTGCGGGCGGGGGTGGTGTTGGACGCCCGGGCCCTGGCCTTCTTTGACCGGCTGGAGGAGGCCCTGGAAGCCCTCAGGCCGGTGGTGGTCTACCTCGAGGCCCGCCCCGAGATCCTCCTAAGGCGCTACAACCTCACCCGCCGCCTCCACCCCTTAGGGGCAGGCAACCTCATGCGGGAGATCGGGGAGGAACGGAAGGCCCTCGGCCCCTTACGGGCCCGGGCCCACCTGGTGCTGGACACCTCGGAGCTCTCCCCCAGGGCCCTCAAGGAAGCCCTGGCCCGCTTCCTGGGGGAGGAACAGGGGTTTGTCCTCCGCCTCCTCTCCTTCGGCTTCAAGTGGGGGCCACCCCAGGAAGCCGACCTGGTCCTGGACGTCCGCCCCCTGCCCAACCCCCACTACGACCCCCTCCTCAAGCCCAAAACGGGGCTGGACCCCGAGGTGCGGGCCTACGTCTTCCGGGAGGAGCACGAGGCCTACTACCGCGCCCTCCTGGCCGTGGCGGGCCTGGCGGCGGAAGGGGCAAGGCGGGAGGGCCGGGCCTTTTACACCGTGGCCGTGGGCTGCACCGGGGGGCGGCACCGGAGCGTGGCCGTGGCCGAGAGGCTGGCGGAGGAGCTTTCCGGGCGCTTCGCCGTGGAGGTGAGCCACCGGGATGTGGCCAAGGAGGCGTAACCCCCCCCACCCCTCCTGGCGCTGGCTCTACCCGGGGATGCGGGTGAAGCGCTACGCCCTCCTGGCCCTCCTGGGCGTCTTCCTCTTTGGCCTGGGCCTGGCGGAGATCCTCCCGCCCCTGGACCTGGGAAGCCCCTGGGCCTTCCTCCTCCTGGGCGGGCTCCTGGCCGTCTTGGGGGTGCGGGCCATGAACCGCAGCATGCTCTCCGCCTTCACCCAGCCGGAGGAGGTGCCGGAGAGGGTCTACGTGCGCCGCCGCCTGGAACAGGGGCCCAGGATCGTGGCCTTTGGCGGGGGCACGGGGCTATCCCGGGTCCTCCGGGGCCTCAAGGAGCACACCGCCCGGGTCACAGCCCTGGTGGCCGTGACCGACGACGGGGGCTCCACGGGAAGGCTTAGGCTCTCCTACGGCCTCCCCGCGGTGGGGGATCTGGTGGACTGCCTCGCGGCCCTTTCCGACCACCCCGCCCTGCCCCGGCTTTTGGACCACCGCTTCGCCCGGGGGGAGCTTGCGGGGCACACCTTCGGCAACCTCTTCCTGGTAACCCTTTACGAGGCCTCGAGGGACTTCGCCGAAGCGGTGCGCCAGGCCAACGCCATCCTGAACCTCAGGGGCCAGGCCCTGCCCGCCACCCCGGAGGCCGTCCGCCTCAAGGCCCGCTTCCAGGACGGGGAGGAGGTGGTGGGGGAGGTGGCCATCCGCCGCCGCGGGGGACGGATCCGGGAGGTCTTCCTGGTCCCCGAGGCCAAGGAGGTGATGCCGGAGGCGGTGGAGGCCATCCTGCGGGCGGACCTGGTCGTCCTGGGCCCGGGAAGCCTCTACACCAGCGTGATCCCAAGCTTTCTGCCCCAGGGGCTCAAGGAGGCCCTGGCCCGCACCCAAGCCCGCCTGGTCTACGTGGTGAACCTCATGACCGAGCCCGGGGAGACGGACGGCTACACCGCCTACGACCACTACAAGGCCATCGCCTACCACCTGGGCCGCAGGCCGGAGGCGGTCCTGGTCCACACCGCCCCCATCCCCGAAGGCGTCCTCCACCGCTACGCCCAGGAGGGGCGCCACCCCGTGGCCTTCGACCCCAAGCCCTTCGCCGTGGACGGGGTGCGGGTGGTGACGGGGGACTTTCGCGAGGAAGGCCCCTTGGCCCAGCACGACCCCGGCAAGGTGGTGCAGGCCCTCCTCCAGCTGGTATAAAGGGGGCCGTGCTCTTCCTCTTCCAAGACCCCCTGGGCGACGACCACGGCCTGGCCTACCTCTACCCCCAGGCGGCCCTCTTCCGGGAGGCGGGGGAAGGCTACGCCGACCTCCTGGCCGTAGGGGGGGAGGCCCGGCAAGGCCGTCTGGTCCTGAAGGTGCGCCTGGCCCGCTACCCCAACCCCCTGGAAGGCTCCTTAGGCTTCAGCCTGGCCACGGCGGTGCTCTGGCTGGACACGGGGGAAGGGGGGGAGGAGGAACTCCTCCCCGGCCTGCGCGCCCCTCGAGGCCAAGGATGGGAAAGGGCTTATGTCCTCACCGGCTTTGGCGGGGAGGTGCGGACCCCTGAGGGACTACGGGAGCCGGTGAAGGCCTGGCGGGAAGGGGAGTGGGTGGTGGTGGATACCGGGCTTCCCCCGGGCCCCTACGGGTACTACGGGGCGGTGGGCCTCTTTGACCCCTTCGCCCCCTGGTACTTGCGCCCCACCCGCCCCGAGGGCGGGCCCTGGACCCTGGGGGCCCCCCCGGGAAGCCCCCCGGTGGTGGACCTCCTGGCCCCCAAGGCCCTGGACCAGGTCCAGGCCTACCAGACGGGGGTGCTCCAACCCTTGCGGCCCACCCGGTTCACCCTGCGGCGGGAAAGCCTTTGGGCCTTTGCCTTGGGAGGGGTTTCCCTCCTCCTGGCCTTCCTCCTAAGGCGGCGCTAGAGGGGGCGGAGGTCTTCCAGGAGGAGCCAGCCCACCCCAGGGGGGAGGGCCTCGAGGAGGGGGGCCAGGGCCTGGGCCACGGCCTCGGCCCGGGGCTTCAGGGCCTCCGGGGGTTCGGGGGCGAGGAGGAGGAGGGTGAGTTGGTAGAAGCGCTGGGTGTGGGTGGGGGTGCCGTCCTGGAAGAAGGGGATAGGGGGCGGGACCTCGTCCACAAGAAGCCTGGCCCCTAGAACCTCTGGGGGCAGGAGGGCCTTGGGGTCCAGGGGGAGGTCCCTGGGGTGCCAGAGGTAGCCCTGGAAGAGGCGCACGGCCTGCATGGGGCTAGTCTAGGACCTCCACCACCTCTTCGCCGTGGCGGTAGACCCGGGGAAGCCGGCGGGAAAGGTGGACGGCCACCTCGTAGGGGATGGTACCCCGGGCCTCGGCCCAGGCCAGAAGCCCTGTGGGGCCAAAATCGGCGCTCAAGACCTCAAAGACCGCCTCGAGGCCCACGGGGGCGGGGAGGAGGACCGTGGTCTGGTCCATGGAGATCCGCCCGGCCACGGGGCAGACCTCCCCCCCGGGCCCCAGGACCTGGCGCACCGCCCCCCGGGGAAGGCCGTCGGCGTAGCCCACGGGCAGGGTGGCCAGCCACTCCCCTCCCCGGGCCACGTACTCCCCCCCGTACCCCACCCGGTCCCCGGGCCTCAGGCGCTTCACCAGGGTGGGCCGGGCCCGGAGGCGGAGGATGGGCCTCAGGCCGAGTCCGGGGATGAGGCCGTAGAGGGCAAGCCCCACCCGGACGTTGTCTCCCCCGTGCAGGAGGAGGCCATGGGAGTTCTCCAGGTGGTAGAAGTACCCGGGCCCCAGGGCCTCCCGCACCCGCTGGAAGCGGCGCCGCTGCACCTCCACGAAGCCCGGGTCCTCCCCGGCGGTGGCCAGGTGGCTATAGACCCCCTCCACCCGCACCCCCAGGGCCTCCACGGCCTCAAGGGCCGCCTTGGCCTCCTCCCAGGGGAAGCCCACCCGGTTCATCCCCGTGTCCACCTTGAGATGGGCCCGGGGGAAAAGGCCCAGGGCCCGGGCCCGGTGCGCCAGGGCCTGGGCTCCTTCCAGGGTGGAGAGGGTGGGGGTAAGCCGCCAGCGCAGGGCCTCCTCCGCCTCGGCGGGGTGGAGGCTCCCCAGGAGGAGGACCTCCCCCTCCACCCCGCCCTCCCTTAGGGCCCGGCCCTCCTTGGGATGGGCCACGGCCACCTGCCTAGCCCCCCTGGCCAGGAGGAAGCGGGCCAGGGGCAGGGCCCCGTGGCCGTAGGCATCGGCCTTGAGGACGGGGATGACCTCCCCCTTGGCCCTGGCCTGCAGGAGGTTCCAGTTGGCCTCGAGGGCCGAGAGATCCACTTCCAGCCATGCCCGGGCCTCCACAAGGGGCATGGTATCAGTCCTCCAGGAGGCCCACAAAGCGGTGGGGGTCGGGGTCCAGGCGGAAACGGCGCCGGTCCAGGTGGGCCAGGAGGGCCCCCAGGCGCTCCGTGCTCCCCCGAAGGAGGAGGTGGTAGACGTAAACCCCCTTCACCCGGGGCACGGGGGCGGGGGCCGGGCCCAGCACCTCCCCCTCCCGGGCCAGGCCCCTCAGGGCCTCGCGCAGGGCAAAGGCCGCCTCCAGGGCCCGCTCCTCCTTGCGGTGGCTCACCTCCAGCTTCACCATGCGCACCTTGGGGGGGTAGTCCAGGGCCTCCCGCAGGGCCTTCTCCGTCCAGGGAAAGGCCTCCACGCTTCCCTCCAGGAGGCCCTGGTGGGCGGGGTGCTCGGGGGTGTAGGTCTGCAGGGCCAAAAGGGGCCGCCGCCCTGGGCGGAGCTCGGTCAGGGCCCAAAGGAGGCGGTGGTAGCGCTCGGCGGAGCGGAAGTCCGCCTCATAGAGGAAGCCCTCGGCGTAGGGCAGGAGGACGAGGGCTAGCTCCGGCAGGACCGGGGCCCGGAGAAGGGCCGTGGTGCCCACCACCACCCCGGGCTCCCCGGCAAGCAGGGGGGAGAGGTCGTCCTTGCCGTCCTTGGCGTAGCGGTAGAGGGGGATCCCCAGGTGCCTCCGCAACTCCTCTTGGAGCCACTCCAGTCCTGGCCCCCGGGGTTCCAGGAGGGGGGAGCCGCACCGGGGGCAGAGGGGTGGGGGGGGCTCGCGGTGGCCGCACTGGTGGCAGAGGAGTTCCCCCTTGCCCCCCTTGTGGTAGCGCAAGGGGAGGGCGCAGTGGGGGCAGGTGGGCTTGTGGCCGCAGTCGGCGCAGAGGAGGAGGGCGCTATACCCCCGCCGGGGGGAGAGGACCACGGCCTGGCGGCCCCTTTCCTTCACCTGCTTCAGGAGGGCCAAGGCCCGCCCCGTAAAGGGGAAGCCCTTTTCCCGCCTCAGGTCCAAGAGGAGGAGGCGGGGCCGGGGCACGGGAAAGGTGAGGCCAGGCCGCTCCAGAACCTCCACCGCCGGCACCAGGGAGAGGTAGGTGAGGGGTACCCCCAGAAGCCGGGCCCGGAGCTCGGCCAGGGGGGGGATGAAGGCCCGCGAGCCGGCGGGGAGCTTGTAGCTCTCGCTCCCCTCCTCCACCACCACCAAGGAGCGGGGGGTGAAGGGCAGAAGAAGCCCGCCATAGGTGGCGAAGACCACCCCTGCGGGCCTGCGAAAGAGGGCCTCCCGCTCCCCAGGGGAAAGCCCCCCGTGGTAGGCCCTGGCCTGGGGAAAATGGGCCAGGAAGCGCTCCAAAAGGCCCACCTCGGGAAAGAGGACCAGGTGGTCCCCCTCGGCCACCAAGCCCGCCAAGAGGCGAAGCCTCTCCCCAAAGCGCCCCCCATTAACCCGCTCGGGGCGCTCGGGGAGGAAGAGGGGGTCCAGGGGCTTTCCCTCGCGGCGGGGCTCGGGGGGAGGGCCATAGCCGATATACCCCTCCTGCAAAAGCCGCTTCACCCGCCCCACCCCCACCCCCGCGGCCCGGGCCAGGGCGGCGAGGCTTTCCGCCTGGCCCAGGGCGTGCAAGGTCTTGAGGACCCCATCCAAAAGGGGATCGGGATGCCCCTCCCGCAAGGGGAGAAGCACGCGCCTGCCCTCGCGGAAGGCCACCTCCTCCTCCAACACCCCCGCTTCCCGTAAAAGGTCCAAAAGCTTGGGGTCAAACCCCTGGGCCTCCCGCCAGGCCACCAGGCCCTCCAGGCCCTTGGGCAGGACCTTGGGATCGGCGCCGGGGAAAAGGCGCACCCGGTGGCGGAGCTCGGGGAAGGGGGGGAGGAAATCCTGGAGGACCTGGCCCAGGGGGGCGAAAAGGTAGCGGCTGGCCTCCTCCAGGAAAAGGATCTCCTCCGGGCGCAGGTAGGGACCAGGGTCCAGGTAGGCGATGGCGTGGCGCAGGGCATGGGAGGGCCTCCCCCCCTCCCCCACCACCACCCCCACCCGCACCTCCCCCCGCCAGGGCACGGCCACCCGCCGGCCCAAGGCCTCCTCCCCCTCCTGGCCCAGGGGAGGGCGGTAGCTCATGGGGGGCAGGGGCAGGGGCAAGGCCACCTCGAGGACCCGCATGGTAGCCCTAGGATAAGGGGGATGCGCCTGGCCGTGCTCCTCTCCGGGGTGGCCCTCTACAGCGCCCTCTACGCCGTGGTCCCCCTCCTGCCCCTTTTGGAAAGGCTCTTTCTTGCCCCCCCCGGGGCGGCGGGCCCGGGCATGGGCCTCCCCCTCCTCCTCCTGGTCCTCCTCTCCCCCCTGGTGCCCCGCCTGCCCTGGCCGGCGGGGAGGCTTCTGGGCGGGGGGCTGGTCCTGGTGGGGCTTGGGGGGGTATTGGGGGCCCTGAGCCCCAGCCTTGCCCTTTGGACCTTCGCCCGCCTCCTCCAGGGGGTGGGGGCGGCCCTGGTGCCCGCCTTGGCCATCGCCCTGGTGCCCCTTCTCTTTCCCCAAAGGGCCCTGGAGATGGCCGGGGTGTACATGGCGGGGAACGTCCTGGGAGGGGGCCTGGGCCGGGTGCTGGCCGGCCTTCTGGCGGAAGGGGTGGGGGTGCGGGGAGCTCTCCTCAGCCTCTCCCTCCCCGCCCTCCTCTTAGGCCTCCTCCTGGTGCGCGCCCCCGGGGGGCTTCCCCCCTTGGGCCGGCCCCAGTACGACCTCTCCGCCCTCCCCCTGTATGGCGTGGGGAGCATCCTCCTCTTCCTCAACCTCTTCCTGGCCAACCTCCTCCCCTACCGCCTCCTGGAGCTGGGTTTCCGCCCGGGAGAGGTGGGGCTTGTGTACCTGGCCTACCTCTTCGGCATCCCGGGAAGCGCCCTCTCCGGGATGCTGGCCCGGCGGCTGGGGGCGGTGGCCACCTTCCGCCTGGCCTTCCTCCTGGTCCTGTTGGGCCTGGGGCTCCTCCTCTTCCCGCCCCCCTGGCTGGTCCTGGGCTTCGTCCTGATGATGGCCGCCCTCTTCACCGCCCAGAGCCTGGCCTCGGGGGCGGCGGGACGGCGGGGGGCAGGGGTGAGCGGGACCTACGTGGCGGGCTTCTACCTGGGAGGGACCCTGGCGGGCCTCCTTTACCCCCTTTTCCTCCACAGCTTCCCCCTGGCCGTGGGGGTGGGGGCGCTTCTGGCCCTTCTGGCCCTCCTCCTCGCCCCCGTGCGCTGAGGGCGTAGGATGGCCCCATGGACCTCCACGCCGCCGACCAGTACCTGGTGGCCCCGGCGGAAACGGGGCTCCTAGCCGTCTACGCCCGCCTCGAGGGCACGGGGCTTTACCCGCCCTTTCCCCCGGTGGAGCTCCCCGGAGGGGTAGGGGGGCTTCTCGCCCGGGGCGGGTTCGCCCAGACCTTCTTCTTTCCCGCCGAGGTCCTGGGCCTCACCTTCCGCACCCCCAAGGGGCGGGTGGTGCGGGCCGGGGGGGTGGTGGTGAAGAACGTGCAGGGGTACGACCTGGTGCGCCCCTTCGTGGGGAGCTTCGGGCTTCTGGGGGAGGCCCTGGAGGCGGTCTTCCGCCTGCGACCAGGGCGGGCCTCGGCCTTCCTTAGGCGGCCTTTTTCCGGGACCTTTCCTGCCCTTTCCCCCACCCCCCGCTTCCTCTTCGCCCTGGAGGAGGAGGGAAGGTGGTGGCTTTACGCCTTCCACTTCGGCCCCTCTCGGGAGGTGGCCCGCTTCCGGGAAGCCTTCGCCGGGGAGGAGGCCGGGCCCTTAGACCTCCGCCCCCGCTTCCCCCGGGGCATGGGGGTGGGGGAAGGCCCCCTGAGGGACCTCCGCTTCTCCTGGCAGGACGGGGGGGAGGCCCCAAAGCCCTCCCCCTTGTTCCAGAGGCTGGCGGAGGCCCTCTAACCCCGGGCCGCCAAGCAGGGTATCCTCTAGGGGATGCGGGAGCTGGAACGGGAAGCCCTAGCCGCCATAGAAAGCGCCCAGGACCTGAAGGCCCTCCAAGCCCTCAAGGCCCGCTACCTGGGGAGGAAGGGTCTCCTCACCCAGGAGATGAAGGCCCTGGCCGCCTTGCCCCTGGAGGAGCGGCGGAGGCGGGGGCAGGAGCTCAATGCCCTCAAGGAAACCCTGGAGCGGGCCATTGAGGAACGGGAGCGGGCCCTGGAGGCCAAGGCCCTGCAGGAGGCCCTGGAGAAGGAGCGCCAGGACGTGAGCCTTCCCGGGGTGGGGTTCTTCCCTGGGGGCCTCCACCCCATCACCCTGATGGAGCGGGAGCTGGTGGAGATCTTCCGCGCCCTGGGTTACCAGGCGGTGGAGGGCCCCGAGGTGGAGGGGGAGTTCTTCAACTTTGACGCCCTCAACATCCCCGAGCACCACCCGGCCCGGGACATGTGGGACACCTTCTGGCTCCAGGGGGAGGGGCTGGGGCTTCTTGGGCCCCTGGGCGAGCGGGTGGAGGGGCGGCTTCTCCTGCGCACCCACACCTCCCCGATGCAGGTGCGCTACATGGTGGCCCACACGCCGCCTTTCCGCATCGTGGTCCCCGGTCGGGTCTTCCGCTTTGAGCAGACCGACGCCACCCACGAGGCCGTTTTCCACCAGTTGGAGGGGCTGGTGGTGGGGGAGGGAATCAGCATGGCCCACCTCAAGGGGGCCATCTACGAGCTGGCCCAGGCCCTTTACGGCCCCCATTCCCGGGTGCGCTTCCAGCCCGTTTACTTCCCCTTCGTGGAGCCGGGGGCCCAGTTCGCCATCTGGTGGCCCGAGGGGGGGAAGTGGCTGGAGCTGGGCGGGGCGGGGATGGTCCACCCCGCGGTCTTCCAGGCGGTGGACCGGTACCGGCAGGCCCTGGGCCTTCCCCCTGCCTACGAGGGGGTCACGGGCTTCGCTTTCGGCCTGGGGGTGGAGCGGCTGGCCATGCTGCGCTACGGCATCCCCGACATCCGCTACTTCTTCGGCGGACGGCTGAAGTTCCTGGAGCAGTTTAGGGGGGTTTTATGAGGGTGCCCTTCTCCTGGCTCAAGGCCTACCTGCCCGAGCTGGAAAGCCCCGAGGTGCTGGAAGAACGCCTGGCGGGCTTGGGGTTTGAAACGGACCGCATGGAACGGGTCTTCGCCCTCCCCGAGGGAGTGGTCTTCGCCCGGGTCCTCGAGGCCACCCCCATCCCCGGCACCGCCCTCAAGCGCCTGGTCCTGGACGCGGGGAGGGTGGTGGAGGTGGTCTCGGGGGCGGAAAACGCCCGGGCCGGGATCGGGGTGGCCCTGGCCCTCCCGGGGACCGAGGTAGGGGGGGTTCGCATTGGGGAACGGGTCCTCCAGGGGGTGCGCTCCTTCGGCATGGCCCTCTCCCCCAAGGAGCTCGGGGTGGGGGAGTACGGCGGGGGGCTTTTGGAGTTCCCCCCTGGGGAGCTTCCCCCCGGCACCCCCCTGGCCGAGGCCTGGCCCGAGGAGATGGTGCTGGACCTGGAGGTCACCCCCAACCGCCCCGACGCCCTGGGCCTCTTGGGCCTGGCCTACGATCTCCACGCCCTGGGCTACGCCCTGGAGCTTCCCCAGGTGGCCCTGGCCACCGAGGAGGTACCCCTGCCCTTCGGCCTCCAGGTGGAGGACCCCGTGGGGGCCCCCCGCTTCACCCTGGCCTACGCCTTTGGCCTCCGGGTGGGGCCGAGCCCCCTCTGGCTCCAGCACCGCCTCTTCGCCGCGGGGATGCGCCCCATCAGCAACGTGGTGGACGTGACCAACTACGCCATGCTGGAACTGGCCCAGCCCATGCACGCCTTTGACCTGCGCTTCCTGGGGGAGGGCATCCGGGTGCGGCGGGCCAGGCCCGGAGAACGCCTCCGCACCCTGGACGGGGTGGAACGGGAACTCCACCCCGAGGACCTGGTCATCGCGGGGTACCGGGGGGAGGAGAGCTTCCCCTTGGGCCTTGCCGGGGTCATGGGCGGGGCAGAAAGCGAGGTGCGGGAGGATACCGAGGCCATCGCCCTGGAGGTGGCCCTTTTTGACCCGGTCTCCATCCGCAAGACCGCCCGGCGGCACGGCCTGCGCACCGAGGCCAGCCACCGCTTTGAGCGGGGGGTGGACCCCTTGGGGCAGATTCCCGCCCAGAGGCGGGCCCTGGCCCTCCTCCAGGCCCTGGCCGGGGCCCGGGTGGCCTCGAGGATCCTGGAGGCCGGAACCCCCAAGCCCCCCGAGCCCATCCCCTTCCGCCCCGAGTACGCCAACCGCCTCCTGGGCACCGCCTACCCCGAGGGGGAGCAGCTCGCCCTCCTCCGGCGCCTGGGCTGCCGGGTGGAGGGGGAGGGCCCCTACCGGGTCACTCCGCCAAGCCGCCGCGTGGACCTCCGGCTGGAGGAGGACCTGGTGGAGGAGGTGGCCCGGCTCATGGGCTACGAGACCATCCCCCTGGCCCTTCCCGCCTTCTTCCCCGCCCCCGACAACCGGGGGGTGGAAGGCCCCTACCGGGCGGAACGCCGCCTGCGGGAGCTCCTGGCCGGGATGGGCTTCCAGGAGGTCTACACCTACAGCTTCAGCGACCCCAAGGAGGCCGAGGTCTTCCGCCTGCCCCCGCCCCCCTTGCGCCTGCACAACCCCTTGAGCCCGGAGAGGGCCGCCCTAAGGACCCACCTCTTCCCCGGCCTCCTCAAGGTTCTGAAGGAGAACCTGGCCCTGGACCGGCCCGAGCGGGCCCTTCTCTTTGAGGTGGGCCGGGTCTACGGGGTGAGGGAGGGCCGGGTGGAGGAGAAGACCCACCTGGCGGGCCTTCTCTTCGGCGAGGGCCTGGGCCTGCCCCACGGGGAGAAGCTTGGGGGGTTTCCCCTTCTCAAGGGGCTTCTGGAGACCTTGGCCGCCCGGCTGGGCCTAAAGCTCCGGGTGGAGGCCCACCCCTACCCCTTCCTCCACCCCGGGATCTCGGGGAAGGTGTGGCTAGAGGGGGGGGAGGTGGGCTTCCTGGGCCAGCTCCACCCCGAGGTGGGCCGGGCCCTGGAGCTTCCCCCGGTCTGGCTCTTTGAGCTCAGCCTGCCCCTGCCGGAAAAGGCCTTCCGCTTCCAAGACCCGTCCCGCTACCCCCTGGCCCTGCGGGACCTGGCGGTGGTGGTGCCGGAGGAGGTGCCTTACGGGGCCGTGGAGGCGGTGGTCCGCCAGGCCGCGGGGCCCTACCTGGAAAGCCTCCGCCTCTTTGACCTTTACCAAGGCCCCCCCCTCCAGGAAGGGCAGAAAAGCCTGGCCTTCCACCTGCGCTTCCGCCACCCCGCGGGCACCCTCACGGACGAGGAGGTGGACGCCTTCCTGGAAGGGGTGGTTTCGGCCCTGCGGGCCCGGGGCTGGAGCATCCGGGGGTAGACTGGGGCATGCTCACCTGGGTGGACCTTCTCGCCCTTTTTAGCCTGGCCCTGGGGCTGGCCCTGGGCTACCGGGGTGGGGTGGCCCTGGCCTTCGCCGGGGGCGGGGTCCTCCTCTACCTCCTCCTGGCCCAGGTGGGGCTTTCCGGGCCGGGCTGGGCCTTGGGGCTTGGCCTTCTCCTGGGGGTCTTGGGCAAGAGCCTGCCCTTGCCCCCCCTCTCCCGGGGCCTCGAGGCCCTCCTCGGCCTCCTGGGGGGGCTTTGCCTCGGCCTTTTCTTGGCCCTGGCCCTTTGGACCGGCTACCCCTGGGAGCGGACCGCCGCCGGGGGGCTCCGCTACCCCGCGGCCAGCCTGCCCACCCCCATCTACGAGGGGGTGGGGCAAAGCCCCTTTGCCCGGGAGGCCTTCCGCCTGGCCTGGCAGACCCCCTGGCTGCGCAAGGCCCTGGGGCTAGAGGGCCAGAACCCGCGATAGGCCCAAAAGGGAGCGGCGGATGTCCTTGCGGCGCTCCACCGCCTCCTTCAGGGGGGTGAACTCCACCTCCCCCTCCACCTCCCCCACCATGACCCCGCTCGCCCCCGCGGCCAGGGCCTCCACCGCCGCCGCCCCCAGGCGGCTGGCCAGGATCCGGTCCTTGGCCGTGGGGCTTCCCCCCCGCTGGATGTGGCCCAGGACCGTGACCCGGGCCTCCACCCGCACGTGCTCCCGGATAGCGGCCAAAAGCCCCGCCGCCCCCCCGGGGTAAGCCCCTTCCGCCACCACCACGATGGAGCTGGTCTTGCCCCGGCGCTGGGACTCCAGGAGCCCCTCGGCGATGGCCTTGGGGTCCACGGGCTCCTCAGGGAGGGCGATCACCTCGGCCCCTCCCGCCAGGCCCACGTCCAGGGCGATGAAGCCCGAGTCCCGCCCCATGACCTCAATGAGGAAGACCCGCTCGTGGCTTGCGGCGGTGTCGCGGATGCGGTCAATGGCCTCCAGGGCCGTGTTCACCGCGGTGTCAAAGCCGATGGTGTAGTCGGTGCCGAAAAGGTCGTTGTCAATGGTGCCCGGCACCCCCACCACGGGAATCCGGTGCTCCTCGGCCAGGCGCATGGCCCCGCGGAAGGTGCCGTCGCCCCCGATGGCCACCAGGCCCTCAATCCCCGCCGCCCTCAGCCTCTCCGCCGCCTTGGCCCGCCCCTCCTCCGTCAAAAACTCCTGGCTCCTGGCGGTGAGGAGGATGGTGCCCCCCCGCTGCAGGATGTTGGCCACGTCCCGCACCCCCAAGGGAAGCATCTCCCCGTGGATCATGCCGGCGTAGCCCCGGCGGATGCCCATGACCTCGAGGCCCAAGGCGTAGGCCTGGCGCACCACCGCCCGGATGGCGGCGTTCATGCCCGGCGCGTCGCCGCCGCTGGTGAAAACCCCTATGCGCTTCATTCCTCCTCCATGGTTTCTGAAGACGCCAAAGAAAGCCGGTAGGCCTCGTTCCGGGGTACCCCCCGCTCCAGGAGGGCCCGGAAGAGGGCCTTGCCCCTAAGCCCCTGGGCCCTTAGGGCCTGGGCCAGCCCCTGGCCCTCGGGGAGGGGGGCCTCCTTGGGTCCCAGGACCAGGACGAACTCCCCCCTGGGCTCGCCAAAGTGGGCCAGGGCCTCCTCCAGACTCCCCCGGAAGACCTCCTCGTGCACCTTGGAGAGCTCCCGGGCCACGGCCACGGGGTGGCGGGGCCCGTACACCTCCCGCAGGTCCTCCAGGGTCTTGCGCAGGCGGTGGGGGCTTTCGTAGAGCACCGCCGTCCTCCCTTCCCGCGCCAGGGCCCAAAGCCGCTCCCGGCGCTCCTTTCCCCCCTTGGGCAGGAAGCCCTCAAAGGTGAAGCGGTGGGTGGGCAGGCCCGAGGCCACCAGGGCGGGGATGAGGGCCGTGGGGCCGGGAAGCGCTTCCACCCGCCAGCCCCATTCTAAGGCCATACGGACCAGCTCCGCCCCGGGATCGGAGATCCCCGGGGTACCGGCGTCGGTGGCGTAGGCCACGTGGGCGTACGGGGCCAGGAGCTCCTTGGCCCGGCCCAGGGTGTGCTGGTCCAGGCGCAGGGTGGGCGTGGGGATGCCGTAGTGGCGGAGGAGAAGCCCGGTGCGCCGCGTGTCCTCGCAGGCCACCACCTCCGCCTCCCTTAGGGCCCTTAGGGCCCGCAGGGTGATGTCCTCCAGGTTGCCGATGGGGGTGGGGACCAGGACCAGGCGCACGCTAGAGGAGGAGGGGGCGGAGGAGGTCCTGCACCGCGCGGAAGGGGAACTCGTAGACCGAGCCGGAGGGGAGGGTGAACTCCAAGAGGTCCTCCGCCCCGGGGAAGAGGATGCGCCGCAGGGCCAAGGGGCCCTGGTCGCTTTCCAGGTGCACCGTCAGGTAATCGGGCTCCAGGTTGGGCTCGTCCTCGGCCTCCTTGGGGGGCTCCTCCCCCAGGCCCTCCTCTAGGCGGCGCAAGGCCTCCAGGAGTTCAGCCTTGGAGAGGCGCACCTCCTCCTCCAGGGCCCCGTCGGAAAGGACCAGGACCGCCTCCTCGCCCTCGCCATAGGCGGAAAGCCCCCAAAGGGCCTCGGCCTCGCCCTCCTCGCGGGCCTCCACCAGCTCCAGGCTGCCGTCGGAAAGGATGCGGAGCAGGGCGCCGCACGCCTCGCAGTCCACCAGCTCCCCCGCCTCGTACCCTTCCCGCTCCAGGGGTTCCCCGCAAACCGGGCAGACCATAAGGGCTCCTCCGGGGCCATTGTACAGGCAAAAGGCTTCAGGCCCCGTAGCGGGCGATGCAGGCCCGGACCTCTTCCAAGGCGGCCTGCCGGTCGCGCCAGCCCGTCACCTTGACCCACTTCCCCTTCTTGGCCTCGAGGGCCTTGTAGGTCTCAAAGAAGTGCTGGATCTCCTGCTTTACCCCCTCGGGCACGTCGGCGATGTCTTGGATGTGGTCTAAGCGCTGGTCCTCGGCCACCACCCCGATCACCTTGGCATCTCCCCCCTTCTCGTCCTCCATGAGGAGGAGGCCCACCACCCGCACCTCCACCACCACCCCGGGCAGGAGGGGGTAGGTGGAGAGGACAAGGCCGTCCAGGGGGTCCCCGTCCTCGGCCAGGGTGGAGGGGATGAAGCCATAGTCCCCGGGGTAGAACTGGGCTCCGGGGAGAACCCGGTCCAGCTTGATCACCCCCAGCTCGGGGTCGTACTCGTACTTGTTCCCGGAACCCCGGGGGACCTCGATGACCATGTGGACCACTTCCGGCGCGCCTTTGCCCACGGGAAGGCTCTTCAGGTTCGCCATAGCCCCCCCATTATACGAGGACCTCCGGAAGATCGCTCACCAAAGCGTCCACCCCCCAAGCCGCCAGGGCCTCGGCCCTCGGGCGCGCGTTCACCGTCCAGGCCAGGATGCGGTACCTCCCCTTGAGGGCCTTCACCCGCTCCTCGGTGAGCAAGGAGGCCTCGGGGTGCAGCCACTCCACCCCCAGGCAGGGGGCCAGGGCCTCGGCCTCCGGGCGCTGGTAGAGGAGGCCCAAGGGGCCCACCCCCAGCCGCCTCAGCCGCACCAGGGCCAGGGGGTCAAAGGAGCTCACCCAGATCCGCTCCGAGGGATAACGGGCAAGGAGCCCGGCCAAGGCCTCCTCCCGGCCATCCGTCTCCGGGGGCAGGCTCTTGAGCTCCACGTTGATCCAAGCCCCGGGAAAGGCCTCGAGCACCTCCTCCAGGGTGGGCACGTAGGCGGGAAGCTCCCTACGGGTGAGGGAGGCCAAGGGAACCCCCCCCAGGGCAAAATCGTGGAACACCACCAGGACCCCATCCCGGGTGAGGTGCACGTCCAGTTCAAACCCGTCCAGGCCCGCCTCCAAGGCTTTCCTAAAGGATTCCAGGGTATTCTCCCGCGCCCTCTTGGGGGCGCCGCGGTGGCCTAAGCGCAGGGGCACGGGCCGAGTATACAATGGGGTCATGGGCAAGTATGAAGCGGCCTTTTCCCGCCTGGGGGAGCGGGCCCTGGCCCAGCTGGAGGGCCCGGGAGGATTTTTGGCCGTTACCGAAACCCATCTGATCCTGGTGGACGAGGAGGGCGTGAAGCGCCTGGAACTGGCCCGCATCCGCCGGGTGGGGCGGGGGGAGGCGGGCACCCTGGCGGTCCAGGGGGAGGCCGAGGCCCTGGCCATCCCCCTCAAGGCCTTTCCCCTGGAGGAGCTCAAGGCCTTCCTGGAGGGGCTGAAGCCCCACGTGGCCCGGGCCCGGAAGGCCACGGCCACCCCGCCCCCAAGGGGGGAAGCGCCCCCGCGGCCAGCCCCCCCGCCGCCGAGCCCGGCCCCAACCCCCAGGGAGGAGGCCTCGAGGCCTTCCCTCTGGGAGGAGGAACCCCCCCCCAAGCGGGCCTCCGTGGAGCTGGCCCCCGAGCCGGAGCCGGTCCCTCCCCCAGCCCCGGCGGAAGCCCCAAAGGAGAAGGGGAGGCAGCGCAACCCTTTGGCCCTTCCCCTCAAGGCGCTCTCCCTCCTCACCCTGGGCTACACCCTGGGCTTCGTGGCCCTCAACCCGGGGGCCGACCCCTGGGCCCTGGCCGGGGTGGTCCTGGGGGGGATCGGCCTGGCCTTGGCGGAGTGGTCCTTGGCTACCTCCTGGCGGTAGCCCTCCTGGGCCTCCTGGCCCTGTGGCCCAAGGTGGCCCCGGGACCCGGCCCCGTGGCAGTGGAGGTCTGGGCAGAGCCCCGCTTCACCCCTCCACCCCCGGAGCCCATCAGCCTGAACCGGGCCAGCCTGGAGGAGCTGGAGGCCCTGCCCGGTATCGGCCCCACCCTGGCGCGGAGGATCGTGGAGGGCCGGCCTTACGGGAAGGTGGAGGACCTCCTGCGGGTGAAGGGGATCGGGCCGGCCACCCTGGAGCGGCTCCGACCCTACGTGCGCCCCTGAGATGCAAAGGGCCCCCAGGCATCCCCTAGCCCCAGCCCTGGGGTGGGGGATGGGCCTGGGGGTAGGGGGGGTTCTGGGGGCTTGGGGGCTGCTCCAGCCCTGGGCCTTGGCCCTGGCCCTGCCCCTGCTTCCCTTCTTCCGCCTTCCCCTGGCCCTGGGCCTGGCCCTGGTGGCCCTCCGCGGCGCCCTCCTGCCCCTCCCCGAGCCCCCTTTTGGCCTGCGGCTGGAAGGGGTTTTCCCGGTGGAAGGGGGGTTTACCGCCTGGGAAGGGCACCGCCTTTGGGTGCGGCATTACCCGCCCCTGGAGGACGGCCTCTACCGCCTCCGGGGGTATTTGGCTCCCCCCGAGGACCGGCGCAACCCCGGGGGGGTGGACCTGCGGGCCTGGCTCCTGGCCCAAGGGGTGAAGGGGGTGTTTCACGTGGAACGGGCGGAGGCCCTAGCCCCCCTGGGGGATCCCCGGCGGCCCCTACGGGAACGGCTGGCCCAGGGGCTCTCCCCCCCGGTCCGGGAGGTGGCGGAGGGCCTGGTCCTGGGGGACAAGGAGGGTTTGGAGGAAACCTACCCCCTCTTCCAGCGGGCGGGGCTGGCCCACCTCCTGGCCCTCTCCGGGCTGCACGTGGGCTTCCTGGTGGGCAGCGTCCTCCTCCTTCCCTTGGGCCGCGGGCGCTACCTCCTGGCCCTCCTCCTCCTGCCCCTTTACCTTTGGCTGGCGGGGCCTAGCCCTTCCCTGGTCCGGGCCAGCCTCATGGCGGGCCTCTCCCTCCTGGGCCTCTTCCTGGGCTTAGGGGGGGCAGGGGTGCTGCAGGCCTTGGGCCTGGCCCTCTTCCTCCAGCTCCTCCTCCGCCCCGAGGCCCTCCTAAGCCTCGGCTTCCAGCTCTCCCACCTAGCCGTGCTGGGGATCGCCCTCATCCTCCCCTGCCTGCCCCCTTGGAAGGGGGTAAGGGGGTACCTCCTGGGGGCCTTCCTCACCACCCTGGCGGCCCAGGCCCTCCTGGTCCCCCTCCTCCTCCACCGCTTCGGCTTCCTCCCCCTCCTTTCCCCCCTGACCAACCTCCTGGCCCTGCCCCTGGTGGCCCTCCTGGTACCCCTGGGCTTCCTCAAGCTCCTCCTGGGTGGCCTCCTGGCCCCCTTGGTGGAACCCCTGGGCCGGGGGCTTCTCCTCTTGGCCCAGGTGGGAAGCCACGGGCCCCTCCTGCGCTGGGGGGAGATCGCCCCCCAGGGGTTTGGCCTTTATTACCTGGCCCTCCTACCCCCCTTCCTGGCCCTCCATCGCCTCCTTCCCTGGCGGAAGGCCCTGGTCCTGGCCAGCTTTCCGGTCTTGGCGGGGCTTCTCGCCGCATGGCCCAAGCCCCTGGACCTCTGGGCCCTGGATGTGGGCCAGGGGGATGCCCTCCTGGCTCGGATGGGCGGGGCCGAGGTCCTGGTGGACGGGGGGCGGCCCGAGCAGGGGGCAAGGGTGGTACGGGCCCTAAGGGCCCTAGGGGTGGAGGCCCTCGAGGTCCTGGTGGCCACCCATCCGGACGCGGACCATTTTGGCGGCCTGGGCAAGGTGGTGGAGGAGGTGCCCGTGGGCCTGGCCCTCCTCTCCCCCGCCTTCCGCCGGGACCACCCCCTGGTCCAGGCCCTGAAGGCCCGGCGCATCCCCATCCTTTACCCCGGCAGGGGGACGCGGCTAGGGGTGGGGAGGGGGCGCCTCGAGGTCCTCTGGCCCCCCGGCCCAAGCGGCCAGGACGACCGGGACGGCCTGGTCCTCCTCCTGGACTTTGGCCGGGCCAAGGCCCTCCTCCTGGCGGACGTACCCCAGGGGGTGGAGGCCCAGCTCTTCCCCGGCCCGGTGGAGGTCCTCAAGGTGAGCCATCACGGCTCCCGTACCGGCACGGCGGAAGCCCTTCTGCAAAGGGCCCGCCCGGCCGTGGCCCTCATAGGGGTGGGGAGAAACCCCTTCGGGCACCCCCACCCCGAGGTGCTGGAACGCCTGGCGGCCCACGGGGTACGGGTGTACCGCACGGACCTGGCGGGGGCGGTGCGGGTCCGCTTCGGCTACGCCTGGTAGCCGAGGCGCCGCAACAGGGCCTCCAGCTCCTCCAGGGAGCGGTAGTGGATCACCACCTTCCCCCGCTTCCCCCCCACCACCCGCACCGGCAGGCCCAGGTGGCGGGATAGCTCTAGGGCCAAGGGGGAGTCTTCCCGAGGCCTAGGGGCCCGTTCCCGCAGGAGGCGTTCCCTTAGGGCCTCGGCCTGGCGGACGGAAAGGCCCTTCTCCAGGATCTCCCGCAACCCCCAAAGCCGGTCCTCCGGCTCCAGCATCAGAAGGGCCCGGGCGTGGCCGGCGGAGATCTCCCCCCTTTCCAAGGCCTCCAGGGCCTCCTGGGGCAGCTGAAGGAGGCGGAGGGCGTTGGCCACGGTGGAGCGGGCCTTGCCCACCCGCTTGGCCACCTCCTCCTGGGTGAGGCCCATGGCCAGGAGGGCCTGGTACCCCCGGGCCTCCTCCACGGGGTTGAGGTCCTCCCGCTGCAGGTTTTCCACCAGGGCCAGCTCTAGGGCCTCCTGGTCGCTCAGGTCCCGGATCAGGACCGGAACCTCCCCCAGGCCCGCCATCTGGGCGGCGCGGTAGCGCCGCTCCCCGGCCACCAGCTCGTACCCCTCGCCCTTAGGCCGCACCAGAAGAGGCTGGAGAAGCCCCTTTTCCCGAATGGAGGCGGCGAGCTCCTCCAGGCTTTCCTGGGAAAAGCGGCGGCGGGGCTGCTGGGGGTTGGTGCGGATGGCCGTCAAGGGGAGGCGGACCACCCCCCCAGGGGTCTTGGGCAACAGGGCCTCCAGCCCCCTCCCTAGACCGCTAGGCTTCTTGGACACGGGCGATCACCTCCTCGGCCAGGCGGCGGTAGGCGTGGGCCCCGGGGGAGGTGGGGGCGTGCTGGGCGATGGTCTTGCCGAAGCTGGGGGCCTCGGCCAGGCGCACGTTACGGGGGACCACCGTCCAGAACACCTTCTCCCCGAAGTGGGTCCGGAGCTGGGCCTCCACCTGCTGGGAAAGCAGGGTGCGGCCATCGTACATGGTGATGAGGATGCCCAGGAGCCGAAGACCGGGGTTCAGGCGGGCCCGCACCTCCTCCAGGGTGGCCAGGAAGCCCGCCACCCCTTCCAGGGCGTAGTACTCCGCCTGGACGGGCACGATCACCCCCTGGGCTGCCGCGAGGGCGTTGAGGGTCAGGGGGGAGAGGCTTGGGGGAACGTCCAGGAGGGTGAAGTGGTAGGCCTCGTCCCGAAGGGCTTCCGCCAGGGCCAGGGGAGCCTCGGCCAGCTCCACCGTGGCCCCCACCAGCTCGGGGGTGGAGGGGAGGAGGTGGAACCCATCCGCCTCCCACACCAGGCTTTCCAAGGCCTCCCCCTGGAGGAGTTGGTACACGCCCCGTTCCGGACGCAGGCCTAGGCCGCTGGTGGCGTTGCCCTGGGGGTCCAGGTCCACCAGGAGGACCCGCCAGCCCATGCGGGCCAGGTAGGCCGCCAGGTTCAGGGCGGTGGTGGTCTTCCCCACCCCTCCCTTTTGGTTGACTAGGGCGATCCGCCGCACCTTGGCCTTAGCATAAGGGATGCTTTTCCGGGATGCCCGGGCGGCGGGGATACCGGGTGGGGGTTGGGGCCTCCTTCCCCAGGACCACCAGGTTCCGCACCTCCCCCAGCAAGGGGAGGCTGTGGGGATGGACCCCTTCCAGCCGCCCCCCGAGGAGGGCCAGGGCCCGGGGCAGGGGGGCAAGCTCCTCCTCCACCCTAGGCCCCTTCTGGGCCACCATCCGCCCGCCCACAGCCAGAAAGGGAAGGCCCAGCTCGGCCAGGACGCACAGGGGGGCCACGGCCCGGGCCACCACCCGGGCGTAGGCCTCCCGGTGCTCCCCGTGGGCCAGCGCCTCGGCCCGTCCCCACAAGGGGTGGGCCCCCTTCAGGCCCAGGGCGGCCACCGCCTCCGCCACGAAGGCCACCTTCTTGCGGGTGGCGTCCAGGAGGGTGATCTCCAGGTCGGGGCGGACGATCTTCAGGGGCAGGCCGGGGAAGCCCGCCCCCGTGCCCAGGTCCAGGACCCGCAAGGGCCCCTCCCAGAGGGGCAGGGTGAGGAGGGTGAGGGAGTCCAGGAAGTGCTTGACCACCACCTCCCTTTCCGTGCGCAAGGCCGTGAGGTTCACCCGCCGGTTGGCCTCCATCAGGAGCTCATACAGGCGGGCGAAGGCGGGGAGGTGGGGCTCCAGGTCCAGGCCCAGGGCCGCCCCCCCTTCCAGGAGGAGCCGGCTCCCCTCGAGGCTCAGGCCCACCCCCGCCCCCCATGTTTCACGGGAAACATCAGGCCTGCCTCCGCAGGTGTACCAGGAGGGCGGTGAGGTCGGAATCCCGGATGCCCGGCACCCGGGCCGCCTCGGCCACGGTGCGGGGGCGCAGGCGGGAAAGCTTCTCCACCGCCTCGCGGGAAAGCCCGGGAACGCGGGGGAAGTCCAGGCCCTCGGGAATGCGGAAGGCCTCGAGGTCCTTGAGCTTCTCCCTAAGCCGTTCCTGGCGCTCCATGTACCCCGCGTACTTGGCCCGCACCTCCACCTGGTAGGCCTCCTCGGGGGTGAGGGGCTCGGGCGGGGGGAAACGCTCGGCCAAGGCCGCGTAGGTGTTCCCCGGCCGCCGCAACCACCCCAGGCCGCTCACCCCTTCCAGGCGCAGGGCCTCGAGGCGCTTCAGCTCCGCCGCCACCCGGCGGTACTTGGCCTCCACCTGGAGGCGGTCCTCCTCGGGCCGCAGGCCCCAGGCCACGGCCAGGGGAACAAGGCGCTCGTCGGCGTTATCGGCGCGGCAGAGGAGGCGGAGCTCCACCCTGGAGGTCATCATGCGGTAGGGCTCATCCGTGCCTCGGCCCACCAGGTCATCCACCAGGACCCCGATGTAGCCGCTTTCCCGGGGCAGGTGGACCTCAGGCAGGCCCAGGGCGTACCGGGCGGCGTTGAGGCCGGCCAGAAGCCCCTGGGCCGCCGCCTCCTCATACCCCGAGGTGCCGTTCACCTGGCCGGCGCTGAAGAGGCCAGGGAGGAGGCGGGACTGGAGCCCCCGGGTGAGCTCCGTGGGGTCCAGGCTGTCGTACTCCACCGCGTAGGCGTAGCGCTGGATCACCGCCCGGGCGAAGCCGGGGAGGCTCTTCACCATGGTCTCCTGGAGCTCGGGGGGAAGGCTTGAGGAAAAGCCCTGGAGGTAGACCTCGCTGGTGGCCAGGCCGTCGGGCTCCACGAAGAGGAGGTGGCTCTCCTTGTCGGCGAAGCGCACCACCTTGTCTTCAATGGAGGGGCAGTACCGGGGGCCGATCCCCTGGATGTCGCCGGCGTAAAGGGGGGAAAGGTGGAGGTTTTCCCGGATGAGGCGGTGGGTGGCCTCCGTGGTCCGGGTCTGCCAGGTGGGAAGCCGGGCGGCGTGGGGCCCAGGGTTTCCCGTGAAACTCCCCGGGGGGACCTCGGGGGGGACCACCTCCAGCTCGGCGAAGTCCACAGAGTCAAAGCGGATCCTGGGGGGCGTGCCCGTCTTGAAGCGGCGCAGGGTGTGGCCTACGGCCCTGAGGCTTTGGGAGAGGAAGCGGGCCGGGGGCTCCCCCTGCCTCCCCGCCGGGCGGGAGCGGCGGCCATACCAGACCACCCCCCCCAGGAAGGTCCCTCCGGCCACCACCACCGCCTTGGCCCCAATCCCGCGCCCGTCCACCGTGCGCACCCCTACAAGCCTCCCCCCCTCCAGCCAGAGGGCAGCCACCTCGCCGCGAAGGACCTCCACCGGCCTCTCCTGGAGGATCTCCTGGGCCTTCAGGGCATAAAGGTCCCGGTCCACCTGGACCCTTAGGCTCTGCACCGCCGGCCCCTTGGAGCGGTTGAGGACCCGGGTATGGATGGCGGCGGCGTCCGCGGCCCGGCCCATGAGCCCCCCCAGGGCCACCACCTCCGCCACCAGCTGGCTCTTGCCCGGCCCCCCCACCGCGGGGTTGCAGGGCATCATCCCGATCCGCTCGGGGTTCACCGTCACCAAGGCCACCCGCACCCCCAAGGCCGCCGCGGCCCAGGCGGCCTCGAGGCCGGCATGCCCTCCCCCCACCACCACCAC